>NZ_JBVIHH010000006.1:206316-221462 GCF_055570395.1 Streptomyces sp. NPDC031210
GCCGGCGCAGGCAACACCACCCCCCCCCCCCCCACCCCCCCCCCCCCTTTCCCCCCCCCCCCCCCCCCCCCCCCCCCCCCCCCCCCCCCCCCCCCCCCCCCCCCCCCCCCCCCCCCCCCCCCCCCCCCCCGCCCCGCGGCTCGCATGGCGAGACCCGCGGGCCTACCTCATCCCGCCCGACGTACTGTGTGGGCAACCAGCTAGATCCAAGGAGATACCCGAAGTGGCCGAGCTGTTCTACGACGACGATGCCGACCTGTCCATCATCCAGAACCGCAAGGTCGCGGTCATCGGCTACGGAAGCCAGGGCCACGCCCACGCGCTGTCGCTGCGCGACTCGGGCGTCGATGTGCGCGTCGGCCTGCACGAGGGCTCCAAGTCCAAGGCCAAGGCCGAGGAGCAGGGCCTGCGCGTGGTGACCCCCGCCGAGGCGGCCGCCGAGGCCGACGTCATCATGATCCTGGTGCCGGACCCGATCCAGGCCAAGGTCTACGAGGAGTCCATCAAGGACAACCTCAAGGACGGCGACGCACTGTTCTTCGGCCACGGCCTGAACATCCGCTACGGCTTCATCAAGGCCCCGGCCGGCGTGGACGTCTGCATGGTCGCCCCCAAGGGCCCCGGCCACCTCGTGCGCCGCCAGTACGAAGAGGGCCGCGGCGTGCCCTGTATCGCGGCCGTCGAGCAGGACGCGACCGGCAACGGCTTCGCGCTGGCGCTCTCGTACGCCAAGGGCATCGGCGGCACCCGCGCCGGCGTCATCAAGACCACCTTCACCGAGGAGACCGAGACCGACCTGTTCGGTGAGCAGGCCGTCCTGTGCGGTGGCGCCTCCGCGCTGGTCAAGGCCGGTTTCGAGACCCTGGTCGAGGCGGGCTACCAGCCCGAGATCGCCTACTTCGAGTGCCTCCACGAGCTGAAGCTGATCGTGGACCTCATGTACGAGGGCGGCCTGGAGAAGATGCGCTGGTCGGTCTCCGAGACCGCCGAGTGGGGCGACTACATCACCGGCCCGCGGATCGTGAACGAGAACACCAAGGCCGAGATGAAGAAGGTGCTCGCCGAGATCCAGGACGGCACCTTCGCCAACAACTGGATGGCGGAGTACAACGCCGGCCTGCCGAAGTACAACGAGTACAAGAAGGCCGACGAGAACCACCTCCTGGAGACCACCGGCAAGCAGCTCCGCAAGCTGATGAGCTGGGTGGACGACGAGGCGTAAGCCCGTGGGACGGGGGTCGCGGCGCAGGCCGCGGCCCCCTGTCCGTACGGTGTCACCGCCTTGTCCACCGCGTAGTACACGCACGGGTGATCCTGACGCTTCGGCGCAGGACGTGCCCCCGACCGCTACTACACTCAAAACCACAAGCGCGTCAGGCTCACAGCGTCGTGCGTCTTCCACGCGGCTGCCCCCTTCACCGCCTTCGGCCGTCGGGACGGCCGTCCTCCCCCGTGGCCCCAGGGCACGGGAGGGGTCCCCGGGACTAGTTGAGGACTGAAGACCACGTGAGCTCGAAACCTGTCGTACTGATCGCCGAAGAACTCTCGCCCGCCACCGTCGACGCCCTCGGTCCGGACTTCGAGATCCGGCACTGCAACGGCGCGGACCGCGCCGAACTTCTCCCCGCGATCGCCGACGTCGACGCCATCCTCGTGCGCAGCGCCACGAAGGTCGACGCCGAGGCCATCACCGCCGCGAAGAAGCTGAAGGTCGTCGCCCGCGCCGGCGTGGGCCTGGACAACGTCGACGTCTCCGCCGCCACCAAGGCCGGCGTGATGGTCGTCAACGCCCCGACCTCGAACATCGTCACCGCCGCCGAGCTCGCCTGCGGTCTGCTGGTCGCCACCGCCCGCAACATCCCCCAGGCCAACACCGCCCTGAAGAACGGCGAGTGGAAGCGCAGCAAGTACACCGGTGTCGAGCTCAGCGAGAAGGTCCTCGGCGTCGTCGGCCTCGGCCGGATCGGCGTCCTGGTCGCGCAGCGGATGTCCGCCTTCGGCATGAAGGTCGTTGCCTACGACCCCTACGTCCAGCCGGCCCGCGCCGCGCAGATGGGCGTCAAGCTCCTCTCCCTCGACGAGCTGCTCCAGGTGGCGGACTTCATCACCGTCCACCTGCCCAAGACCCCCGAGACGGTCGGCCTGATCGGCGACGAGGCGCTGCACAAGGTCAAGCCGTCGGTGCGGATCGTCAACGCCGCGCGCGGCGGGATCGTGGACGAGGCGGCGCTGGCCACCGCGCTGAAGGAGGGCCGGGTCGCCGGCGCCGGCCTCGACGTCTACGCCACCGAGCCGTGCACCGACTCCCCCCTGTTCGAGTTCGACCAGGTCGTCGCCACCCCGCACCTGGGCGCGTCGACCGGCGAGGCGCAGGAGAAGGCCGGCATCTCGGTCGCCAAGTCGGTGCGGCTGGCCCTCGCCGGCGAGCTGGTGCCGGACGCGGTCAACGTCCAGGGCGGCGTCATCGCCGAGGACGTCAAGCCCGGGCTGCCGCTGGCCGAGCGGCTGGGCCGGATCTTCACCGCGCTGGCCGGCGAGGTCGCGCTGCGCCTCGACGTCGAGGTGTACGGCGAGATCACCCAGCACGACGTCAAGGTCCTCGAACTCTCCGCGCTCAAGGGCGTCTTCGAGGACGTCGTCGAGGACACCGTCTCCTACGTCAACGCCCCGCTGTTCGCGCAGGAGCGCGGCGTCGAGGTGCGGCTGACCACCAGCAGCGAGTCGCCCGAGCACCGCAATGTGGTGACCGTGCGCGGCACCCTCGCCGGCGGCGACGAGGTGTCGGTCTCCGGCACGCTCTCGGGCCACAAGAACACCCAGAAGATCGTCGCGGTCGGTGAGCACTCCATCGACCTCGCGCTCGCCGACCACATGGCGTTCCTGCGCTACAGCGACCGCCCCGGCGTCGTCGGCACCGTCGGCCGGATCCTGGGCGAGGCGGGCATCAACATCGGCAACATGCAGGTCTCGCGGGCCGACGTGGGCGGCGAGGCGCTGGTCGCGCTGACCGTCGACGACACCATCCCGCCGAGCGTGCTCAGCGAGATCGCGGAGGAGATCGGCGCGACCTCCGTGCGCGCGGTGAACCTCGGCGACTGAGCCGCCGGTTTTCGCTCCTTCCCACGGGCCCGGGCCCCGCTTCGGCGGCGCCCGGGCCCGTTCGTGTGCGCCCGTGCGGCCGGTGGGGGAACCGAGCCCCACCGGTCCGGACGCTTCAAGGGGCAACGGTTCACCCGAACGGCCTATTCGGTGGTGAGGTGCCGGGCCCGCGCCCGGCGTTCCGAGGGGCCGGAGTCCACCGGGCACCGACTCCGCTCGACTCGCTGCGCGGCTGCGGGCGTCGCGCAATGGGAAGTGCGCGTACCCGTCACCGGCGCGTGCGGAAGGAGAAGAGACGCCATGAACGCACCCCTGGGTGAGGCCCCGCGGAACCTGACCGGCCTGCACGTGGTCGACGAAGCGGGCGCCAAGGTCGGCACGGTTCAGCAGGTCTACCGGGACGACGCCACCAACGTCCCCGAGTGGATCACCGTGCGTACCGGGCTCTTCGGGATGAAGGAGACCTTCGTGCCGCTCGCCGGGGCCCGGCGCGAGGGCGACCACCTGCACGTTCCGCACGCCAAGGAGACGATCAAGGAAGCGCCGCGGATCGACGCCGACGGCCACCTCGACCCCTCGGAGGAGGAGGAGCTCTACCGCCACTACGGGCTGACCCGGCCGGGCGACAACCCCGGCAATCCCGGAGGGCTTGGGAACCCCGGCAACCCCGGCGGGCCCGGGAACCCCGGCAATCCCGGAGGGCCCGGCAACTTCGGCGGGCCCGGCGCGGGCGGCACCACCCTGCGCTCCGACACGACCACCCCGGCCGGCACCCCGTCCGGGACCCGGCCCGGCACGACGCCCGGCGGCGGCCCCGGCACGGCGCCCGGCATGCGCGGTACGGAGGGCGAGCGCAACAAGCTCATGCCCGACCGCACGGAAGCCGCCGGGGGACCGACGGCCGGGGCGGGCGCGGGGGCGGGCGCCGGAGCCGGCGCCATGGCGATGTCCCGAGGCCGCGACGAGGCCGACGCCGCCCTCGAAGAGGGCCCGACGGAGATCACCCTCTCCGAGGAGCGGATCCAGGTCGGCACCGAGGAGCACGAGAGCGGCCGGGCCCGTCTGCGCAAGCACGTGGTCACCGAGCACGTGCACCGCACGGTCCCGGTCAGCCACGACGAGGTGCGGATGGTCCGCGAGAAGATCACCGGGGAGGACCTCGTGACCGGCCGGAGCGCCCCGCGGATCGGGGAGGGCGAGGTCGAGGTCGTCCTGCACGAGGAGGAGGTCGTGGTCACCAAGAAGACCGTGGCGGTCGAGCGGGTGCGCCTGGAGACCGAGCGGGTGACCGAACAGCGGGAGGTCAGCGCCGAGATCCGCAAGGAGAAGCTGGAGTTCGACGACGGGAGGGGCGAGCCGGGTACCGACGAGGGGAAGGGCCCCGGGCCCCACCGGCGCCGGTGACCGGGGCGCGTACGCGCGTATAAGACGCTCGTCTGGTACGTACGTATGGCGCGCCGGTAGCATGCCGCCCATGGGACACCGTGAAGATCTCCTGGAGGGCGCCAAGCGGTGCCTGCTGGAGAAGGGGTACGCGCGCACCACCGCCCGCGACATCGTCGCCGCCTCCGGCGCCAACCTGGCCTCCATCGGCTACCACTACGGCTCCAAGGACGCCCTGATGCGCAAGGCGCTCATCGCCTCCATCGAGGAGTGGGGCGCGGGCGTGGCCGAGGCGCCCGCGGCGCACAGCGGCCCGGACGCGGAGCCGCTGGAGCGGTTCGCCGCGGTCTGGGACCAGTTCCTGCAACGGATCGCCGAGGAACGGCAGTTCATCGCCGCGCAGGTCGAGGTGCTGGGCCTGCTGCCGCGCGACGACGCCCTGCGCGAGGCGATCGGCCAGGCCCGGCCGGAGGGTGACGAGGGGCTGGTCGCGCTCTTCGAGGGCGTGCCCGACACCGACGTCGACCCCGAGGCGGCCCGCGTCGTCGGCTCCTTCTTCCAGGCGCTGCTCACCGGCCTGATGGTCCAGTCACTGATCTCCCCCGACACCATGCCCACCGGCCACGACCTGGCGACCGCCCTGCGCCGGGTGACCACGGGCCGGGTACTGGGACAGCCGGCCGCGGAGAACGAGGCGTAGGGAGCTCACAGCCGCGCCGCCTTCAGGGCCATGTGCAGCAGCAGCCGGTCCTCGCCCTCGTCGAGGTCCAGGCCGGTGAGTTTCTCCACCCGGCCCAGGCGGTAGTAGAGCGTCTGGCGGTGGATGCCCAGAAGCTGGGCGGTGCGGCTCGCCTGGCCCGCGCAGTCGAGGAACGCCTCGGTGGTGCGGGCGAGTTCGGCGTGCGCGGGGGAGAGCAGCGGGCCCAGCGCCGGGTCGGGCGCCGCGCCCGGCAGGGCGGTCAGCAGGCGGTAGGCGCCGATGGCGTCCCACTGGGTGACGGCGCCCAGGCGCGGCTCGGCGCGGGCCGCGCGGGCGGCGTGCAGGGCCTGCCGCCAGATGGACGGGAGGGAGGTCAACTCCCGGGTGCCGGCGCCGATCCCGGCGGCTCCGGGCCGGGGCGGCGGCTGCCGGCCGGCCGTTCCGCCGCCGCGGGACGCCGATCGCGGCGGCTCGCTCCCGGCCGCCGGCGCGGCGCCCGCCCGTGGTGAGCGCAGCAGGTGGTCGGCCACCGTACGGGCCGGGGCGAGGGCGTCGGCCGAGCGCAGGCGGACGAGCGCGGCCAGGGCTGGGGAGGGCGCCGCGGGCGGCGGGGCGGCGGGGTCCGCGCGCTTCGCGCCGTCCGCCGCGCCCTCCGCCCGGCCGTCGGCGCGGCGGGGATCGGCGCCGGCCCCCGCCGCGGGGCGCGTCGTATCGCGCACGCCGTCGTCCGACGGCAGCGCGCACGCCGCGAGCAGCCCCGGCAGGCTCGGCAGCGGCGCCGCGTCGGTGTCGGTGGTGTCCCAGGGCAGCACCGCGACCAGGGTGAGCGGCGCGCCCGGCGAAAAGCGCAGGGACTCCCGCAGCGCGTCGCTCAAGGCATCGGCCGCGACCTGCCGCCCGCCCGGCGCGCACAGCAGCAACTCCCGTAGCAGGTCGCCCAGTTCGGATCCCGCCCGGGCCTCGTCCGCCAGCAGCGCGCCGATCCGGGCGGCGGTCTCCATGGCCTGCGCGATCCGCGGGTCGGGCGGCGCGCCGTGGCCGCCGAGCGCCAGGTCGGTCAGATGCCCGTCGTCCAGCAGCCAGACATAGCCGTGCACGATGCCGCGATGGCGTACGGGCAGACAGATCCGGCCCTTGAAGACGCCGGCGGCCGGGTCCGGCGGAATGCGCAGCGGCGTCTTGGCGCGCGCGATGCCGAACGCCTCGAACCACGCCCGGACGGCCGCCGAGGACCGGCGCTGGAGGATCGACCGGGTCCGTACGGGGTCCATCACCTCGTCGTCGTCACCCTCGTGCGCGCCGAACGCGATCAGCCCGAAATCCCGGTCCTCCAGCGTCGCCGGCGCACTGAGGGCCGCCGAGATCTCGTCGACCAGTTGCTGGTAGTCGCCTCGCATCCGCCGCCCGGCCCCTTTCCTCCTCGCCGCGTCCGGCACCGGCGCCCCGGTGCCACCACGCGGCACTGCCGTCACCGGCACCACTTTCGCGGTCGCCGTCACTTCCGTCACTCACCCACCATTCTCATACATCTGTCTGAGATCCCGACCACGAAGGCGTGACAGGTGTCGATGGCCGGAAGATGGCGCGATCCTTAAGTTTCAGGTGGCTCACCTTGCCGTCGCGCTTGCCCGTCCGGCGCCCGCCCGGCATCCGTCATCCTGAAACGTGGAGGTGCCCATGCTGGGTCCCGTGCTCCTCGCCGCCGCGCGCAGCGACAGCATCCGCCGCCTCGTCGCGGCCGCTCCGGTCACCCGCCCTGTGGTGGACCGGTTCGTCGCCGGCGAGCGGCTGGAGGAATCCATGACGGCCGTGCGGTCGCTGGCCGCCCGCGGCATGGAGGTCACGCTCGACCACCTGGGCGAGGACATCACCGACCCGGCCGAGGCACTGCGCAACCGCGACGCCTACCTCCGGCTCGCCGAGGCGCTCAAGGCCCAGGGCCTGGGCGAGCGGGCCGAGATGTCGGTCAAGCTCTCCGCCTTCGGGCAGGCGCTGCCCGGCGGCCACGAGCTGGCGCTGAAGAACGTCACTCCGGTGGTCGAAGCAGCCGCCGAAGCCGGCACGACCGTGACCCTCGACATGGAGGACCACACCACCGTCGACTCCACCCTCGCCATCCTCGGCGAGCTGCGCGAGCGCTTCCCCCGCACGGGCGCGGTGGTGCAGTCCTACCTCTTCCGTACCGAGGAGGACTGCCACGCACTCGCCGGGGAAGGCTCCCGGGTGCGCCTGGTCAAGGGCGCGTACAAGGAGCCCGCGAGCGTCGCCTTCCAGGACAAGCGGGAGGTCGACAAGGCGTATGTGCGCTGCCTGAAGATCCTCATGGCCGGGCAGGGCTACCCCATGATCGGATCGCACGACCCGCGGATGGTCGCCATCGGCCAGGAGCTGGCGCGGCGCAACGGCCGCAAACCGGCCGACTTCGAATTCCAGATGCTCTACGGCATCCGGGAGGGCGAGCAGGAGCGCCTGGTCGCCGACGGGCACCGTATGCGGGTGTACATCCCGTATGGCACCGACTGGTACGGATACTTCATGCGACGGCTCGCCGAGCGCCCCGCGAACCTCGCGTTCTTCCTGCGTTCGCTGGCCGGCCGCCGCTGACCGGCCGCCGCTGACCGGCTGGGGCCGACCGGCCCCACGGAGGCGGCTCCGGGTGGATGCTGGAAGCCCGGGGGAGCCCCCGGCCGGCACCTCCGCGGCCGCCCACCCACGCGGCCGCGCCGCACCGCTTGATCCACGTACGACAACCGACGAGCGAAATCGAAGGAGACACGGCCACTATGGACGCTGTGACCCAGGTCCCCGTGCCGGTTAACGAGCCGGTCCACACCTACGCCCCCGGTACCCCGGAGCGTTCCCGCCTGGAGGCCAAGCTCAAGGA
Source organism: Streptomyces sp. NPDC031210 (assembly GCF_055570395.1). Lineage (NCBI taxonomy): Bacteria > Bacillati > Actinomycetota > Actinomycetes > Kitasatosporales > Streptomycetaceae > Streptomyces > Streptomyces sp. NPDC031210. Next base: position 214,383 of record NZ_JBVIHH010000006.1, read on the forward strand.
GCTGGCCGGCAACCCCATCGACCTGCCGATGACCATCGGCGGCGAGCGGCGGATGGGCGGCGGAGACCGCTTCGACGTCGTGCAGCCCCACAACCACCGGGCCACGCTCGGGACGTACGCCAACGCCACGGTCCAGGACGCCCAGGACGCCGTCGACGCCGCGCTGGCCGCAGCCCCGGCCTGGCGCGACCTGGCCTTCGACGACCGCGCCGCGATCATCCTCAAGGCCGCCGACCTGCTCGCCGGCCCCTGGCGCGAGACGCTGGCCGCCGCCACCATGCTCGGCCAGTCCAAGACCGCCCAGCAGGCCGAGATCGACACGCCCTGCGAGCTCGTCGACTTCTGGCGCTTCAACGTCCACTTCGCGCGGCAGATCCTCGCCGAGCAGCCGCTGGCGAACTCCCCGGGCGTGTGGAACCGCTCCGACCACCGCCCCCTCGAAGGCTTCGTCTACGCGATCACGCCCTTCAACTTCACCGCGATCGCCGGCAACCTGCCGACCGCGCCCGCCCTCATGGGCAACGTCGTCGTGTGGAAGCCGTCCCCGACGCAGACCCTCGCCGCCGTGCTGCTGATGCAGGTGCTGGAGGAGGCCGGACTGCCCAAGGGCGTCATCAACCTCGTCACCGGCGACGGCAAGGACGTCTCCGAGGTGGCCCTGAACCACCCCGACCTCGCGGGCATCCACTTCACCGGCTCGACCAAGACCTTCCAGTACCTGTGGAAGACGGTCGGCAACAACATCGAGAAGTACAAGACCTACCCCCGCCTGGTGGGCGAGACCGGCGGCAAGGACTTCATCGTCGCCCACCCCTCGGCCGACCCGGCCGTCCTGAAGACCGCCATGACCCGCGGCGCCTTCGAGTTCCAGGGCCAGAAGTGCTCGGCCGCCTCCCGCGCGTACGTGCCGGCCTCGCTGTGGAACAACGGCCTCAAGGAAGAGTTCGCGGCCGAGGTCGACTCCCTCACCATGGGCGACGTCAGCGACCTGTCGAACTTCATGTCCGCCGTCATCGACGAGCGCTCCTTCGCCAAGAACAAGGCGGCGATCGACCGCGCCAAGGCCGACCCGACCATCGAGGTCATCGCCGGCGGCACCTACGACGACAGCGAGGGCTACTTCGTCCGCCCGACGGTCCTGGTCTCCACCGACCCGGAGAACGAGATCTTCAAGGACGAGTACTTCGGCCCGATCCTCGGCGTCTTCGTCTACGACGACGCCGACTACGACAGCATGCTGGAGCAGATGGAGTGCGCCTCGGCGTACGGCCTGACCGGCTGCGTCATCGCCCAGGACCGCGCCGCCGCCGCCCGCACCTGCGAGAAGCTGCGCTTCGCGGCCGGCAACTTCTACATCAACGACAAGCCCACCGGCGCCGTCGTCGGCCAGCAGCCCTTCGGCGGCGGCCGCGCCTCCGGCACCAACGACAAGGCCGGCGCCAAGCAGAACCTGATGCGCTGGACCTCCACCCGCTCCATCAAGGAAACCCTGGTCCCGCCGACGGACTACCGCTACCCGCACATGGGCTGATCCCCGACGCGCGACGGCGGCCCGGCACCCTGCGAAAGGGTGCCGGGCCGCCGTCGCGTCAGGAGGCGCGCGGCGGGCCGGTGATCGCTTCGGTGAGGGAGAAGCCCTTGGCCGGCCCCTCGGGGAGGACGACCTCGGTGCCGTACGGCCGGCGGATCGAATCCGCGTAGGTCCCCTTGTCGGGGCCGGGGGAGGTGAGCACGGTGACCGTGCCGTCCTCGTCGTAGTCGTCGATGATGACGTAGACAGGGATACCGGCCTGCGCGTAGGCGCGGCGCTTGCGGACCCGGTCCCGCTTGACGCAGTCGTGGCCGGGAGTGACGACCTCGACGATCATCTCCACGGCCGTGGCCTTGAGGCCCACTCCGTCGTCGGTGACGTACGCGTCGCAGTCCTCGGGGGCGATGAAGACATCAGGGATCCAGACCTTGCGGCCGTGGACGATGTTCATGTCCTGGCGGGCGGCGTAATCGCCACCGTCCAGGAACTTGTCCATGGCGCGGCGCAGCCGGTTGACAACCTGACCGTGCGAGTAACGACCCGTCGGTGACACCTCGATGGACCCCTCGATGATCTCGGCGTGGAAGCCCTCGGGGAGTTCCATGGCTTTCCATGCCTGCCACAGGACCTCGTCCAGATCGGATCCGGGCGTCGTGGTCTCGGGCGCCTCGTGTGCGAGAGCGGTCATGGTGCAGCACCTCCTCCTCAAGTGTGGGCGGGCTCGGCCCGGCGGCACAAGCGACGCCGCCAAGGTAGGCGCCGGCCCCTCGCGACGACCTGCGCCGGCGAGGCGGTTCACCGGTTCGTACGACTATCGGCTCACGGCTTGACGGCCACGTCGGGGCCGGGTGTCGGGCGGTTTCCGTCTCAGATAGTAGGAAGCCCAAGTAATTGTGCAGACATCACGGCCGTGCTGTCCTAGCTTTGTAGGAGCCGAACGTATCGCTCCATCGAGCGACGGCGGACGCGGCCCGGTGCGCAGTGCAGGTGATCCCTGCCGTGCCGAGGCCCCCGCCCCCTCCGGCCGTTTCTGGATCGACGCATCCCACTCTTCTCGGGGCATTGGCATAGGAGACGTGAATCATGGCCGAGACCGCTGTCCGCAGGACCCGCCACGCCGCCCGTAAGACCAGCGAAGCCGACCGCAGGGCCGCCGCTGCGGCCCTCCAGCGCGCGCTCGACCGCCGCGACAACGGTGGCGCGACCGGTCACTGATCCGGGGCCGTTCGATGCCGGCGCGGGCGGGTGACCTCGAAGTGGTCGACCCGCTCGCCCGACTCCGCGAGCGCGGTGACCCTCATGCGGGGACGGTGACCGGGCTCGACCTCGACGGCGATGAACGAGAAGCCCGTGTAGCGCACCCGCGACCAGGTCACCGTGTCCGCCGCCTTCGCGCGGTCCTTGGTCCAGTGGTACGTCTTCACCGCGTCGAGGTCCTTGACGTGGCCCTCGTAGCTGTCCGGCACCGGGAAGTCGTACAGCGCCCGGCCCGCGCCGCCCGCCGTGACGTAGACGATGCCCTCGCGGGAGGAGTCGACGCTGCCGCCGACCGGCAATCGCCGCGAGACCCGGCCGCCCTTGAGGGCGTCGGTCCGCTCGTAGACGTGGTTGTGGCCGTTGACCACCAGATCCACCTGGTGCTTTTCGAACAGCGGCACCCACGCGTCGCGCACCCCGCCGTCCGAGGCGTGCGAATTCGTCGTGGAGAACGCGCAGTGGTGGAAGAAGACCACCAGGAAGTCGATGCCCCGCTCGGCCCGCAGCGCGCCGAGCCGGCGGTCCAGCCAGCGGGTCTGCGCGCCGCCGGTGTAGCCCTGGTTCGCGGGAATCTCGTACGACACGTCGTTGGCGTCCAGCGCGACGACGCCGACGTTGCCGTAGGTGAAGGAGTAGACGCCGGGGGCGTTCGCCGGGTCCGGGCCGTTGCCGGGCAGCGTCCAGCGGGCGCTCTGGCCGCCGTAGCCGTTGGGGGAGTACCACGCTTCCATGTCGTGGTTGCCGGTCGTCACCATCCACGGAACGGATTTGGCCACCGACTCGGTCTGGGCCAGGAACTGGTCCCACACCCGCGCGTCGTAGGTGTCGTCCTCGGAGCCCTGGCCGTCGGTGTCGGCGTAGCAGAGGTCGCCCGCGTGCAGGTGGAAGGACGGGTTCTGGCCCAGGATCAACTGGTCGTTGGCGAGCGCGTGGTAGCTCACGCCCTGGTCGCCGAAGGCGGTGAAGACGAACCTCTCGGCGCGCGCGGGCGCGGTACGGAAGGTGCCGACGGTGGAGAAGTGGCGCGCGTCGGCCGGGTCGAACCCATCGTGGCCGACCCCGTAGTAGTACGTGGTGCCCGGCCGCAGCCCGTCCAGCGCGGCGTGCAGGTAGAACTGCCGCACCGCCGGCAGTTGCGCGCTCAGCGACGGGGTGTGCAGGTCGCGCACCTCCGCCTCGATCTTGCGGCCCAGGTCCCAGGGCGCGAGCCCCACCCGCAGATACGGCCGCCGCACCGCCAGCGGCACCTGCCAGCTCACCCGCATCTGCGACCGCGGATCGGCGCCGAAGGCCAGATGCCGGCCGAACGGGGCGACCAGGGAGCCGTCCACGGAGGCGGCGGCCGGCGACGCCAGGAGGGTGGGGGAGCCGGCGTAGGCCGAACCGGAGAGCAGCCCCGAGCCGGCGACGACCCCGGCGGTGGCGGCGGAGCCGCGCAGCAGGCCCCGGCGGGTCAGCCTCGTACGGAGGTATTCGTGCTGCTCGGGCATGCTCATCCGGGCCGCGAGCCGCTCCGGTATCCCCACCCGCGGGGTGTGCGACGGCAGGGGTGCGGCTTCCCGGGGAATTCCAGTCATGCCGGCGAATCTCCCAGGGCGAGACTGCCGCTGTCCGACCCCGGCATGAACGGCGGGTGACCGGCTCACCACGTGTCCGTATGACGGACGCTACGTGTCAATCAATGGGACGGAGAGTAGGGTCCAGACATGTCTCGCAGCATTCGCCTCGCAGTGATCCCCGGTGACGGTATCGGCCAGGAAGTCGTGGCCCAGGGCCTCAAGGTCCTGACCGCGGTCCTCCCGCAGGACGTCAAGCTGGAAACCAAGGAGTACGACCTTGGTGCCAAGCGATGGCACGCGACCGGTGACACGCTCCCCGACGAGGAGCTGGCGTCCCTCAAGAACCACGACGCCATCCTGCTCGGCGCGATCGGCGACCCCTCCGTGCCCTCCGGCGTCCTGGAGCGCGGCCTGCTGCTCAAGCTCCGCTTCGCCTTCGACCACTACGTCAACCTGCGTCCGTCGAAGCTGTTCCCGAACACCGCGACCCCCCTCGCCGGCCGCCCCGACATCGACTTCGTCGTCGTCCGCGAGGGCACCGAGGGCCCCTACACCGGCAACGGCGGCAGCCTGCGCACCGGCACCCCCGCCGAGGTCGCCACCGAGGTCAGCCTCAACACCGCCTACGGCGTCGAGCGCGTGGTCCGCGACGCGTACGAGCGGGCCAACGCCCGCCCCCGCAAGAAGCTCACGCTCGTCCACAAGAACAACGTCCTGGTCTACGCCGGACACATGTGGAAGAACATCTTCGACAAGGTCGGCGCGGAATACCCCGAGGTCACCACCGACTACCTGCACGTCGACGCCGCGACGATCTTCTTCGTCACGCAGCCCGAGCGGTTCGACGTGATCGTCACCGACAACCTCTTCGGCGACATCCTGACCGACCTCGCCGCGGCCGTCACCGGCGGCATCGGCCTGGCCGCCTCCGGGAACATCAACCCCACCGGCGAGTTCCCGTCGATGTTCGAGCCGGTGCACGGCTCCGCCCCGGACATCGCCGGCACCGGCAAGGCCGACCCGACGGCGACGATCCTCTCGGTCTCCCTGCTGCTGCGCCACCTCGGCTTCGAGGCCGAGGCCGCCCGCATCGAGGCGGCCGTCGCGGCCGACCTGGAGGGCCGGGACGGCTCGCACCGCAGCACGGACGAGATCGGCGACGCCCTCGCCGCACGCGTAGCGGGCTGACCCCCACCCACGCACTCACCAGTAGTACGCACGGCGCCGGGACCTTCGTCTCCCGGCGCCGTCCGCGTTCCCCCGGCCTGTGCTACCGCCCGGTTGGGTGCGACCATCGAACCTGGCTCGCGCACGCGTTTCCTTCCGCCGGTCCCCACGAGCGATAATCGGACGAGGGCCGCCGTCCGTGAGGAAACTCGGACGTCCCACCAACCACCCGGTGCGTCATGAGCGCGGCCGCCACAACCGCACCGGTGCCGCATCTTCCGGGGGAGCACCCCCGGACCCCCGGCCGGAGGGCTGGGCCGGTGACGCGCGGCACACGGAACACGCAGTGAAGGACACGCATTCATGACGACGCCCACGATCGAGCTCAAGCCCTCCTCGCACCCGCTGTCCGACGCGGAGCGGGAGCAGATCCTGGCCGGGCCCGGCTTCGGCCGCCACTTCACCGACCACATGGTGACGATCAAGTGGACGGAGGGCCGCGGCTGGCACGACGCCCAGCTCGTGCCGTACGCGCCGCTGTCGATCGACCCGGCCAACATGACCCTGCACTACGCGCAGACGATCTTCGAGGGCCTGAAGGCGTACCGCCAGCCCGACGGCACCGTCGCGACCTTCCGCCCGGACGCCAACGCCCGCCGCTTCCAGTCCTCCGCGCGCCGCCTGGGCATGCCCGAGCTGCCCGTCGAGACGTTCATCGCCGCCTGTGACGCGCTGATCACCCAGGACAAGGCGTGGGTGCCGGGCACCGGCGAGGAGTCGCTCTACCTGCGCCCGTTCATGTTCGCCACCGAGGTCGGCCTGGGCGTGCGGCCCGCCAACGAATACCTCTTCATCGTCATCGCCTCGCCGGCCGGCGCCTACTTCCCCGGCGGCGTCAAGCCCGTCTCGGTGTGGCTGTCGCAGGAGTACGTCCGGGCCACGCCCGGCGGCACCGGCGCCGCCAAGACCGGCGGCAACTACGCCGCGTCCCTCGTCGCCCAGGCCCAGGCCGCCGAGCACGGCTGCGACCAGGTGGTCTGGCTGGACGCGATCGAGCGCCGCTGGATCGAGGAGATGGGCGGCATGAACCTCTACTTCGTGTTCGGCGACCGCATCATCACCCCCGAGCTGACCGGCTCGCTGCTGCCCGGCATCACCCGCGACTCGCTGCTGAGCATCGCCGCCGACCTGGGCTACGACGTCAGCGAGGGCCGGATCTCCGTCGAGGACTGGAAGGCCGCCAGCCTGGACGGCTCGCTCACGGAGGTGTTCGCCTGCGGCACCGCCGCCGTCATCACCCCGGTCGGCTCGGTGAAGTCCACCCGCTCCAACTGGACGATCGCCGACGGCGAGCCGGGCGAGGTCACCATGAAGCTGCGCAAGGCGCTGCTGGACATCCAGACGGGCGCGGCCCCCGACACCCACGGCTGGATGCACCGGCTCGGCTGAGCCCCTGGCCGCCTCCGTACCACCGGACAACCCGAGGGCCGGGGGGGGGGGGGGGGGGGGTGGGGGGGGGGTGGGGGGGGGGGGGGGGGTTTTGGTGGGCGGGCTCCACCGAGGGGT
>NZ_JBVIHH010000006.1:221472-352878 GCF_055570395.1 Streptomyces sp. NPDC031210
CTCCCCCCCATCCCCCTCCCCCCCCCCCCCCCCCCCCATCCCCCCCCCCCCCCCCCCCCCCCCCCCCCCACCCCCCCCCCCCCCCCCCCCCCCCCCCCCCCCAACCCCCCCCCACCCCCCCCCCCCCCCCCCCCCCCCCCCCCCCCCCTTCGGTGTTTCCGGATGGTTGCGCGGACGGACCTAGCCGGCGGGCGCCACCGCCGGGTCCGGCTCGCTGTCCGGCTCGCCCGGCGCCGCGCCGTCCACCGCCGACGCGTCCGTAGCCGTAGCCGTACCCGTCGCGGTGTGGTCCCGGGCGCACAGCGCCAGGCACAGGGCGCCGGCCACGCCCGCGGACAGCAGGAAGCTGAAGTCGATCCCGCCGGTGAGGGGAACCAGCGGCCCGGTGTAGAGCGGAGTGTCGACGGCGGCCACGCCGATCACCGAGCCCGCGGCCCAGGCGATCGTGGCGCGCGGGTTCCAGCCGGCCCGGAACCAGTAGCGGCCGCCCCGCGAGCGGCGGTTGAAGACCTGGAGGGCATCGGAGTCGTACTCGCCGCGGCAGCGCAGGAAGCCGATGACGGTGATCACCGCCCAGGGCGTACCGATCGCCGTCAGCAGCAGCACGAAGGACGTCATGGCGTCCTGCGCGGCCCACGCGAAGTGGCCCAGGAAGACGAAGCCCGTGGCCAGGGCGGCGACGACGTACGTGGCCTGGGTGCGGCTGGCGCGCGGCAGGATGGCGTCCAGGTCCAGGCCCATGGAGTACAGCATCAGACCGGCGTTGCCCACCGATCCGGCTGAGGCGGCCAGGAAGAGCGGGGCGAGGAACCAGAAGGGGGCGCCGGCGACCAGGGGACCGGCGTAGTCCTCTCCCGCGCCCACCGCGACCGCGGTGAACGTGCCGAAGAGCTGGGGCACCAGAAGACCGGCGACCAGGCCCAGGCAGGTGGCCCAGAAGACCTTGCGGGAGGTGTGCCGGCGGGGCGAGATGTAGCGGGTGTAGTCGCCGAGCAGGGTGATGAAGGCGATCGGGCCGCTGAGCCCGGCCGAGACGACCGCGAGCAGCCAGGTCGGCCAGAAGCCGCCCAGCAGGTACTCCGAGCCCGCGGGGGCGGCGGTGGTGAAGTCGGGGGCGTAGGCGAACAGGCCGATGGCGAGCAGCGCGCTCATGCCGATGGCCAGGACCCGGCTCAGCCGCAGCAGCAGGCGGTAGCCGTAGACCGCGCCCAGCGCCGTACAGGCGGCCAGGACGGCGTAGACCAGCGCGTACGTCACGCCGCCGCTGGGCAGCCCGAACAGCCGGGCGAGCGTGCCGACCACCGCGTCGCCGCCGACCCACAGGGTCAGCGCGGTGTAGCCGAGCGAGAGCAGCAGGCCGATCACCGAGCCGATGAGCCGGCCGCGTACGCCGAAGTGGGCTCCGCTGCTGGTGGAGAGGTTGGTGCCGGTGCGCAGCGACACCAGCGCCAGGGGCGCGGTGAGGACGGTGCCCACGACGGTGCCCAGGACGAGTGAACTCACCGACGGCCAGAAACCCAGGCCGAAGGAGACCGGGAGCCATCCGAAGATCACTACGCCGAGGGCGAGGTTCGAGCCGAGCAGGATGGAGACGAGGTCGCGGGGCCCGCTGGTGCGTTCCTCGTCCGGGATGGTGTCGACTCCGCGTTGTTCTATCGGCATGAGGGCTCCCCTGAGAGGCCGGACAACAGTGTGTGAGCGGTGCTCGCTGCGCGTGGTTCGCGCCTGTTCTGTGGGTGATGTACGAGATGACGCTTCTTAGAGCGTCGCTCTAGTCGTCGCGAGAGCGACTGAAACTTAGAGCAGCGCTCAATGTGACTCATACTTCTGGCGTAGGTCAATGCTTTCGCGCTTGACGATTTACGAGTTAGAGTGATGCTCTAATCGAGCTGGAGGTGTGACGGGATGCGGCTGACCCCGACGGAACGCGACCGGCTGCTGCTGTTCGGCGCGGCCGAGCTGGCGCGCACGCGCCGGGCCCGCGGACTGAAGCTGAACGTGCCCGAGGCGACCGCGCTCATCGCGGACACAGTCTGCGAGGCGGCGCGGGACGGGCGCCGCCTCGCTCAAGCCATCGAGGCCGCACGCGCCGTGCTCGGCCCGGACGATGTGCTGCCGGGCGTGGCCGAGGTCGTCACCGAGGTGCATGTGGAGGCCGTCTTCGACGACGGCTCCCGCCTCGCGGTGGTCAGCGACCCGATCCACGGCGGCGCGGCGGCCCCCGCCCCCGCCGGCGGCGCGTCGGCCGCGTACGCGCCCGGCGAGGTGCTGCCCGGCCCCGCCGACCCCGAGCCCGAGCCCGCCGCCCGCGTCACGGTGCACAACACCGCGACCGTGCCGGTCAGCGTCACCTCCCACTTCCACTTCTTCGAGGCCAACCCCCGGCTGCGCTTCGACCGCGCCGCGGCGTACGGCATGCGCCTGTGCGTACCGGCCGGCTCGTCGGTGCGGTTCGACCCCGACGGTTCCTCGGAGGTCGGTCTGGTGCCGATCGGCGGCGACCGGATCGCGATCGGCTTCGCCGGTCTGGTCGACGGCCCGCTGGACGCGCCGGGCGCCAAGACGGAAGCGCTGCGGCGGGCGGCCGCCTGCGGCTACCTGGGAGCGGAGGAGCAGGCATGACCGGCAGCATCGACCCGCGGGAGTACGCCTCGGTCCACGGCCCGCGGGCCGGGGACCGCGTCGTCCTCGGCGACTCCGGACTCGTCGTCCGCGTCGAGTCCGACTCCCAGAAGCCCGGCGAGGAGTTCCTGGCCGGCTTCGGCAAGACCGCACGCGACGGACTGCACCTCAAGGCCGCCTCGGTCCGCGAGACCTGCGACGTCGTGATCAGCAACGTCCTGGTCATCGACGCCGTCCAGGGCATCCGCAAGGTCTCCATCGGCATCCGCGAGGGACGCATCCACGCCATCGGGCGGGCCGGCAACCCCGACACCCTCGACGGCGTCGACGTCGTCGTCGGCACCGGCACCTCGATCGTCTCCGGCGAGGGCATGATCGCCACCGCGGGCGCCGTCGACACCCACGTCCACCTGCTCTCGCCGCGCGTCATGGAAGCCTCGCTGGCGTCGGGTGTGACCACCATCATCGGCCAGGAATTCGGGCCGGTGTGGGGCGTCGGCGTCAACTCCCCCTGGGCGCTCGGCCACGCCTTCAGTGCCTTCGACGCCTGGCCGGTCAACATCGGCTTCCTCGGCCGCGGTTCCTCCTCGGGGGACGCGCCGCTGGTCGAGGCGCTGGCCGAGGGCGGCGCCTGCGGCTTCAAGGTCCACGAGGACATGGGCGCGCACGCCCGCGCCCTGGACACCGCGCTGCGCGTCGCCGAGGACCACGACGTCCAGGTCGCCCTGCACAGCGACGGGCTGAACGAATGCCTCTCCGTCGAGGACACCCTGCGGGTGCTCGACGGCCGCACCATCCACGCCTTCCACATCGAGGGCTGCGGCGGCGGACACGTCCCCAACGTCCTGAAGATGGCCGGCGTCCCCAACGTCATCGGCTCCTCCACCAACCCCACCCTCCCCTTCGGGCGGGACGCGGTAGCCGAGCACTACGGCATGATCGTCTCGGTCCACGACCTCAAGACCGACCTGCCCGGCGACGCCGCCATGGCCCGCGACCGCATCCGCGCCGGGACGATGGGCGCCGAGGACGTGCTGCACGACCTCGGGGCGATCGGCATCACCTCCTCCGACGCCCAGGGCATGGGCCGCGCCGGCGAGACCGTACGGCGCACCTTCGCGATGGCCGGCAAGATGAAGGCCGAACTGGGCCCCCTGGAGGGCGACGGCCCGCACGACGACAACGCGCGCGTGCTGCGCTACGTCGCCAAGCTCACCCTCAACCCCGCCCTCGCCCACGGCCTCGCCCACGAGATCGGTTCGATCGAGGTCGGCAAGATGGCCGACATCGTGCTGTGGCTGCCGCAGTTCTTCGGCGCCAAACCGCAGTTGGTGCTGAAGTCCGGCTTCCCCGCCTACGGCGTCACCGGAGACCCGAACGCCGCCACCGACACCTGCGAACCCCTGGTCCTGGGACCGCAGTTCGGGGCGCACGGCGCGACCCCCGCCGAGATCTCCGTCGCCTTCGTCGCACGCGCCGCGGCCGAACAGGGCGGCGACGGCATGCCCACCCGCCGCCGCCGGGTCGCCGTCCGCGGCACCCGCGGCATCGGCCCCGCCGACCTCGTCCACAACTCCCGCATCGGACAGGTCCAGGTCGACGGCCGCACCGGGCTGGTCACCCTCGACGGCGACCCGATGCGCTCGGAACCGGCCGACACGGTGTCGCTGTCACGGCTGTATTTCCTGTAGGGGCCGCGGGGAGCCACCTCGTGCGTGCTCCCCGCCCCCTCCAGCCGTCCAGCCGTCCCCGCTTCCCGTTCCTCTCCCCTTCCCCTCCGCCTTCCTCTTCCCTCCCTCCACTCCTGTCACCGCGAAACCGTGAGGATCCCGTATGAACACCCCTGTCGCCGACGGCTTCCGGATGCCCCCGGAGTGGGCACGGCACGAGCGGACCTGGATGGCCTGGCCCGGCCCCAACTTCACGTTCGGCGAGGAGGGCGGCGAGACGCTGGCCCGGGCCCGTGACGCCTGGGGCGCGGTCGCCCGCGCGGTCCGCCGCTTCGAACCGGTCACCGTCGTCACCGGACCCGGCCAGTCCGAGGGCGCCCGCGCCCTCCTCGGCCCGGACATCGACCTCGTCGAACGGCCGCTGAACGACGCCTGGATGCGCGACATCGGCCCCACCTTCCTCACCGACGGCAACGGCGGCCTCGCCGCCACCGACTGGGTCTTCAACGGCTGGGGCGCCCAGGAGTGGGCCCGCTGGGAGCACGACGCCGAGATAGCCGAGCACGTCACCACCCTCGCCGGTGCCCGCCGCTACGCCACCCCCCTCGTCAACGAGGGCGGCGGCATCCACATCGACGGCGAGGGCACGGTGCTGCTCACCGAGACCGTGCAACTCGACCCGGGCCGCAACCCCGACCGCACCGCCGAGGAGGTCGAGGCCGAGATCCACGCGCACCTCGGCACCACCAAGGCGATCTGGCTGCCGCGCGGCCTCGCCGCCGACTACGGCCAGTTCGGCACCCGCGGCCATGTCGACATCGTCGCCGCGTTCGCCCGCCCCGGCGTCGTCCTCGTCCACACCCAGCCGGACCCCGACCACCCCGACCACACGATCTGCGCCGAGATCGCCAAGCTCCTGCGGTCCTCCACCGACGCCCGCGGACGGCAGCTAGAGGTCGTGGAGGTCCCCGCGCCCACTGTCATCGAGGAGGACGGCGAGCTCGTCGACTACTCGTACATCAACCACTACCTCTGCAACGACGGCGTGGTCCTGTGCGGCTTCAACGACCCGCGCGACGAGCACGCGGCCGGGATCTTCCGCCGGCTCTTCCCCGAGCGCACGGTGACCCTGGTGGACGCCCGTACGATCTTCGCAGCGGGTGGCGGTATCCACTGCATCACCCAGCAGCAGCCGAAGGTCTGATTCCGCAGGCCCAGCCGACCCCGGAGGTCCCCCGTGCCCGGTCCCGTGCGCCGTCCCCGGCGGCGGCTCACCCAGCCCCGTGAGCAGGTCCTCGCCGCGGCGATGAACACCATCGCCGCCGAGGGCCTGGACCGCCTGACCATGGCCGGACTGGGCCGCGAGGTCGGCATGAGCAGCGGCCACATCCTGTACTACTTCGGCACCAAGGACGAGCTGCTCCTCCAGACCCTCCAGTGGAGCGAGGAGCAGCTCGGCGCCGAGCGCCGGGCCGCCCTCTCCCGCCTCGTCCCGGCTCGCGAACGCCTGGACGCCCTGGTCGACCTCTACCTCCCCGAAGGCCACCGCGACCCGCGCTGGACCCTGTGGCTGGAGGTCTGGAACCGCTCCCAGAACGCCGACGACGAGACCCGCGAACGCCAGCTCGAACTGGAGCTGGCCTGGCACCGCGACCTGGTCGCCCTCCTCGTCGAAGGCACCTCCAAGGGCGAGTTCCAACCCGTCGACGCCGAACGCTTCGCCACCCGCACCCGCGCCCTCCTCGACGGCTTCGGCACCCACCTCGTCGTCGGCCTCCCCGGCACCGACCGCGACCAAGTACGCCGCCACGTACGGGAGTTCCTGGACGAGTCGCTGTCCATACCCGAGGCGTGAGGGACCCGGGCCACCGGCGGCGGGTCCGCGCCGGCGCGGGCACCGCCCATGACCGCAACGCACGTAAGTAGGCGCGATCGTTGCCGCGGTGGCTCTTGCCGAAGGCCCTGTCGTCCGAGAGCGTGATCGGCTATGGGACGAGAGCAGTGGAAGAAGATCTGGGTCGGGTCGGCCGGCAACATGGTCGAGTGGTTCGACTGGTTCGTTTATGCCAGCTTCGCGGTGTACTTCGCGGATTCGTTCTTTCCCAAGGGGAATGACACCGCCAACCTCATGAACACCATGGGCATCTTCGCCGTCGGCTTCTTCATGCGGCCGGTCGGCGGCTGGGTGCTCGGGCGGGTCGGGGATCGCAAGGGGCGCAAGGCGGCGCTCACGCTGACCGTCACGCTGATGTCCGCTTCGGCGGTGCTGATCGCCGTCGCGCCCACCTACGCGGTGGCCGGCTACGGCGGTGTGGCGGTCCTGCTGGTCGCCCGGATGCTCCAGGGGCTGTCGGTCGGCGGGGAGTACGCGGCCAGCGCGACGTATCTGACGGAGGCGTCCGCGCCCGGGCAGCGCGGCTTCGCGTCCAGCTTCCAGTACGTGTCGATGACCGCGGGCCAGCTCATCGGCCTCGGGCTGCAGATCGCGCTCCAGCGCACGCTGTCCGAGGACGCGCTGCACGGTTGGGCGTGGCGCATCCCGTTCGTCGTCGGCGCGCTGGGCGCCGGCGTCGTCTTCTACCTGCGCCGCAACATGCTGGAGACCGAGGTCTACGCCGAGGACGACAGCGCCCGGAACGACCCCGACCGCGGCACCCTCAAGGCGCTGCTGGCCCACAGGCGCGAGGCGTTCCTGGTCATCGCGCTGACCATGGGCGGCACCGTCGCGTATTACACGTACACGACCTACCTCACCAAGTACCTGTCCAACAGCGCCGGCATGGACAAGCCGACCGCCTCGCTGGTCAGCTTCTGCGCGCTGTTCGTCTTCATGTGCCTGCAGCCGCTGGCCGGCAAGCTCTCGGACCGGATCGGGCGGCGGCCGCTGCTGATCACCTTCGCGGTCGGCTCGACGTTCCTGACCGTGCCGATCATGACGCTGCTCCAGGAGGCCGGCAGCTTCTGGCCGGCCCTGGGGCTGTCGCTGCTGGCCCTGGTCATCGTCACCGGCTACACCTCGATCAACGCGTGCGTGAAGGCCGAGCTGTTCCCGACCGGCATCCGGGCGCTGGGCGTGGCCCTGCCGTACGCCATCGCCAACGCGCTGTTCGGCGGTACGGCGGAATACGTCGCCCTGTGGTTCAAGAAGGGCGGCGCCGAGTCCGGCTACTACTGGTACGTCGCCGGCTGCGCCGCCGTCTCCCTGATCGTCTACGTCACGATGCGCGAGACCCGGAGCATCGATCTGCACCGGGTGGGCAAGGGGGAGGCCGGCGGGACGGGCGGCACGGGAGGGGCGGCCGAGACGGGCGGCGTGCGGGAGGCCGGGGCGGGGGCGTCGCCGAGCTGAGCCACCGCCCGAGCGCCGTATGGCGGCGGCCCCCGCGCGAGGGGCCGCCGCCGGTCGGACGAGCCCAGGGCCGGACGCACAACCCGACGGACGCGCCCCGGGGCACGCCACCCCCCGGACACCCCGCCCGCATCGTGAGACCGGTTACCGGCGCGGCGCGCCGCCGTGCCAGACTGCCCCCGTGCTCTCGTTCGCCATGATTATTGGCAGCAGGCGCGCCGGTCCGCAGTGACCGCCCCGTACGAACCGAGTACGGCGCGGCCATCGTCGTCCCAGACCCGCGCGCAGACCTCTCGCACCCGCGAGAGGTTTTTTCGTTTCCGGCCCACCCGTTCACCGGAAGCGGAGCGCGAGGGATCATGGAGGGACGGTGGAGCCGGTTATTCCGGTAGACCGAGATCCCGACAGGAGCCCCACCAGCATGACGGACGCACCCGAACCCGCACCGTCCCCGCAGCCCCGGCCCGGCGGCCAGGTGTCCGACGACTTCCACGTCTTCGACACCACGCTGCGCGACGGCGCCCAGCGCGAGGGCATCAACCTGACCGTCGCCGACAAGCTGACCATCGCCCGGCACCTGGACGACTACGGCGTGGGCTTCATCGAGGGCGGCTGGCCCGGCGCCAACCCCCGGGACACCGAGTTCTTCCAGCGCGCCCGCGCCGAGATCGACTTCCGGCACGCCCAGCTCGTCGCCTTCGGCGCCACCCGCAAGGCCGGCGTACGCGTCGAGGACGACCCGCAGGTCGCCGCCCTCCTGGAATCCGGGGCGCCGGTCATCACCCTCGTCGCCAAGTCGCACGTGCGGCACGTGGAACTGGCGCTGCGCACGACCCCCGAGGAGAACCTCGCGATGGTCGGCGACACCGTCGCCCACCTCCGCGCCCAGGGCCGCCGCGTCTTCCTGGACTGCGAGCACTTCTTCGACGGCTACGTGCTGGACCCGGCCTACGCCAAGCAGGTCGTGCGCACCGCGAGCGAGGCCGGCGCCGATGTCGTGGTGCTCTGCGACACCAACGGCGGCATGCTCCCCGCCCAGGTCACCGCCGTCGTGCGGACCGTCCTCGCGGACACCGGGGCCCGCCTGGGCATCCACGCCCAGGACGACACCGGCTGCGCCGTCGCCAACACCCTCGCCGCCGTCGACGCGGGCGCCACCCACGTGCAGTGCACCGCCAACGGCTACGGCGAGCGGGTCGGCAACTCCAACCTCTTCCCCGTCGTCGCCGCCCTGGAGCTCAAGTACGGGCGCCAGGTCCTGCCCGAGGGGAAGCTCGCCGAGACCACCCGCATTTCGCACGCCATCGCCGAGGTCGTCAACCTCACCCCCTCCACCCACCAGCCCTACGTCGGGGTCTCCGCCTTCGCGCACAAGGCCGGGCTGCACGCCTCCGCCATCAAGGTCGACCCCGATCTCTACCAGCACATCGACCCGGCACTGGTCGGCAACAGCATGCGGATGCTCGTCTCCGACATGGCCGGCCGGGCGTCGATCGAGCTGAAGGGCAAGGAACTCGGCATCGACCTGGGGGACGACCGCGAACTGGTCGGCCGGGTCGTCGAGCGGGTCAAGGAGCGCGAGCTGGCCGGCTACACCTACGAGGCCGCCGACGCGTCGTTCGAGCTGCTGCTGCGCGCGGAGGTCGAGGGACGCCCGCGCAGCTACTTCGAGGTCGAGTCCTGGCGGGCGATCGTCGAGGACCGTCCCGACGGTACGCACGCCAACGAGGCGACCGTGAAGTTGTGGGCGAAGGGCGAGCGGATCGTCACCACCGCCGAGGGCAACGGCCCGGTCAACGCGCTGGACCGGGCGCTGCGGGTCGGCCTGGAGCGGATCTACCCGCAGTTGGCGCACATGGAGCTGGTGGACTACAAGGTCCGCATCCTGGAGGGCGCCCTGGGCACCGGCTCGATCACCCGGGTCCTGGTCTCCACCAGCGACGGCCGCGGCGAGTGGTCCACCGTCGGCGTCGCGGAGAACGTCATCGCCGCGTCCTGGCAGGCGCTGGACGACGCCTACGTGTACGGGCTGCTGCGGGCCGGGGTGCAGCCGCAGGACTGACCGGTCCGGGCGGGGCGGGCCGCGGCCGGGTGGGCCGCGCGCACCGCCCCGGCGCCGGTCATTGCCGGTCGGCGACGCCCGTGCTACACCATCGGCACGCTCTCAAGTGAACCGCGCCACCCCCCGGTTGACGCCGCCGAGAGGACCACCCGTGCCGATCGAGCCGCCCGTGCCGCCCGTGCCCGCCTGGACCCGCAGAGGATTCCTCGGCGCCTCGACCGCCGCCGCGCTCGGCCTCGGCGCGGGCGCCGCCCCGGCCCGTGCCGCCCCCGCACCGGCCGCCGCCGCGGACCCGTTCGACGCCCTGCGGACCCGCTGGACCGAGATCCACCTCGGCACCGGCTACGACCCCGCCGCCGCGCCGTACGCCGCCGCCCTGGAGGAAACCGGCCGACTGGCCGCCGACTTCCGCGCCCGCATGCGGCCGACCGCCGGCTCCCTGTGGCCCGACTGCCCCTACGACCCGCCGTCCGGCATCACCCGCGGCTACGGCCGGCTGCACACCATGGCCCAGGCCCACGCCCAGCCCGGCACCGGCCACACCGGCGACCCCGCCCTCGCCACCGACATCCTCACCGGCCTCGACCACCTCGACGCCACCGTCTACAACACCGCCACCACCCGCTACGGCAACTGGTGGGAGTGGCAGATCGGCAGCCCCCGCCTCCTGCTCGACACGCTCGCCGTCCTCGACGAGCACCTGCCCGGCGGCCTGCCCGCCGACGGCCGCCTCGCCCGCTACCTCGCCGCCGTCGACCACTTCGTCCCCGACAGCATGCTCGGCGAGTACACCGGCACCAGCACCGGCGCCAACCGCGTCGACCTCTGCCGCGTCGTCGCCCTGCGCGGCATCCTCGGCCGCGACCCCGACCGCCTCGCGCTGGCCCGCGACGCCCTCTCACCCGTCTTCCCCCACGTCACCAAGGGCGACGGCCTCTACGCCGACGGCTCCTTCATCCAGCACACCTGGGTCGCCTACTCCGGCACCTACGGCTACGTCCTGCTCGACGGCCTGGCCCGGCTGTTCACCCTGCTGCGCGGCTCCGCCTGGGAGATCACCGACCCCGCCCGCCAGATCGTCTTCGACAGCGTCGAACACGCCTTCGCGCCGCTCCTGCACAACGGCCTGATGATGGACAGCGTCAACGGACGCGCCATCAGCCGCGGCGACCTCCTCGGCGACGAACGGCGGATACCGCGCAGCGACCACTTCCACGGCCACGCCCTGATCGCCGCCCTCGCCCTCCTCGCCCAGGCCGCGAGCGCGACCGAACGGTCCCGGTGGCACGCCATGATCAAGGGCTGGATCGCCCGCGACACGACCCTGCCCGTCCGCACCGACCGCCAGTACACCGTCGCCGACCACGCGCGCCTGGCCGCCATCGACGACAGCCCGGTGCCCGCCGCGCCCGAACCCGTCGGCCACCGCCTCTTCCCCGCCATGGACCGCGCCGTGCACCGCCGCCCCGGCTGGGCCGCCGCCCTGGCCATGGCCTCGGACCGCATCACGTACTACGAGAACGGCAACGGCGAGAACCCGCGCGGCTGGCACACCGGCGCCGGCATGCTCTATTGGTGGGGCGCCGACTTCGGGGGCGACCAGTACTCCGACGCCTTCTGGCCCACCGTCGACCCCTACCGCCTCCCCGGCACCACGGTGTCCACCAAACGCCTCGCCGACAACGAAGGCGGAGGCTGGGGCGAACCGAAACCCGCCGCCCGCTGGGTCGGCGGCACCACCGACGGCGAATACGCCGCCGTCGGCCAGGACCTGCGCGGCCTGGCCGCCACCCTGACCGCCAAGAAGTCCTGGTTCTTCCTCGCCGACACCGTCCTGTGCCTGGGCGCCGGCATCACCGCCCACGACGGCGTGCCCGTCGAAACCGTCGTCGACAACCGCTGCCTGGGCGAGTACGGCACCGCCGCCCTCACCGTCGACGGTGTACGCCAACCCGCCGTCCTCGGGTGGACCACCGCCTTCCGGCGCGCCCACTGGGCCCACCTCGCCGGCCACGGCGGATACGTCTTCCCCGGCGGCGCGCCGCTGACGGCCCGGCGCGAGGCCCGCACCGGCTCCTGGCACGACATCAACACCGGCTCCTCCCGCCGCCCCCACACCCGCCGCTACCTCACCCTCCTGCGCGACCACGGCACCGACCCGGCCGGCGCCCGCTACGCCTACCTCCTGATGCCCGGCGCCGCCCCGCCCGCCGTCGCCGCGCGCGCCGCCGACCGGCGCTGGCTGACCGTCCTCGCCAACGACGCCGGCCGGCAGGCCGTCGCCGTCCCCTCCCTCGGAGTGCGGGCCGCCAACTTCTGGCGCGCGGGCCGGGCCGGACCGCTGGCCGCGAGCGCCCCCGCGAGCGTGCTCGTCCGCGAGAGCGGGCGCACCTCAGCGGCCGGCGGCCGCGTCCGCACGGCGCGGGTGTGCGCCGCCGCCCCCGAACGCACCGGCGAACCCCTGGAGATCACCTGGTCCCGGCCCGTCCGCGCGGTCCTCGCCCACGACCCGGCCGTCGAGGTCCTCGCCACCGGCGACCGCCTACGGCTGCGCCTGACCCCCGGCACCGCCTGCGCCACCCACACCTGCACCGTCGCACTGGGCTGACCGGCCCGTTCGGCCGTACGGCGGCTGCGCCGATCGGGTGGCGTGCCCGCGCGCGGACCGGCCGATCAGCGGACCGGCACAACATCACACCGCCGCCGTTTGTGGGGCCCATACAGACGCCGACCGGCCTCGCCACCCCTGCGGGGCCCCGGACGCAGGTGCGGTACAGGACGATTCTGTGCTGCCTGCCCACGAAATCGCATCCGACGTTGTCAGAAACCGACATCGGTCCCGAGGGCCCCCGCCACGTACCGTCGACGCATGACCACTGTCGAAGATGTGCCCGCCGGCGCCCAAGACGCCCGCGGGCGCGTCGCCGAACTGCACGCCATCCGTGAGCAGGCTCGGCGAGGCCCCAGCGAGCGTGCCACCGAAGCTCAGCGTGCGAAGGGCAAGCTGACGGCCCGCGAGCGGATCGAGCTGCTGCTGGACGAGGGTTCGTTCAACGAGGTCGAGCCGCTGCGGCGGCACCGGGCGACCGGCTTCGGCCTGGAGTCGAAGAAGCCCTACACCGACGGCGTGATCACCGGCTGGGGCACCGTCCACGGCCGGACGGTGTTCGTCTACGCCCACGACTTCCGGATCTTCGGCGGCGCGCTGGGCGAGGCCCACGCCACGAAGATCCACAAGATCATGGACATGGCCATCCAGGCCGGTGCCCCGCTGGTCTCCCTCAACGACGGAGCCGGTGCCCGCATCCAGGAAGGCGTCTCCGCGCTCGCCGGCTACGGCGGCATCTTCCAGCGCAACACCAAGGCGTCGGGCGTCATCCCGCAGATCTCCGTCATGCTCGGCCCCTGCGCCGGCGGCGCCGCGTACTCCCCGGCGCTGACCGACTTCGTCTTCATGGTCCGCGAGACCTCGCAGATGTTCATCACCGGCCCGGACGTCGTCCGCGCCGTCACCGGCGAGGAGATCACCCAGAACGGCCTGGGCGGCGCGGACGTGCACGCCGAGACCTCCGGCGTCGCGCACTTCGCCTACGACGACGAGGCGACCTGCCTGGAAGAGGTCCGCTACCTCCTCTCCCTGCTGCCCGCCAACAACCGCGAGAACCCGCCGACCGTGGCGAGCGAGGACCCGGCCGACCGCAGCGGCGAGGCCCTCCTGGACATCGTGCCGGCCGACGGCAACCGCCCCTACGACATGCGCAAGGTCATCGAGGAGATCGTCGACGACGGCGAATACCTCGAAGTCCACGAGCGCTGGGCCACCAACATCATCTGCGCGCTGTCCCGGCTCGACGGCCGCGTGGTGGGCATCGTCGCCAACCAGCCGCAGTCGCTGGCCGGCGTGCTGGACATCGAGGCGTCCGAGAAGGCCGCCCGCTTCGTCCAGCTCTGCGACGCCTTCAACATCCCGATCATCACCCTCCTGGACGTCCCCGGCTTCCTGCCCGGCGTCGACCAGGAGCACGGCGGCATCATCCGCCACGGCGCCAAGCTGCTGTACGCGTACTGCAACGCCACCGTCCCGCGCATCTCCATCGTGCTGCGCAAGGCGTACGGCGGCGCGTACATCGTCATGGACTCGCAGTCCATCGGCGCCGACCTGACGTACGCCTGGCCCACCAACGAGATCGCCGTCATGGGCGCCGAGGGCGCGGCCAACGTCATCTTCCGCAAGCAGATCGCCGAGGCGGACGACCCCGAGGCCATGCGGGTGCGCATGGTCAAGGAGTACAAGTCCGAGCTGATGCACCCGTACTACGCCGCCGAGCGCGGCCTGGTCGACGACGTCATCGACCCCACCGAGACCCGCCACACGCTGATCCGCTCCCTGGACATGCTCCGCACCAAGCACGCGGATCTGCCGGCCCGCAAGCACGGCAACCCGCCCCAGTAACCCCACCCGCAACCGCACCCGGCACTGCGCCCACCGCGACGACGGAGACCCGACACCGTGAGTACCTCGAACGCACTCAGCACCGCCACCGCCCCCATCCGCGTGGAGAAGGGCCAGGCCAGCGAGGAAGAACTGGCCGCCCTGACCGCCGTCCTCCTGGCCCGCGCCGCCCACCGCCCGGCCGACGCCGCCCCGGCCCACCCGCGGGCCACCGCCGCCCGCTGGCGCCGGCTGGAGCGCCAGTACGGCTTCCACGGCGCCACGAGCTGGCAGCGCTGACGCACCTCACGACGGCCCCGCCCCCTGTCCAACGGGGGGCGGGGCCGCCGCGTTCGCCGCCCGGGCCGGCCCGGCGGCCGAATCAAGGCGTAGGTTCACCCCAACCCTTGGGCGAACTGCTGTTCAATCGAGGATTCCCGTGCTGGCATGCGCTCGTTCCCTCCTGAGGTCCCGAGCCACGGGCCCTAGGACGACCGGAAGGAAGAGCCCATGCTCAGTACCCTGAGCGCCGGTGCCGCCGTGGCATCGTTACTCCTCGCCGGATCGGCATCCCCCACCCCCGCGCGGATCGGCGCCGAACCGCCGTCCGGCAAGATCACCATCACCGTCGCGACCGTCAACGGTTCGGGATGCAGACCCGGCAGCGCCGCGGTGGCGGTCGCGCCCGACAACACCGCGTTCACCGTCACCTACAGCGAATACCTCGCCCAGGCGGGCAAGGGGAGCAAGCCGACCGACTCCCGCAAGAACTGCCAGATCGCCCTGAACGTCCATGTCCCGCACGGCTTCACGTACGCGGTCGCCCGCGCCGACTACCGCGGCTACGCGCAACTGGCCCCCGGCGCCAAGGGCCTGGAGCAGGCGAGCTACTACTTCCAGGGACAGCAGGAGACGGCCCGCAGGAGCCACACCTTCGCGGGTCCTTCCGATGCCAACTGGCAGGCATCCGACGAAACCGACATCTCGTCGCTGGTGTACGCGCCGTGCGGCGAGGAGCGCTACTTCAACATCAACACCGAACTCCGCGTGGACGCGAAGTCGGCGGACCCCCAGAGCACCAGCTACATGGCGATGGACTCCACCGACGGCAACATCAACACCCTGTACCACTTCGCGTGGAAGCAGTGCCCGGCTAAGTAGGCGGGGCCCCGACCAAAGCCCGCCCCAACCCGAAGGCCCCCGCACCTGACAGGTGTGCGGGGGCCTTTCGGGGGGCGGCGCGTGCGGGCACGGGGGCCCGGACGCGGGTTCAGCGCAGGCGGGCCATCAGGGCGTGCTCGACGAGCGTGATCAGCGCGCTCTTGGCCTCGCTGCGGTGGCGCGCGTCGGTGGTGATGATGGGCGCGTCCGGCCCGATCTGGAGCGCCTCGCGCACCTCGTCGGGCGTGTACGGCTGGTGCCCGTCGAAGCCGTTGAGGGCGATGACGAAGGGCAGGCCGCTGTTCTCGAAGTAGTCGACCGCGGGGAAGCAGTCGGCCAACCGCCGGGTGTCGACGAGTACGACCGCGCCGATGGCGCCGCGTACGAGGTCGTCCCACATGAACCAGAACCGGTCCTGACCCGGCGTACCGAAGAGGTACAGGATCAGGTCCTGGTCCAGGGTGATGCGGCCGAAGTCCATCGCCACGGTGGTGGTCGTCTTGTCCGGCGCGTGCGTGAGATCGTCGATGCCCGCTGACGCGGACGTCATCACGGCTTCGGTGCGCAGCGGGTTGATCTCTGAGACGGCCCCGACGAACGTGGTCTTGCCCACGCCGAAGCCGCCCGCCACCACGATTTTCGCGGAGGTGGTGGAGCGGGCTGCACCGCTAGAGCTTGCGAAGTCCACTGAGCACCCTTTCGAGCAGTGTCACATCTGGCTGTCCGCCGGCGGTCTCGTCCCCGCCGGGCTGATGGATGGCGACGAGTCCGGCTTCCGCCAGGTCGGCGACGAGGATCCGGGCGACGCCGAGGGGGATGGAAAGGAGCGCGGAGATCTCGGCAACTGATTTGATCTCGCGGCAGAGGTGGCAGATGCGCTGGTGCTCCGGTAGCTGCCCCTGCATTTTGGAGGGGTCGGCGGTCGTGCTGACCAGCGCCTCGATGGCGAGCTGGTAGCGCGGCCTGGTCCGGCCTCCGGTCATGGCGTACGGACGCACGAGCGGGTTGTGCACGCCCCCGGTGGGGGCGGCCGGCTCGGGCGCGCGCCGCTGTGGCTGCACCGGCTGGATGCGGGGCGCCTGCGGCTGGTCGTACACCGACGGCTCGTACGGCTGGGAGTCGTACGGCCGGGGCTGCTGGTGCTGCTGCGGACGCTGGGGCCGCTGCGGCTGGGGCTGCTGCGGCCGGCGGCTCGGCGCGGACGGGAAGTTGAAGCGGTTGTTATGGGTCTCGCCCTGAGGCTCGGACTGCTGTCCGGAACCGTACGGGTATCCGCTCGGGGGCGTTGCCACGTCTCCTCCTCCAACTTGCCTGTCTGACGCCGGTCGCCACCGAACACTATGGCCCGGTGGCGGGAAACGCACTGCCTGTCTGTTAGTTGAGAAGGCTGCCCTGCAGTTCGGCACGCAGGTCGGGCGTCAGGACGGTGCCCGCGCGGTCGACCAGCAGGGCCATCTCGTAACCGACGAGGCCGATGTCGCACTCGGGGTGCGCGAGAACGGCCAGCGACGATCCGTCGGAGACGGACATGATGAAGAGGAAGCCACGCTCCATCTCGACCACGGTCTGGTTGACGCTACCGCCTTCGAAGATGCGGGACGCGCCGGCGGTCAGCGAGGTCAGCCCGGAGGCCACCGCCGCCAACTGATCGGCTCTGTCGCGAGGGAATCCCTCGGACATGGCGAGGAGGAGACCGTCCGCGGAGACCACGACCGTGTGGGACACCCCAGGGGTGTTGTCCACGAAGTTGGTGATCAACCAGTTCAGATTCTGCGCCGCCTGGCTCATCGGGCTCACACTAACGCTCCTGATCGTAGGTGCTGCCGGGGCCGAAGCCCTGTTGGTCATTCTGGGGGACCTCCGAGCGGTCCGTGCCGGCGGTGCGCCCCTGCTGGACGCCGCGGCGCAGATTGCTCAGCCTGCCGCGGATGTCCTCGGGGGCGCGGGAGACCTGGGGGCCGCCCTGCGGGGTCTGCTCCGCCGTGCCCTCGACCAAATTGGCCTTGGGCACCCGCCGGGGGAGGCCGGAAGAGGTGATTCCGCCCGCCTTCGGCTCACGAAGCTGCTCCGCCCGCTCCCAGCGCTCGTCGTTGGACGTGCGCCATTCGGAGCCGTCCCGGCCGTTCTCCGGAGCGTTCCGCTGCTGCGGGGGCGCCACCGGCTCCTCGTGCTGCTGCCACTCCTGCTGAGCCTGCGGCGGGTGTGCCTCGCGGCCTCCGCGGCGCGGAAGGCCGGCGTTGGTCAGGGAGTGGGCGTCGCTCGGGGAGGGGCCCGGACGCTCGAATGTTACGCGCTCGGACGCGTCAGCGGGAGCGGCAGTTGCATTCCGGTCAGATTCCGCTTCGGTCCCGAAGTAGCCGTTGTACGCGGGTCGTTCGGACCAGTCGTCCTGCTGCGCGGAATCCTGGGAGACGTACGGCTGCTGGCCCGTGGTCTCGGAGAAGCCCGGGTCGCCGAACGCCTGGCCGCCGTAGGACCGGTCGTCGTAGAGCGGTTGATCGGCTTCCGCATATGCCTGGTCGGGGTAGTCCTGGTAGCCACCGGACGGCACCTCGTCCCGGAAGAGCGGGCGGTCGTCCTGCTGCTCGCCGACTGCCTGCGCCTCCAGCGCCGCGCGGCGCTCCTCGCGGAGCAGCGAGCGGCCCACCGGGTCCAGCTCGGGCGAGTCGACCGCGTGGCCGTAGCTGTGGTCGTCGAAGCCCAGCTCGGCGGCGGTGCGGTGCTCGCTCTGGTACGTCGTGTGCTGATGCTCCGGCACGATCCGCGAGACGGTGAAGTTGTCGTCGTACTGGTCCTCGCCGCCACCACCGTGGGTGATCGCCTCGGGCAGCATGACCAGCGAGGTGGTGCCGGCCTGCTCGCCGGAGGGGCGGAGCTGTACGCGGATCCCGTGCCGGTCGGCCAGCCGGCCGACCACGAACAGGCCCATGCGCTGGGAGATCGCGGCGTCCACGCTCGGCGGGTTGGCCAGCTTGTGGTTGATGTCCGCGAAGTCCTCGGGGGTGAGCCCGATGCCCTTGTCGTGGATCTCGACCATCACGCGGCCGTCGGGCAGCCGGGTCGCGGCGACCCGCACCTTGGTCTGGGGCGAGGAGAACGTGGTGGCGTTCTCCAGCAGCTCGGACAGCAGGTGCACGAGGTCGGTCACGGCGGTGCCGTGGATCTCGCTCTCGGGCACCCCGGAGAGCTCTATTCGCTCGTAGGACTCCACCTCGGAGGTCGCCGCCCGCAGGACGTCGATCAGCGGCACCGGCTGGTTCCAGCGGCGGCCGGGCTCCTCGCCCGCGAGGATCAGGAGGTTCTCGCCGTTGCGCCGCATACGCGTGGCGAGGTGGTCCATCCGGAAGAGGTTCTCCAGTTGGTCCGGGTCCGCCTCGTTGTTCTCCAGCTCCGTGATCAGCGTGAGCTGCCGCTCGATCAGGCCCTGGTTACGGCGCGAGAGGTTGGTGAAGATCGCGTTGACGTTGCCCCGCAGCAGCGCCTGCTCGGCGGCGAGCCGGACGGCCTCGCGGTGGACCTGGTCGAAGGCCCGGGCGACCTCGCCGATCTCGTCGGTGGTGGAGATCGGGATCGGCTCCACACGGGTGTCGACCCGACCCGGGTCGGTCCGCGAGAGCTGGTCGACCAGCATCGGCAGCCGCTGCTCGGCGATCGAGAAGGCGGCGGTCCGGAGCTGGCGCATGTTGCGGCTCATCCGGCGGGCCATCAGACCGGCCACGACGAACGCGATGATCAGCGCCGCCACCGCGATGGCGGAGTCGGAGAAGGTCGAGCGCTTGGCGTCGGCGGAGATCTGCGCGGCCTCGCTGACCGCCTTGTCCGCCAGGTCACTCTCGATGGCGCGGTACATGTCGAACTTGGCCGTCGAAGCCGCGAACCACGTCTCGGAGGTGATGCCCCGCAGGCTCAGCGCCTCGGGTGCGGCGCCGGTGGCGATTCCGGCGGCGATGTCGTCGATGGACGGCGGGGGGCGGAAGCGCTGGCCCGCGGCCTGCGCCTGGGCCCTGGCCCGGTCGATCTTCTGCTTCGCCGCCTCCTTGAGCGCGGCGGCGTCCTTGTTGAGCCGCTCGACGTCCTCGGGCGTGCCACCGGAGGTGTACTCGCCGATCGCGATGCCCTCCAGGTAGCGGTAGGAGGCGAACGCGGTGAGCTGGAGCTTGTGTTCCCGGCCGCCCTGCGGCGACGCGGGGTCGATCAGGAGGTGGGTGCCGATGGAGCGCTGCAGCGACTCGGCGGCCTTGGCCAGCGAGACGGCGTAGACGGTACGGCCGTAGGAGGTGATGTTGCCGGTGCCCAGACCGAGTTCGTTGGCGAACTCCATCAGCGGGTGCTGGATCGCGACGTAGCCCTCTTCGGTCCGCGCGCCGCGCAGCTTCGCCGTGTAGGCGGCCTCGCGCAGCGGCTTCAGCTTGGGCTCGGCCTTCTCGAACGCCGCCAGACGGCGCTTGAGGCCCTCCGTCCGCGGCATCGAGGTGACCGCGTCGCGGAAGGCGTCCGCGGCCTCGTCGGTCGCGGTGCGCGTCTCCTCGACGACCGGGTCGTCCTTCTTGCCCTTCAGCAGCGGCGCCGCGGTGCGGTCCCGCTCGTCGATGAGGGCGTTGCCGTAGGTGAGGGCGGCACGGACCAGCTTCGCGGTCTTCTCCGCGTCCTGCGCTTCCTGCCAGGTGGCGAACGAGCTGTTCACCCGCAGGCCGCCGAAAACGAGGGCGAGCAGTACGGGGATCAACAGGATCGCGTTCAGGCGGGTGGCGACCCGCCAGTTGCGCGGGGCGTATTTACTGCCGCTCACCGGAGGCTTGGCGACCGGGTTCTCGGGCGCGTCGGAAGCCGGTGCGCCACCTCGCGGCGGCGGGGTGAAGTTGCCCCGCCGCGATTCCTGCGGCTCTGGGCTCGACGTGCTTCGCCTCACTCGACCAACAACCTCTCGGCGCCGGCACTGACCTGCTGTGCCGTTTCTTCTGGGCGTTACTACTCCGGAGTTCAGCGAATTTCAGCACGTCAGGGCGGTGCCTTCCAAACACTGGGCAAAGCTGGAGCGGGCGCCGAAGAGGCGGAGATAAAAGGGGCGTTAAGGGCGAGCGGCGTCAAAAGGCCGGGAGGTTGTGAGCACAGCGAAGCCACTCGTACGCGAGGGGTGTCGAAGCCGGGCCGATTCACTGTCGAAACGTTATGAAGGCCCGGCGTGGGCGTGTCGAAGGACACAGATCCAATTGCCCGCGAAAGGGAACCCGCCGGCGGGTCCGGGGAACCGGCCGCCGGGCGAGCCGGCGGCCCGGCCCGCGTCCGGGCGCGCGGGCCGTCGCCCCGGGCTACTTCAGGCGGGCCATCAGGGCGTGCTCGACGAGCGTGATCAGCGCGCTCTTGGCCTCGCCGCGGTGGCGCGCGTCGGTGGTGATGATGGGCGCGTCCGGCCCGATCTGGAGCGCCTCGCGCACCTCGTCGGGCGTGTACGGCTGGTGTCCCTCGAAGCCGTTGAGGGCGATGACGAACGGCAGGCCGCTGTTCTCGAAGTAGTCGACCGCGGGGAAGCAGTCGGCCAACCGCCGGGTGTCGACGAGTACGACCGCGCCGATGGCGCCGCGTACGAGGTCGTCCCACATGAACCAGAACCGGTCCTGACCCGGCGTACCGAAGAGGTACAGGATCAGGTCCTGGTCCAGGGTGATGCGGCCGAAGTCCATCGCCACGGTCGTCGTGGTCTTGTCCTGCACGTGGCTGAGGTCGTCGATCCCGGCCGAGGCGGAGGTCATCACGGCCTCCGTGCGCAGCGGGTTGATCTCCGAGACGGCCCCGACGAACGTGGTCTTGCCCACGCCGAAGCCCCCCGCCACCACGATCTTGGCGGAGGTCGTCGACCGGGCGCTCCCCTCGGAGCCCGGATCAGAGGTTGCGAAGGCCACTGAGCACCCTCTCCAGCAAGGTCACGTCCGGCGTGCCGCCGGCCTCGCCGCTGCCGCCCGGCTGGTGGATCGCCACCATCCCGGCCTCCGCCAGGTCGGCGACCAGGATCCGCGCCACACCCAGCGGGATGTGCAGCAGCGCCGAGACCTCGGCCACCGACTTGACCTCCCGGCACAGGTGGCAGATGCGCTGGTGCTCGGGCAGCAGTCCGGGCAACTGGGAGGGGTCGGCGGTCGTGCTGACCAGCGCCTCGATGGCGAGCTGGTAGCGCGGCCGGGTCCGGCCTCCGGTCATGGCGTACGGGCGCACCAGCGGCTGGTCACCTTCGCTCCCGTACGACGCCTGGCTGTAGGCGCCGTACGGGCCGGAAGTGGCAGGTGGCGGGGTCATGGGTCCTCCGGGCGGGACAACTGACTGTCGTCGGGTTGGGCCGGTGGGGGGTGCGGCGCGGTGGTCGGTGGGCGGGATGGTGCGGCGAGGCGCTGCGGGCGCCTCAGTGCAGCAGGCTGCCCTGCAGTTCGGCGCGCAGGTCGGGCGTCAGGACGGTGCCCGCGCGGTCGACCAGCAGCGCCATCTCGTAACCGACGAGGCCGATGTCGCACTCGGGGTGCGCGAGAACGGCCAGCGACGATCCGTCGGAGACGGACATGAGGAAGAGAAAACCGCGTTCCATCTCGACCACGGTCTGGTTGACGCTACCGCCTTCGAAGATGCGGGACGCACCGGAGGTCAGCGAGGTCAGGCCGGAGGCCACCGCCGCCAACTGGTCGGCACGGTCGCGCGGGAAGCCCTCGGACATCGCGAGGAGCAGCCCGTCCGCGGAGACCACCACCGTGTGGGACACCCCGGGGGTGTTCTCCACGAAGTTGGTGATCAACCAGTTCAGATTCTGCGCCGCCTGGCTCATCGGACTCAACTAACGCTCCTGCTGGTGAGTGGGGTCGACAACGCCGTGGTTGCCGGTGGAGGAAGCCCCGCCGGCCTGTCGGCCCTGCTGGATACCCCGACGAAGATTGGTCAGCCGCCCGCGCACGTCACTGGGAGCGCGCGAGACCTGCGGACCGGTCTGGGTGGACTGCTGCTGCGCGGTGCCCGCGACGAGATTCGCGCGCGGGACGCGGCGGGGCAGTCCGGAGGTGGTGATTCCGCCCGCGGCCGGCTGGCGGATCTGCTCCGCCTGCCGCCAGCGCTCGTCGTTGGGCGAGGGGCGCCACTGCGCGGCGCCCTCGGCGGAACCCGGCGCCGGGGCGCCGCCCCGCGAGCCGGCCGCCGGCGCGTTCGCCGGGGCCTCGCCGCGCGGGGCACCCTCCGGAGCCGACCCGCGGCGCGGCGCCGGCGTGTCGGTCTCCTGGCCCTGCTGCGGCACGCCGGCCGCGGCGGCCGCCGGGGTGTTGAACCAGTTGGACTCGATGGTGTCGAAGATCGGCGTACGGCCGTCCCCGGGACCGGCGTCCGCGCCGCCGAGCACATCGGCGGACGCCTCGCTCTCGCGCGGCGGGCGGACCGGGAACTGCCCGGTGCCCTGCGCGTCGCCGCCGTACCCGGCGCGGCCGTCCTGGCCCTGGAGCCGTCCGGTGTCGAGCTGGCCGGTCTCGTAGGGGTCGCTCCCGCCGCCGGGGCGCTGGAACTGACCCGCCTCGTACTGGCCGGTCTCGTACGGGTCGGCCTCGCCACCGGGGCGCTGGAACTGGCCGGTCTCGTACTGGCCGGTGTCGTAGCGGCCCGGGTCGCTGACCGGCCGGGCGTACCCGCCGCGGTCACCGCGACCGGAGCCCTGCGCGCCGTCGCCGGCGGGCGGCGTACCGCCCGCTTCGGGACGGGCGAACGCCGTCGTGTCACCGGCGCCACCGCCGGGCAGGGGCCGCTCGAAGGTGCCGGTGGACTCCGGCTCCTCGTGGCCGCGCGGCCGGTCCTGCGCCTCGCGGGGCGCCAGCGGCCAGTCGTCGGAGGAGCCGCGCTCGCGGCGCGCGCCCCAACTCGTCGTACCGGGCTGCTGGTCGGTCCGATCGCTCTGGCTGTCCACCGGGGGCCGGCCGGCCGGGGCGGAGCCGCCCGTCAGCTCAGCCGCCGCGTTGCGCGGCGGGAGCTGGGGACGCTCCTCACGGCGCGGCGCGCCGGTGGGCGGCGCCACGGTGGGGGTCCGGTCGTTCTCGGCGGCACGGGCGGGCAGCGAGGCACGTGCGGCACCCGGGCGTCCGGCCGCCGGGCGGGCGTCGCCGGGCGAGCCGGGGCCCTGCTGCCGGCCGGCCGGGGCGCCGAACGCGCCCGGGGCGCCGCCGCGACCGGGCAGCGCCGGGCGTCCGCCGGCCGCGGGACCGGAGCCGACCTGGCCGCGCGGCTGGAGACCGGCGAGCCGGCTGGAGGCCGAACCGCCCACGTCACCGGCACCGCTCTTGGCGTTGCCGGGCGCCGGCTTCTTGCCGCCCTGGGCGACGTCGACCGGCAGCATGACCAGCGCGGTGGTGCCGCCGGAGTCGGAGGGCCGGAGCTGGATACGGATGCCGTGGCGCAGCGACAGCCGGCCGACCACGAACAGACCCATCCGCCGCGAGACGGAGACGTCCACGGTCGGCGGGCTGGCGAGCCGCTCGTTGATGGCGGAGAGGTCCTCCGGCGACAGGCCGATACCGGTGTCGTGGATCTCGACCAGCACCCGCCCGTCGGGCAGCGCGTGACCGGTGACCTTGACCTTGGTCTGCGGGGAGGAGAACGACGTGGCGTTCTCCAGCAGCTCGGCGAGGAGGTGCACGAGGTCGTTGACGACCCGGCCGGCGACCTCGGTCTGCGGCACGGCGTTGAGCTCGATGCGCTCGTACTGCTCCACCTCGGAGGCCGCGGCGCGCAGCACGTCGACGAGCGGGACCGGCCGCGTCCAGCGGCGCCCGGGCTCCTCACCGGCGAGGACGAGGAGGTTCTCGCCGTTACGGCGCATACGCGTGGCGAGGTGGTCGAGCTTGAACAGGGAGGAGAGCTGGTCCGGGTCGGCCTCGCGGGACTCCAGTTCGGAGATCAGCGACAACTGGCGCTGGATGAGGCCCTGGCTGCGGCGCGAGAGGTTGGTGAACATCGCGTTGACGTTGCCTCGCAGCAGCGCCTGCTCGGACGCCAGCCGGACGGCCTCGCGGTGGACGTCGTCGAAGGCCGCGGCCACCTTGCCGATCTCGTCGCGGCTGTGCACACCGACGGACTCCACGGAGGTGTCCACGTCCTGCGGGTCGGCCTCCGAGAGCTGCTTGACCAGCTCGGGCAGCCGGTCCTGGGCGACCTTCTGGGCGGTGTCCTGGAGGCGGCGCAGCGAGCGGACCATGGAGCGCGCCACGACGAACGCGCCGACGAGCGAGACACCGAGGACGAGCAGGATCAGCGCACCGTTGATGATCGCGTCCTGCGTGGCGTCGTTGCGCAGCTCGCGGGACTTCTGCTCCATCTCCGACAGCAGCGTCGTCTCGATACGCGACATCTCGTCGATCTTGACGGTGTCGGCGTCGTACCAGTCGAGGTACTGGTACTCCTGGCTGCGGATGCCGCTGCCGCTGGCGAAGGCGCGGTGCGCGAAGGCGACCGCGGCCTTGATCTCGTCGTTGTTGCCGTCCAGACCGCGGGTCAGCGAGCCGGTGTGGTCGCTGTAGATCTGCGAGAAGCGGTCCCGGGCGGCCTTCTCGTTGTCCTCGGCGGTACGGCCGGCGAGCCGGTCGTTGGCGGACAGCTCGGGGCCGCCCTTGTGGGCGAGGCCGGCGCTGACCAGGGCGCGCTGGATGGAGGCGTACTCCTTGGCGGAGGAGAACGCGGCCAGCGCACGGGTGCTGCGGATCATCTCCGGGTTGCTGGTCGCCTGCGCCATGTCCTGGGAGAGCGACAGCAGGGAGTCGATGAGCTGGTTGTAGCTGGTGACCGTCCGCGCGGCGTTGCCGTCGTCCTTGTAGGCGTTGGCGCGGATCTCGTTGAGCGCGTTGAGCTGGCGTCCGATCTCCAGGATGGTCGCCCGCACACCGGTCATCGTGGCGTCTTCGCCCTGGATGTCGCCGGTGGCCTGGTTGAACGAGAGCCGGGCGCGGTCCGTCGCCTCGCGGGGCGCGACGACGTTCGCGTCGTCCTTGGTGTTGCCGCTGCCGGAGATGGGACCGGCGGACTTGTCCCGCTCCACCTGGAGCGCGTCGGCGAGCTCGGTCGCCTGCCGCGTCATCTCGGTGAGGAGCTGCATCTTGTCGAGCTGGTCGATGTTGTCCAGCGAGTTGGTGATACGCAGCCCGCCCAGCGTGGTGGCCGCGACGACGGGGAGCGCGAGCAGGGAGACCAGACGGGTGCTGATGCGCCAGTTGCGCAGCGCCATGCGCGAGCCGGGCCCGGACGGACCCTTCGATGCCTTGGCCTTGCCCTCCGGCGTGGCGTCACCGCCCGGCGCCTGGCCACCGCGGTCGGACGGCACGGCACTGCCGCCCGCCGGGCCGTTGCCCTGGGCACGCTGGGGCGAGGAGGCGCGGTCGGTTCCGCCGCGCAGCTCCGGGTCCGCCGCAGCTTCCCCGCGGCCCTGGCGGGCCTGGGGCGACCCCATGCCATCCCTCTTGAAACGTCCCTGCACTAGCGTCGCAACCTCTGGACCAGGCGTCCCTCCGCGTCAACGGCGGGACGGTGTCGAGTCTTGGGGGACCGCTTGAATCCCCCATGGCGGTCGTGAGTGACCGGCGGGCTGCCCTCTCTGGCCGAGAGAGCGGCACCACCGCGCGGCGCTACTTTGCGCCCTGCGCGCCGGCTGAAACGTGCGGCGGTCCGTGGAATTCCAGCACAGTGCCGGATCTCCAACAAGAGCGGAGCCATCGGCTGTGACATGGGTGACGCAATGTAGGGAGCGCGTGACGACACGTAGAGGAAAGCGCTACAAATAACGGACTTTTGCCCGCGAGTCGACTGCCCAGTGGTGCTGTCCCAGGTGCGGTGATCGGGAGCGGAACGTGCGGTTCGGTCCGGCAATGTCGCTTTCGCCCCCGGATGTTGATCAAGCGTATTGCGGCATTTGTCGCCCGGTTCGTGAGGAAACTCACAGGAAGATCATTGAGTTACCCACAACATCACGGGGAATGGCGCGCATAGCCTGTCGCTTTACACAGTTGCCCACAATGACAAGGCGGCCGGCGGAGAAGTCCCCGGCCCGTCCTCTTCCCGAAGACAGACGCGAGGCGTGAAGCAGTTGAAGACCACGATGATGTTCCGCAACATAGCCAACCCGCGGCGCACCACCCTGGCCCACCTCAAGGACGCCGACGAGCTCGGCACCACGGCGCCCGAGGCACCCGAGCACACCCTCGACCTGCCCGCCCAGACCGCCAACCCCCGGCGCACGATCCTGATGGACGCCCCCGAGCGCGAAGCCGCCGAAGAGGACGTCCCCGCGTAAAGCCGTAAGGTCCGGGCCGCGCCCCCGCGATAGCCTGGAGTGTCAACTCCGGCCAATGATCAATGAGGGGCAGCGGCAACCCGTGCGCATCGCCAGATTCTCCATCGACGGCAACGTCGGCTTCGGCGTCGTCGAAGGCGACGAACTCGACGTCATCAAGGGTCATCCCTTCGCGGAATTCGAGCGCTCGGGCCAGAAGGTCCCCCTCGACAAGGTCCGCCTGCTGCCGCCGGTGCTGCCCAACAAGGTCGTGGCGATCGGACGGAACTACGCCGCACACGCCGCCGAGCTGGGCAACGACGTCCCCGACGCGCCGGTCACCTTCTTCAAGCCCTCCACCTCCGTGGTCGGCCCCGGCGACCCCATCGCGTACCCCTCCTTCTCCCAGGAGGTGCACCACGAAGCGGAACTCGCCGTCGTCATCGGCCGGATGTGCCGTGAGGTGCCCCGCGAGCGCGTCAAGGACGTCATCCTCGGCTACACCTGCGCCAACGACGTCACCGCGCGCGATGTCCAGCGGCGCGAGCAGCAGTGGGCGCGGGCCAAGGGCTTCGACAGCTCCTGCCCGCTCGGCCCCTGGATCGAGACCGAGCTGGACCCGGGCGACCTGACCATCCAGTGCACGGTCAACGGCGAACAGCGCCAGCTCGGCCGCACCAGCGAGATGGTCCGCCCGATCGAGGACCTCATCGTCCACATCACCGAGGCGATGACGCTCCTCCCCGGCGACGTCGTCCTCACGGGCACCCCGGCCGGAGTAGGCCCGCTCAACGTCGGCGACGAGGTCGCCGTCACCATCGAAGGCATCGGCACTCTCACCAACAAGGTGATCAAGCGTGGCTAACGCGACCCCCGGCACCCCCGTCCGCGTACGTTTCTGTCCCTCCCCGACCGGCAATCCCCACGTGGGCCTGGTCCGCACCGCCCTGTTCAACTGGGCTTTCGCCCGGCACCACCAGGGCACCCTGGTCTTCCGCATCGAAGACACCGACGCGGCCCGCGACTCCGAGGAGTCCTACCAGCAGCTTCTGGACTCCATGCGCTGGCTGGGCTTCGACTGGGACGAGGGCCCCGAGGTCGGCGGCCCGCACGCCCCCTACCGCCAGTCGCAGCGGATGGACCTCTACAAGGACGTCGCCGAAAAGCTCCTCGCCGCCGGCCACGCGTACCACTGCTACTGCACCACCGAGGAGCTCGACGCCCGCCGCGACGCCGCCCGCAAGGCCGGCAAGCCCTCCGGCTACGACGGCCAGTGCCGGGTGCTGACCCCCGAGCAGGCCGAGGCGTACAAGGCCGAGGGCCGCCCCGCCATCGTCCGCTTCCGCATGCCCGACGAGCCGATCACCTTCACCGACCTGGTGCGCGGCGAGCTGACCTTCACCCCGGAGAACGTCCCGGACTTCGGCATCGTCCGGGCCAACGGCGCGCCCCTCTACACGCTCGTCAACCCCGTCGACGACGCCCTGATGGAGATCACCCACGTCCTGCGCGGCGAGGACCTGCTCTCCTCCACCCCGCGCCAGGTCGCCCTCTACCGGGCGCTCGCCGAGATCGGCGTCGGCAACGGCACCGTCCCGGCCTTCGGCCACCTTCCGTACGTCATGGGCGAGGGCAACAAGAAGCTCTCCAAGCGCGACCCGCAGGCGTCCCTCAACCTCTACCGCAGGCGCGGCTTCCTGCCCGAGGGCCTGCTCAACTACCTCGCGCTGCTCGGCTGGTCCTTCTCCGCCGACCAGGACATCTTCTCGATGTCCGACCTGATCGAGAAGTTCGAGATCGCGGACGTCAACGCCAACCCGGCCCGCTTCGACCTCAAGAAGGCCGAGGCGATCAACGCCGACCACATCCGGCGGCTGGACTCGAAGTCCTTCATCGCCGCCTGCGAGCCCTGGCTCAAGGCCCCGTTCGCCAACTGGGCCCCCGAGCAGTTCGACGAGGCCGCGTGGCAGGCCATCGCCCCGCACGCGCAGACCCGCCTCACCGTCCTGTCGGACATCACCGCCAACGTCGACTTCCTCTTCCGCGACGAGCCCGTCGAGGACGAGGCGTCCTGGGCGAAGGCGATGAAGGGCGACCCGGCGGCCCTGCTGACCACGGCCCGCGCCAAGCTCGCCGACGCCGACTGGTCGAGCCCGGAGTCCCTCAAGGAGGCCGTCCTGGCCGCCGGCGAGGAGCACGGCCTCAAGCTCGGCAAGGCCCAGGCCCCCGTCCGCGTCGCCGTCACCGGCCGCACGGTCGGCCTGCCGCTCTTCGAGTCCCTGGAAATCCTCGGCAAGGACCGCACCCTGAAGCGCATCGACGCGGCCCTGGCGAAGCTCGCCGGCTGATCCCGTCGGAGTGCCCCGGGCCCGGAAGTCGCGACGGCTTCCGGGCCCTTGGTGCATTCAGGCCGGACAGGAACTCGAATCGCGGTCACAATGGCCGCACAGGCACAAGGAGGGTTGATCATGACCGCGCTCGCTGACCGGCCGCACATGCTGCTGACCGAATTCGAGGAGGTGGCTCGCTTCGTCACCCGCACGACTGAGGGCCTGCGCCTGGAGTTCATCAACGGAAGGCTGGGGGCCAAGGCAGTGCCGGACGGGGACCACGACGAGATCGTCATGTGGCTTCAGCACGTGTGTATGCAGCACCGGCCCGAGCTCGGTCTCTACGCCGAGAGGGGCCTCAAGATCCAGGCATACCGCGAGGGGCGTGCTCGCCCCGACGCGACGCTCGCGCGGCGCGGCTCTTTCGCGGGACAGGGCGAGTGGGCCGACCCCGAGCCCGTCCTGATGGCCGTCGAGGTCACCTCGTACGACCGCGACACCGACCGCCGTGACCGCCAGGAGAAGCCCCGAGCCTACGCGGAGACCGGAATCCCGGTGTATCTGCTGGTCGACCGCGACAGTTGCGAGGTCACCGTCTTCTCCGAGCCCGACGGTGACCGCTACGACAAGGCCGTCACGGTCACGTTCGGCAAGCAGGCCGAGCTTCCGGACCCGGTCGGCATCACCCTGGACACCGAGCCCCTGAAGGACTGGGTGAGCTGAAGTCCCATGCCGCCGCGCGCCGTCCTGTGGGACATCGACGACACCCTCTTCGACTACACCGGCTCCGACCGCACCGGCGCGCTGCGCCACTTCGAGGCCGAGGGGCTGCTCGCCTCGTACGGCGGCGCGGAGGCGGCCCTGGAGCGATGGCGGCTGGCCATGGAGAGCGAATTCGCCCACTTCCTCGCCGGTGAGGTGGGGTTCCTCGACCACCGCCGGGGACGCGCCCGGACGTTTTTGGGCGCCGCGCTCTCCGACGACGACGCGGACGCCTGGTTCGGCCGCTACATCGCGCACTACGAAGCGGCCTGGACCCTCTTCCCGGACGCCGGCCCCGCGCTCCGGACGCTGGCCCCGCTGGTCCGCCAGGCCGTCCTGTCGAACTCCTCCACCGCCAACCAGGAGCGCAAGCTGGCCGCCCTGGGGATCCGCGCCCACTTCGAGGCGGTCCTGTGCGCCGACGCGCTGGGACACGCCAAGCCGGCCACCGAGGCGTTCCTCGCCGCCTGCGACGCGCTGGCGCTGCCGCCCGGCGAGATCGTCTACGTCGGCGACAAGCTCGACATCGACGCGCTCGGCGCCCGGGACGCGGGCCTGACCGCCGTATGGCTGGACCGGACGGGCGCCGGCGAGGCCCTGCCGCCCGGCGTCCGGAGGATCACCGGCCTGGCGGAACTGCCCGGCCTTCTGCGCGGGCTTATCGGTTTTGGTGCCCCGTCCCCCATCAGGTAATGTTCTTCCTGCGCCGCCCGAGAGGGCCGAGAGGTCCGGCCGGGAGACGCGAACCAAACAAAACCCCCCACCGGGGGTTGTGTTTTGGTGGGCTATGGTGTAATTGGCAGCACGACGGTTTCTGGTTCCGTTAGTCTAGGTTCGAGTCCTGGTAGCCCAGCAAGAGATCTTCGCCGGCGGTTTCGGCGGTCGGACGTTCTGAAGGTTTCTTGATCGCAGTACCAGGCCCCCGTTGTGTAGCGGCCTAGCACGCCGCCCTCTCAAGGCGGTAGCGCCGGTTCGAATCCGGTCGGGGGTACAGATCCTTTCTGTCCGTCACCTCCGGGTCGCTCCCGGACGTGACGCTGAAGAAAACACGCGGCTCCCGTCGTGTGGAAGGATCGCTAGGGCCCCCGTTGTGTAGCGGCCTAGCACGCCGCCCTCTCAAGGCGGTAGCGCCGGTTCGAATCCGGTCGGGGGTACTGGTCTAAACCACCATGGGCTATGGTGTAATTGGCAGCACGACGGTTTCTGGTTCCGTTAGTCTAGGTTCGAGTCCTGGTAGCCCAGCGCAGAGTGTCCTGGTGGCACGGCTCAACTGCAAGAAAACAGGCCCCCGTTGTGTAGCGGCCTAGCACGCCGCCCTCTCAAGGCGGTAGCGCCGGTTCGAATCCGGTCGGGGGTACAAGTCAAAGACAAAGGCTCCTGCTTCGGCAGGGGCCTTTGTCGTGCGCGCGGCGGGCTTCCGGGCCCCTCTCACAGGCCGTAGCGGCGGGTGGCGAGCTCCTCCTGGGCCAGCCGGCGCAGGCTGAGCAGTACCGGCTCGTGCAGCACCGCGGCGGCGACCGCCGTCTCGACCTGTTCGGTCTCCTCCGGAAGCGCTTCGAGGGTGTCCAGGTCGTGCGCGGCCACCTCCTCCATCTTCCGCGCGTACGGCGCGAGTTCGGCGACGTCCGCGCGGTATCCGAGCTGGTCCAGCGTCGCCATCGTCGTGACCAGGGTGCGGAAGGCGGGGGAGAGGGCGCCGATCTCCCGCGCGTGGTGCCAGCCCAGCTCCGTCAGCAGGCGCTCGGCCCGCTCCCGCGCCTCGGCGGTCGCCGGGGCCTCGGGGTCGGCCTCCGGCGGCTGCGGGAGCGCCCAGAGCGCCGCGCCGAGCCGGATGGTGCGGCTCAGGCTCTCGTCGTCGACGGCCGCCAGCACCTCGCGTACGGCCGCCACCGGGACCTTGCCCACCTGGGTCAGGGCGCGCACGAGCCGCAGCCGGCGCAGATGGGACTCGTCGTACTCGGCCTGCGTGGCGGTGACCCGGCGTCCCTGCGGCAGGAGGTGTTCGCGCAGGTAGTACTTGATCGTGGCCGTGGACAGGCCGCTGCGCTCGCTGAGTTCGGACAGTCGCATCCCTTGTGCCTCCTGGAGGAGAGTGCCACTATCCCAGGGCGGGATAGTTCAAGTATCCAACGACCCGGGAGCCGTCATGCGCAGCAGGATCCACCCCGGCCGCACCACGGCGGCCGCGTCCGGTGACGTCGTGGTCTTCCTCATCGGAATGCGGATCAACCACTTCTGGGCGGTGCGCCGTTGGCTGCCCGTCTTCCTCGCGATGCCCCGCATGCTCAGGGAGTTGACCCGCGATCCGGACGCGGGGCTGCTGGCCCACCAACTGCTGGCCGGGTCGCCCAGGACCTACTACGTCGTGCAGTACTGGGAGTCCAAGGAGAAGCTGCTGGCGTACGCCGCGGCACCGGACCGACTGCACCGGCCCGCCTGGGCGGCGGTCAACCGCTACGCCCGGGCCAGTAAGGGGCATGTGGGGATCTGGCACGAGACCTATGTCGTGCCGGCCGGCTCGTACGAGTCGATCTACGGCGACATGCCGGCCCAGGGCCTGGGCGAGGCCCACGGCGTCGTTCCGCTCGGCGCGGGCGTCCAGGCGGCCGACCGGCTGGCGGTATGAGGCCGTAGGCGGCCCCGTCCGCCCGTCCGGACCTGAGGACCGGACGGGCGGGAGCCGCGGGCGGACGGGGGGGGGGGCCGCCCGCTCAGCCGCTGCGGCGCAGGCCCTCGGAGAGGCGGGCCGCCGCGTCGATGACCGCCTGGGCGTGCATGCGGCCCGGGTGGCGGGTCAGCCGCTCGATCGGTCCGGAGACCGAGACGGAGGCCACCACGCGGTTGGAGGGGCCGCGTACGGGCGCGGAGACGGACGCCACGCCCGGCTCGCGCTCGCCGACCGACTGGGCCCAGCCGCGGCGGCGTACGCCGGACAGGGCGGTGGCCGTGAAGCGCGCGCCCTGGAGCCCGCGGTGCAGCCGCTCCGGCTCCTCCCAGGCCATCAGGATCTGCGCGGCCGAGCCCGCCTTCATGGGGAGCGTGGAGCCGACCGGCACGGTGTCCCGCAATCCGGACAGCCGCTCCGCCGCGGCCACACAGATCCGCATGTCGCCCTGCCGGCGATAGAGCTGGGCGCTTTCGCCCGTCACATCGCGCAGATGCGTGAGCACCGGTCCGGCCGTGGCCAGGAGGCGGTCCTCGCCGGCCGCCGCCGCGAGCTCGGAGAGCCGCGGGCCCAGGATGAACCGGCCCTGCATGTCCCTCGCCACCATCCGGTGGTGTTCCAGAGCCACGGCCAGCCGGTGGGCCGTGGGTCGTGCGAGCCCTGTCGCCGCGACCAGCCCGGCGAGGGTGGCCGGACCGGACTCCAGAGCGCTCAGTACCAGAGCCGCCTTGTCGAGAACGCCGACGCCGCTAGAGTTGTCCATGCAACGATACTCGCGTCTCACACTGTGAAACGCAAGTTCAATTTTCCAGGGAAGTCGTCAATCTTTAGGTGTGGCCCTCGACCAGGGCCCGGCGCAGGGTCCGGCACGGGGATCGCGGGCACCGCGCGCACAGTCGAGTTAGGCCGGCACAGCGGCCGGCCGGAGGGAAAGCGATGGGACGGACACTCGCGGAGAAGGTCTGGGACGACCATGTCGTCCGGCGCGCGGAAGGCGAGCCCGACCTCCTCTTCATCGATCTGCACCTGCTGCACGAGGTCACCAGCCCGCAGGCGTTCGACGGCCTGCGCAAGGCCGGCCGCCGGGTGCGCCGCACGGACCTGACCATCGCCACCGAGGACCACAACACCCCCACCCTCGACATCGACAAGCCGATCGCCGACCCGGTCTCGCGCACCCAGCTCGAGACGCTGCGCAAGAACTGCGCGGAGTTCGGCGTCCGGCTGCACCCGCTCGGCGACGTCGAGCAGGGCGTCGTCCACGTCGTGGGGCCGCAGTTGGGTCTGACCCAGCCCGGCACCACCGTGGTCTGCGGTGACAGCCACACCTCCACCCACGGCGCGTTCGGCGCGCTGGCGTTCGGCATCGGCACCAGCCAGGTCGAGCACGTCCTGGCCACCCAGACGCTGCCCCTGGCCCCCTTCAAGACCATGGCG
This sequence comes from Streptomyces sp. NPDC031210, assembly GCF_055570395.1. NCBI lineage: Bacteria > Bacillati > Actinomycetota > Actinomycetes > Kitasatosporales > Streptomycetaceae > Streptomyces > Streptomyces sp. NPDC031210. The sequence continues at coordinate 255,235 of NZ_JBVIHH010000006.1, forward strand.
ATCACCGTCGACGGCGAGCTGCCCGAGGACGTCACGGCCAAGGACCTGATCCTGGCGATCATCGCCAAGATCGGCACCGGCGGCGGTCAGGGCTACGTCCTGGAATACCGCGGCTCCGCCATCGAGAAGCTGTCGATGGAAGCCCGGATGACCATCTGCAACATGTCGATCGAGGCGGGCGCCCGGGCCGGCATGATCGCCCCCGACAAGACCACCTTCGACTACCTCCAGGGACGCGACCACGCCCCCACGGGCGAGGACTGGGACGCGGCCGTCGCGTACTGGCAGACGCTGCGCACCGACGACGACGCGGTCTTCGACGCCGAGGTCGTCATCGACGCCTCCTCGCTGGCGCCGTTCGTTACCTGGGGCACCAACCCCGGCCAGGGCGCACCGCTTTCGGCGCGCGTCCCCGACCCGGCTTCGTACGAAGACGCCTCGGAGCGCTACGCCGCCGAAAAGGCCCTGGAATACATGGGGTTGACGGCGGGTCAGGCGCTGCGCGACATCAAGGTGGACACCGTCTTCGTAGGTTCGTGCACCAACGGCCGCATCGAGGACCTGCGTGCCGCGGCCGCGATCCTGGAAGGCCGTTCGGTCGCCGAGGGCATGCGGATGCTGGTCGTGCCCGGCTCGGTGCGGGTCTCCCTCCAGGCCGTCGCCGAGGGCCTGGACAAGGTCTTCACCGCGGCGGGGGCCGAATGGCGGCACGCGGGTTGCTCGATGTGCCTGGGTATGAACCCCGACCAGCTCGCTCCCGGTGAGCGCGCCGCGTCCACCTCCAACCGCAACTTCGAGGGCCGGCAGGGCAAGGGCGGGCGTACGCACCTGGTCTCGCCGCAGGTCGCCGCCGCGACAGCGGTTCTCGGCCATCTGGCCTCACCGGCCGACCTGTCCGACGCCGACGTCGCTACGCCCGCGGGAGTCTGAGAACCATGGAAGCTTTCACCACCCACACCGGCCGGGCCGTCCCGCTGCGCCGCAGCAACGTCGACACCGACCAGATCATCCCGGCGCACTGGCTGAAGAAGGTCACCCGCGACGGCTTCGAGGACGGGCTGTTCGAGGCCTGGCGCAAGGACCCCGAGTTCGTCCTCAACCAGGAGCGGTACAACGGCGCCACGGTGCTGGTCGCCGGCCCCGATTTCGGTACCGGATCCTCGCGTGAGCACGCCGTCTGGGCGCTGCAGAACTACGGCTTCAAGGCCGTCATCTCCTCCCGCTTCGCGGACATCTTCCGGGGCAACTCCCTCAAGAACGGCCTGCTGACGGTGGTCCTGCCGCAGGAGACCGTCGACGCCCTCCAGCGGCTGGCCGAGAGCGACCCGACCGCCGAGGTGACCGTCGACCTCGTGGCCCGGCAGGTGCGCGCCGAGGGCATCACCGCCGGCTTCGAGCTGGACGAAAACGCCCGTTGGCGCCTGCTGGAAGGGCTGGACGACATCAGCCTCACTCTGCGGGAGGAGTCGGCCATTGTGACCTACGAGGCGAACAGGCCGTCGTTCAAACCGCGTACGGTAGAGGTCTGACCTCGGGTTTTTGGCTCAAAGCCTTATTGCGTACGATGCGCCCCCTGTGCAGTTGGCAGGGGGCGCATCGGCTTGTCGGGGCGGCTGTTGAGGCCCCGTGAAGCGACAACTCGCCGCAGATGGCACAATTAGCGCATGGAACGCGACGGCCAACTCGAGCTCTACGGTTTCGTCGCCGACCGGCTCAAGGTCGCACACGCAAGAGTGCGGACACTGCAAGTCCCGGAGGGCGTACGGATGGCGCTGACCCGGAAGCTGCTCGTCATCACGGCCGCGGCTAAACACGATCTTGCGGACGCGGCAAGGCGTCTGGAGTGGTTCATGGATGACCTCGACGAAGGTCGTTATCCCGAAGATGTGCGCCCCGGCGGAAGTCCGTGAAGGTCGAGTCCGTTGCGGCACAAGGGTGATTAGCCCGTTTCGTGTTTGATTTGCGGTATATATCTGCCTAACGTGCGAAAAAGCTTGGACACTTTCGTTCCAGCAATGTCTCCGAAGGGGAAGACGTGAACAAGGCGCAGCTCGTAGAAGCCATTGCCGACAAGCTCGGCGGCCGTCAGAACGCCGCCGACGCGGTTGACGCGGTACTGGACGCAATCGTCCGTGCAGTTGTCACCGGCGACCGCGTTTCGGTCACCGGATTCGGCTCGTTCGAAAAGGTCGACCGCCCCGCCCGCTACGCCCGCAACCCGCAGACGGGTGAGCGGGTCCGGGTCAAGAAGACCTCGGTGCCGCGTTTCCGTGCCGGTCAGGGCTTCAAGGACCTGGTGAGCGGATCGAAGAAGCTCCCCAAGCACGATGTGGCCGTCAAGAAGGCCCCCAAGGGCAGCCTCTCGGGCGGAGTTGCCGGCCCCACGGTCAAGAAGGCCGCCGCCAAGAAGGCCACCGCCAAGAAGGCCGCCGCGAAGAAGGCGGCGCCGGCGAAGAAGACCACCACCGCGAAGAAGACGACGGCGAAGAAGGCCCCCGCCACGAAGGCCACGGCGAAGAAGGCCCCCGCCACCAAGGCCGCCGCCAAGAAGGCGACCCCGGCCAAGAAGGCCACCACCACCGCGAAGAAGACCACGGCGAAGACCGCCCCCGCCAAGAAGACGACGGCCAAGAAGGCCCCCGCCAAGAAGGCGACGGCGCGCAAGACCACTGCCAAGAAGACCACCGCCCGCAAGCGGTAATGCGGCAGCGGCGACGCCACGCGTCGGGCCGGTCTCCCTCCGGGGAGCCCGGCCCGCGGTGCGTTCCGGGCGCAATCAGCCCACCCAGCAGGGCACAATCACCCCGCCCACCAGGGCGGACGGCACCGCCCGCGGCCGCCTCCTCTAGGCTTTGGCCCATGCAGGCCACCGCGTACACCTACGACGCCCAGACCCGCTCCGGCAGCGTGCTGCTGGACGACGGCACCCCGCTGCCCTTCGACGCGGCGGCTTTCGACGCGGGCGGCCTGCGCCTGCTGCGGCCCGGTCAGCGGGTACGCATCGAGGTCGCGGGCGAAGGCGACGGCCGCCGCGTCACCCTCCTCACGCTTCAGACGTTCTGAGGCCGGGCGGGAGCACCTCTCCCGCCACTAGCGCCCCACCAGCCTCAGCAGCCCCTCCACTCACCAGCAGAAGCGCCTGCCGGGCGGTGTGCGGGCCGACGCCGAGCTCCAGCGCGGCGCGCAGATCCTCGCCGGTGTCCACGTCCCGCCGCACCGACGGCACCCGGTCGCCGGCGATCTCCCGCGCCCCCGACGCGAGGTGACGTGCCCGGGATGGCCCTCCGAATGCCGGTTCCAATTCCACTCCGGAACTCGCGGTCAGAAGTGTTGTCCCGATATCCGCGGCATCCGCGAGAAATGCCCGGGGAAATAGCGCCGCGGAATGGAGCACCAGTTCCAGCTCGGCCGGACGCAACGCCGGAAGGTCGGCGTTCAGCGCGGCGACGGCCGCACCGGGGCGCCGCGCCCGCACCACCCGCGCGCCATGGGCCAGCGCGGCGTCGAGCCCGCCCGCCGGAGTGTCGGGGACGACGCGCGCCCCCAGCGCCGCCAACCGCTCGCCGGCCAGGCGATCATCCGTGACAACCGCCACATCCCTGACATCCGCGCAGGCCAGCGCCGCGGCCACGGTGTCCAGGGCGAACGCGAGCGCCAGCCGGGGCCGGAACTCCTCCCCGGTGGCGCGGGAGAGCCTGCTCTTGGCCCGCACCAGCGGTTTCAGCGGTACCACCAGGCTCCAGCCCACATCCGCTCCGTCTCTTCGCATCGGCGCCATTCTCGCCCGCTGCCGCCGCCGCGGGGCAGTCGCGGGGTTACGGTGTCCTCGACATAGCGGGTACCTGGGGCGACACTTGTGCGGCTGCCGGCTCGCAGCAGCTCAGCAGTTCCCACAAGGAGGGTGTCCGAGTGTCCCGCCGCAGAATCGGCTTCTGGTACCGCTTGGCCGCGGTCATCTGCAAACCGCCGCTCTTGGTTCTGTTCAAGCGGGACTGGCAGGGAATGGAGCACATTCCGGCCGACGGCGGATTTATCACCGCGGTCAACCACAACTCGTATCTCGATCCGCTCTCCTATGCGCACTATCAGTACAACACCGGACGGGTCCCGCGATTCCTCGCCAAGGCCGGACTCTTCAAGAGCGGCTTTGTCGGCCTGATGATGCGCGGCACCGGCCAGATCCCCGTCTACCGGGAAACCACCGACGCCGCCACCGCGTTCCGCGCCGCCGTCGCCGCGATCGACAAGGGCGAATGCGTCGCCTTCTACCCCGAAGGCACCCTCACCCGCGACCCCGACATGTGGCCCATGCAGGGCAAGACCGGTGCCGCGCGGGTGGCGTTGCTGACCAAGGCCCCCGTCATCCCCGTCGCGCAGTGGGGCGCGAACGAGGCGATGCCGCCCTACGCCAAGGAGAACAAGCTCCAGCTCTTCCCGCGCAAGACACTGCGCGTGAAGGCCGGACCGCCGGTCGACCTGAGCGCCTTCTACGGCAAGGAGCCGACCGCCGAGGTGCTGCGCGCGGTGACCGACACCATCATGGCCGCCGTCACCGCACAGCTCGCCGAGGTCCGCGGCGAGCCCGCACCGGCCGAGGCGTACGACCACCGCAAGGCCATCGCCCGCGAGCGCCGCGCCGCCCGGGAGGCCGCCCGCGCCGCCACCGCGGCCGCCGAGGCCACCGCCGGAGCCGCCACCGAGCCGGCCACCGGCACCGGAACGGCCACCGGCACCCGGCCCGCCCGAAGCACCCAGCAGGCACAGGAGGATGAAGGCAAGTGACGCGCTGCGCCGTCTACGGCACGGGGTCCTGGGGCACCGCATTCGCGATGGTCCTCGGCGACGCGGGATGCGAGGTGACCCTGTGGGGCCGCCGCCCCGCCCTCGCCGACGCCATCAACAACGGCCGCACCAACCCCGACTACCTGCCGGGGGTCGAGCTCCCCGCCTCCGTACGGGCCACCACCGACCCGGAGGAAGCGGCGCGCGGCGCGGAGTTCACCGTCCTCGCCATCCCCTCGCAGACCCTGCGCGACAACCTCGCCGCCTGGGCGCCCCTGCTGCCCGCCGACACGGTCCTGGTCTCCCTGATGAAGGGCATCGAACTGGGCACCGCCAAGCGCATGAGCGAGGTAATCGAGGAGGTCGCCAAGGCCCCCGCGGAGCGCGTCGCGGTCCTGACCGGCCCCAACCTCGCCAAGGAGATCGCCGCCCGGCAGCCCGCCGCCGCGGTCGTCGCCTGCGCCGACGAAGCGGTCGCCCGCCGCCTCCAGGCCGCCTGCCACACCCCGTACTTCCGGCCGTACACCAACACCGACGTGGTGGGCTGCGAACTGGGCGGCGCCGTCAAGAACGTCATCGCGCTCGCCGTCGGCATCGCCACCGGCATGGGCCTGGGCGACAACGCCAAGGCGTCCCTGATCACCCGCGGACTCGCCGAAACCACCCGTCTCGGCCTGGCCATGGGCGCCGACGCGCACACCTTCGCGGGCCTGGCCGGCATGGGCGACCTCGTCGCCACCTGCTCCTCGCCCCTGTCGCGCAACAACACCTTCGGCACCAACCTCGGCCGCGGCATGACCCTCCAGGAGACCATCGCGGTCACCAAGCAGACCGCCGAGGGCGTCAAGTCCTGCGAGTCGGTGCTGGATCTGGCCCGCCGCCACGGCGTCGACATGCCGCTGACCGAGACGGTCGTCGACATCGTCCACGAGGGCAAGCCGCCGATGCTGGCCCTGAAGGACCTGATGGCGCGCAGCGCCAAGCCCGAGCGGCACTGAGCGCCCGGTCCGTTGCCCGCGGCACCCAAGTGTGGCCGACGCGGCGCTCCCAACGGCCGCCGGGGCACTGACTCCGGGCCGGTCAGCAGGTACCCTCAACGCGATATGAGCAGCGAGACCTCCTCCCACAAGCCCCGCGTCGCCGTCGTGTTCGGCGGGCGCAGCTCCGAGCACGCCATCTCCGTGGTCACCGCCGGAGCCGTGCTGGCCGCCATCGACCGCGAGAAGTACGACGTGCTGCCCATCGGCATCACGACCGACGGACGGTGGGCACTGACCGCCGACGACCCCGGGCGGATGGCCATCGCGGACCGCCGGCTGCCCTGCGTCGAAGACCTGGCGGAGTCCACCGAGGGCGGCGTCGTCCTCCCCGTCGACCCCACCAACCGCGAGGTCGTCTACAGCGAGCCCGGCTCGGTGCCCAAGGCGCTGGGCGAGGTCGACGTCGTCTTCCCCGTGCTGCACGGCCCCTACGGCGAGGACGGCACCCTCCAGGGCCTGCTGGAGCTGTCCGGAGTGCCCTACGTCGGCTCGGGCGTGCTCGCCTCCGCCGTCGGCCAGGACAAGGACTACATGAAGCGGGTGTTCACCTCCTTCGGGCTGCCGGTCGGCCCGTACGAGGTCATCCGCCCCCGCGAGTGGGAGGCCGGCCCGGAGGGGGCCAAGGGCGCCGCCGCCCGCAAGAAGATCGTCGACTTCGCCGCCGAACACGGCTGGCCGCTCTTCGTCAAGCCCGCCCGCGCCGGCTCCTCCATGGGCATCACCAAGGTCGACGACCTCTCCGGCCTGGACGAGGCCATCGAGGAGGCCCGCCGGCACGACCCCAAGATCCTGGTGGAGTCGCTGCTGCGCGGCCGCGAGATCGAGTGCGGCGTGCTGGAGTTCGAGGACGGCCCGCGCGCCAGCGTCCCGGCCGAGATCCCGCCGGTCACCGCGCACGACTTCTACGACTTCGAGGCGAAGTACATCGACTCCGCCGCCGGGATCGTGCCGGCGCCGCTGACCGCCGAGCAGACCGCGAAGGTCCGGGAACTGGCCGTCGCGGCCTTCGACGCGGCCTCCTGCGAGGGCCTGGTCCGCGCGGACTTCTTCCTCCAGGACAACGGCGAGTTCGTGATCAACGAGATCAACACCCTGCCCGGCTTCACGCCCATCTCGATGTACCCGCGGATGTGGCAGGAAAGCGGCGTGAACTACCCGGAGCTGATCGACCGGCTCATCCAGGCGGCGCTGCGCCGCCCGACGGGCCTGCGCTAGGGCCCGGGTCCGCACGCGGTCGGCATCCGAAAGCGGTGCCGGCCGCGCCTAGACCCCCGCCGGAATCGTCTTCTTCACGGCGTCCGCCAGGTCGGTGAGCACATCGACCTCGGGGGCGTAATCGGCCGGAACGGTCACCTCGACGTAGGTCTTCCGCAGGACCGTCGTGAAACGGTAGCCGTCCTCCTGCTTCTCGAAGAGCCACCGGACGCCGTTGACTTCCGCGGCTTCCGTGTGGGGGTTGTAATGTTCACTCCCGTACGTCAGCACGTCGGGCTTCGGCACACCGCACCGCAATCGCACGGCAGGATCGCCCCAGATGGCAGTGAAGTCGGAGACAGGCTCGGCGGTACCCCGCTCCAGCCCGTCCACCGTCCGCGGCAACTCCTTGTGCAGAGCGCGGCAGAACCGCGCCGCCCGCCCCTCGGGAGCGGGCACCGCGACGTCCGGCGAAGAACAGCTCACCGCGCCGAACAGCACGGTGAGCGCGGCCAGGGCCAGGTGCCGGCGGTGAACGGAGATCATCACGCGGCCGAGCATACGGGGAGCTAGATATGGACCACCGGGCAGGTAAGGGTGCGGGTGATCCCGTCCACCTGCTGCACCTTGGCGACCACCATGCGACCCAGTTCGTCGACGGTGTCCGCCTGTGCGCGCACGATGACGTCATAGGGACCGGTGACGTCCTCGGCCTGCAGCACACCGTGGATCTGCGAGATCACTTCCGCTACCGCGGATGCCTTGCCGACCTCGGTCTGGATCAGGATGTACGCCTGTACCACGGGACCTCCACGGCGGCTACGAGGATCATGTGGGAAGAAGGGACGCCACGGTACCGCGTCACCGCGCGGAGCGGGGAGACCCGCGCGGTGAACACGGCAAGTGCGGCGCAGTCGTCAGCCAAGTACGGACCGTCCGTACGCAGGGGAAGGGCAACAGCATGAAGGGCACCGTGGGCGAGTTGGGGGAATTCGGGCTGATCAGGGAACTGACCTCCCGGCTCACCACCACCCCGGCCGTACGGATCGGGCCGGGCGACGACGCCGCGGTGGTCACCGCGCCCGACCGGAGGGTCGTCGCCAGCACCGACATCCTCCTCGAAGGCCGGCACTTCCGACGCGACTGGTCCACCGCCTATGACGTCGGCCGCAAGGCCGCCGCGCAGAACCTCGCCGACATCGCGGCGATGGGCGCGGTCCCCACCGCCATCCTCCTCGGCCTGGTCGTCCCCGCGGAACTCCCCGCCACCTGGGCGACCGAGCTGATGGACGGACTGCGCGACGAGTGCCAGGTGGCCGGCGCCGCGGTGGTCGGCGGCGACGTCGTGCGCGGCGACACCATCACCGTCGCCATCACCGCACTCGGCGACCTGCGCAACCAGGAGCCGGTCACCCGCTCCGGCGCCCAGCCCGGCGACGTCGTCGCGGTGACCGGCTGGCTGGGCTGGTCCGCCGCCGGCCACGCCGTCCTCTCCCGCGGCTTCCGCTCGCCGCGCGCCTTCGTGGAGGCGCACCGCCGCCCCGAACCGCCCTACCACGCGGGCCCGGCGGCCGCCGGACTCGGCGCCACCGCCATGACGGACGTCAGCGACGGACTGGTCGCCGACCTCGGCCACATCGCCGACGCCAGCAAGGTCCGGATCGACCTGCGGTCCGCCGCGATCGACATCCCCTCGCAGATGTCCGACATCGGCACGGCCGTCGGCGTGGACCCGATGCAGTGGGTGCTCAACGGCGGCGAGGACCACGCGATCGTGGCCACCTTCCCGCCCGACGTGAAGCTGCCCGCCCGGTGGAAGGTCATCGGCGAGGTGCTCAACCCCTCGGCGCTGCCCCAGGTGACGGTGGACGGCGCCCCGTGGGCGAAGGCCGGCTGGGACCACTTCGGGGACAACGGCGACGCCGAGTAGATTCGGCCCATGCGCACACCTCCACGCGTCCTGACCGTCGCCGGCTCCGACTCCGGCGGTGGCGCGGGCATCCAGGCCGATCTCAAGACGATGCTGGCGCTGGGCACCCACGGCATGAGCGTCCTGACCGCCGTCACCGCGCAGAACTCGCTCGGTGTGCAAGGAGCGTGGGAGCTGCCGGCCGAAGCGGTCCGGGCCCAGTTCCGCAGCGTCGTGGACGACATCGGCGTCCAGGCGGTGAAGACCGGGATGCTCGCCTCGGCCGAACTGGTCGAAACCGTCGCGGAACTGCTCGCCGCGCTGCGCGTACCGGTCGTCGTGGACCCCGTCGGCGTCTCCAAGCACGGCGACGCGCTGCTCGCCGACACCGCCCTGGACGCCGTCCGCACCAAGCTGCTGCCGACGGCGACGGTCGCCACGCCCAACCTGGACGAGGTCGTCCAGCTCACCGGCGTACGCGTCACCGAAGAGGCCGATATGCGGCGGGCGGCCGCCGCGATCCTGGAATTCGGGCCGCGCTGGGCGCTCATCAAGGGCGGCCACCTCCCGGCCGCCGCGAGCGCCGACGGCGACAGCGCCGTCGACCTGCTCACCGACGGCACCGAGGAACACTGGCTGCGCGCCCCGCGCCACGACAACCGGCACACGCACGGCACCGGCTGCACCCTGGCCAGCGCCCTCGCCGCCCGGCTCGCCCAGGGCGACACCGTCCCGCTCGCGGCGGCCGCCGCCAAGGACTACGTCACCGGCGCCCTCGCGGCCGGTTTCCGGCTGGGCGCGGGCATCGGCCCCGTCGACCACGGCTGGCGCTGGCGCGGCCGGGACTGACCGGGCGGGCAGGCGGCTGACAGGGGGGCGGCTGACCGGGAAGGCGCGGCTGCCCCGGGAATGGCGAAAGCCGGCCCACCTCGCGGTGGACCGGCTTTCCAAGCAACCGGCTGGGCTGCGCTACGGCTAAGACGTCAGCGCGAGACCTTGCCGGCCTTGATGCACGAGGTGCAGGCGTTCAGCCGCTTCGGCGTGCGCCCGATCACTGCACGCACCGTCTGGATGTTGGGGTTCCAACGACGGTTGGTACGGCGATGCGAGTGCGAGACACTCTTGCCGAAGCCCGGCCCCTTGCCACAGACGTCGCAGTTGGCAGCCACGGGTCACTCCAAAGACTTCAGATGCACTTACGGTGAAATCCCGACGAGCCGAGTGCATTGACCGACCGGCTTGCCAGGAGAGGAATGGCCCGATTTCCATCGGGCAACCGGAGCAGCATACAACGACCGCTCCCGTAGAACGAAACTACCACGGGCCCCGGCCCCCGCCCCGGCCGCACCGTCCGGCCGCGGCTACTGTGCGGTGCATCCCGTGACCCAGGAGGACGACGTGCCGTACCCGCTCGACGCCGCCGCGGTACGCGCCTGGTGCGGGCTGGCCCTGGACGCCCTCGGCCGCGACCGCGAGCGGATCGACGCGATCAACGTCTACCCCGTGGCCGACGGCGACACCGGCACCAACCTCTACCTCACGCTGGAATCCGCCGCCCGCGCGGTCGAGGCCGCCTTCGACGGACACGCCTCCACCGGCACCGCCCCGCGCCTCGCCGACGCCATCGGCGCCATGGCGCACGGCGCCCTGATCGGGGCCCGCGGCAACTCCGGCACCATCCTCGCCCAGCTCCTGCGCGGCATGACCGAAGTCCTCGCGTCCCCGGAGGCGCCGGGCGACCAGGACAGCGGCAGCTCACCCGAAGCCCTGCGCAAAGCGCTGCGCAGAGCCGCCGCCTCCACCTACGAGGCCGTCGCGCACCCCGTGGAGGGCACCGTCCTGACCGTGGCGACCGCCGCCGCCGACGCCGCCGAACACGCCGGCGGCGACACCGCGGCGATCGCCCGCGCCGCCCACGAAGGGGCCCGCACCGCCCTCAAGGCCACCCCCGGCCAGCTCGCCGTCCTCGGCCGGGCCGGGGTCGTGGACGCCGGCGGCTGCGGACTGGTCGCGGTGCTGGGCGCCCTCGCCGACGCCCTGTCGGGGGAGGCGGCCGCGCCACCCGTCGCCGTACGCGCCGACGCCCCGCTCCCCGAAGCGGCCGGCTGCGACGTCACCGGCCCCGGCGAGGACGACAGCGGCCGGCCGGCCGGCGAGGGCCCCGCCTTCGAGGTGATCTACCTCCTCGAAGCCGGCGACGCCGCAGTCGCACGCCTGCGGACCCGGCTCGACGCACTCGGCGACTCCCTCGTCGTGGTCGGCGGGGACGGCCTGTGGAACGTCCACGTCCACGTCGACGACGCCGGGGCCGCCGTGGAGGCGGGCATCGAGGCCGGCCGGCCCTACCGCCTCCGCATCACCCACTTCGGTGGCGCCGGCCGGGCCAAGGAGCCCGTCCTCGCGGCGCGGGCCGTCGTCGCGGTCGTGCCGGGCGAGGGACTGGCCGGACTGTGCGCCGAGGCGGGCGCGACCGCGGTGTCCGTACGCCCCGGGGAGCCGCCCGCCAGCGGCGAACTCGTCCAGGCCATCCGGCAGGCCCGCGCCCGCGAGGTGATGCTGCTGCCCAACGACCCCGCGCTGCGGCACACCGCCGCCGCCGCGGCCGAAGAGGCCCGCGCCGAGGGCGTACGCGTCGCCCTCATCCCCACCCGCTCCGCCGTCCAGGGCATCGCGGCGCTCGCCGTCCACGAACCGGGCCGCAGCTTCGACGAGGACGTGGTCGCCATGACCTCGGCCGCCGGCGCCACCCGCTACGCCGAGCTGGCCGTCGCGGAACGGCAGTCCTGGACGATGGCCGGGGTCTGCCAGGCCGGCGACGTCCTCGGCATGATCGACGGCGATGTCGCGGTGATCGGCGCCGAGCTGCTCCCGACCGCGATCACGGTCCTGGACCGGATGCTCTCCGCAGGCGGGGAGATGGTCACCCTCGTGCTCGGCGCGGACGTGCCCGAGGCGCTCGGCGAGCGGCTGGAGCGCCATGTGCGCGAGCGGCATCTCGCCGTGGACACCGTGGTCTACGAAGGCGGGCAGCACGCGGCGCCGCTGCTCATCGGCGTCGAATAGGCCCGGCGCCCGCACCCCGGCGCGCACCGGCGCCGCTGGTGGCCCGTTGTCAGAGCCGTGGTGTGCAATAGGGGCGTGGCAGCGCTCGACGAACCCCTGAAGAAGATCCTCGGTGGCACCACCGCGAAGGTGCTGGCCGAGCATCTCGGTCTGCACACGGTCGGCGACCTGCTGCACCACTACCCCCGGCGGTACGCCGAGCGCGGTGAGCTGACCCGCCTGGCCGACCTGCCGCTGGACGAACACGTCACCGTCGTCGCCCAGGTCGCCGACGCCCGGGTGCTGAGATTCAACGGCGGCCGGGGACAGCGCCTGGAGGTGACGCTCACCGACGGCAGCGGCCGCCTGCAGTTGGTGTTCTTCGGCAAGGGCATCCACAAGCCGCACAAGGACCTCCTGCCGGGCCGGCGCGCGATGTTCGCCGGAAAGGTCTCGGTCTTCAACCGCAAACTCCAGCTCGCCCACCCCGAATACGAACTCCTCGACCGCGACGGTGACGGCGCGGGCGACGGCGGTGCGGCCGACGGCGCCGCCGGAGCGGTCGACGCGTTCGCCCACCGGCTCATGCCGATCTATCCGGCCTGCCAGCAGATGGCCTCATGGAAGATCGCCAAGGCGGTCGACGCGGTGCTGCCCAGCGCACCGGACGCCCTCGATCCGCTGCCCGACGCCCTGCGCGAAGGGCGCGACCTCGTCCCGCTCCCCGAGGCGCTCCAGAAAATCCACCGGCCGCGCACCAAGGCCGACATCGCCGACGCGCGGGCCCGCCTGAAGTGGGACGAGGCGTTCGTCCTCCAGGTGGCGCTCGCCCGCCGCCGCCTCGCCGACACCCAACTCCCCGCCGTACCGAGGAAATTGACGGACGGCGGCATCCTCGACGCCTTCGACGCGAAGCTTCCCTTCACCCTCACCGAAGGCCAGCGCAAGGTCAGCCGGGAAATCTTCGACGACCTGGCCACCGACCACCCGATGCACCGCCTCCTCCAGGGCGAGGTCGGCTCCGGCAAGGCCCAGCCGCTGGACGCGCTGGTGCTCACCCCGCGGGGCTTTCGGCCCATGGGGGAGATGACCGTCGGCACGGAAGTGGTGGTGCCCACCGGCGAGCTCGCCGTCGTGGACGGCGTGTTCCCGCAGGGCGAGCGGGAGGTCTGGCGCCTCGTCCTGTCCGACGGCAGCGCCGTGGAGTGCGACGACGAACACCTGTGGATCGTCGAGGCGGCCGACGCAGCGCCGGACACCACGCGGGTGCTGACGACGCGCGAGCTGCGCGCCGGCCTCCTGGACGACGGCCGGCCGCGGTGGTTCATCGCCCCGGCCGTCCCGGTGGACCTCGACGGCGGCGGACACCGGCCGCTCGACCCGTACCGGCTGGGACGCTCCCTGGGGGCCGGCGCACAGCCCGGCGCCGGCCCCCAGAGCCCCGCTCCCGAAGGACTCGACCAGGCCACGGCCCGCGCGCTGCGCGAGGGAAGGGTGCCGGACGCCTACCGCGACGCGCCCCTCAAGGACCGCCTGGCCCTGGTGCGCGGACTGATGGACGCGGGCGGCGTGGCGACGGAGCAGGCCGCGGTGTTCCCCGCGGCGCCGGCCCCGCTGGCCGGCGACCTCGCCTGGCTGGTGCGCTCCCTGGGCGGATGCGCACAACTGCGGCCCGGCGCGCACGCGCCGCGGACGTGGGACGTCCACCTGGCGCTGCCGGACGACCGCTCGCCCTTCCGCACGGAGCCCGCCGCACCCGCCGCGGACGTGACGACCGCGCCGGACGTACGAGCCGCCGCGCGCTCCCGCTTCCGGCGCGCGGTGCGCGCCGTGGAGTACGCCGGCCGCAAACCCGTCCAGTGCATCAGCGTCGCCCACCCCGGCCACGCCTACGTCACCGACCACTTCACCGTCACGCACAACACCATGGTCGCCCTGCGCGCGATGCTCGGCGTGGTGGACTCCGGCGGCCAGGCCGCGATGCTCGCCCCGACCGAGGTCCTCGCCCAGCAACACCACCGCTCGATCACGGAGATGATGGGCGAATTGGCCCAGGGAGGGATGCTCGGCGGCGCCGATCAGGGCACCAAGGTGGTGCTGCTGACCGGCTCCATGGGCGCCGCGGCCCGCCGCCAGGCCCTCTTGGACCTGGTCACCGGCGAGGCCGGCATCGTCATCGGCACCCACGCCCTGATCGAGGACAAGGTGCGCTTCCACGACCTGGGCCTGGTCGTGGTCGACGAACAGCACCGCTTCGGCGTCGAGCAGCGCGACGCCCTGCGCGGCAAGGGCAAGCAGCCGCCGCACCTGCTGGTGATGACGGCGACACCCATTCCGCGCACGGTCGCGATGACCGTCTTCGGCGATCTGGAGACCTCCGTCCTGGACCAACTCCCCGCCGGACGCTCGCCGATCGCCAGCCACGTGGTCCCCGCCAAGGACAAGCCGCACTTCCTCGCCCGGGCCTGGGAGCGGGTCCGCGAAGAGGTGGCGGCCGGCCACCAGGCGTACGTCGTCTGCCCCCGGATCGGCGACGAGGAGGACGCGCCCAAGGCGGGCAGGAAGGGCGCCAAGGGCGCGCCGGACAAGGCCGTTTCGCCGGAGGACGCCGAGGAGAAGCGGCCGCCGCTCGCGGTCCTCGACATCGCCGACCAGCTCGCCGAGGGCCCCCTCGACGGCCTGCGGGTGGCCGTGCTGCACGGCCGGATGGCCCCCGACGACAAGGACGAGGTGATGCGCCGGTTCGCCGCCGGCGCGTTGGACGTGCTCGTCGCCACCACCGTGATCGAGGTGGGCGTCAACGTCCCCAACGCCACCGCGATGGTGATCATGGACGCGGACCGCTTCGGCGTCTCGCAGCTCCACCAACTGCGCGGCCGGGTGGGCCGCGGCGCGGCGCCCGGCCTGTGCCTGCTGGTGAGCGAGATGCCCGAGGCGAGCCCGGCCCGCGCCCGGCTCGCCGCCGTGGCCGGCACCCTCGACGGCTTCGAACTCTCCCGCATCGACCTCGAACAGCGCCGCGAGGGCGACGTCCTGGGGCAGGCGCAGTCCGGCGTCCGCTCCTCGCTGCGGATGCTCACGGTCATCGAGGACGAGGAGGTGATCGCGGCCGCCCGCGAGGAGGCCACCGCCCTCGTCGCCGCCGATCCCGAGCTGGCCGGCTACCCGGAACTGCGGACCGCGCTGTCCGCCCTCCTGGACGAAGAACGCGAGCAGTACCTCGACAAGGGCTGAGCGGGGCGCCGCGCGAGACGGGACGGGAGGAGCGGGCGCCGGCCCGGCGTGAGATCGCTCACCGCCCCGCGCGGGCGTCGGACGGCCCACCCGGACGCCGGCCGGTGGCCGACGCCATATCGTGGGAGTGCGGAGCCCGCCTCCGCACCACTCACCGACCACGCACCACGTAAGGACGGGCCCATGACCCGCGTGATCGCCGGGACCGCCGGCGGCCGCCGCCTGGCCGTACCACCGGGCACCGGCACCCGCCCGACCTCCGACCGGGCGCGCGAGGGCCTCTTCTCCACCTGGGAGTCCCTCGACGGGCCGCTGGCCGGCGCCCGCGTGCTCGACCTGTACGGCGGCTCGGGCGCGGTCGGCCTGGAGGCCCTCTCCCGTGGCGCCGCGCACGTCCTGCTCGTCGAGGCCGACGCCCGCGCCGCCCGCACCATCGCCGACAACATCCGCGCGGTCGGCCTGCCCGGCGCCGAGGTACGCACCGGCAAGGCCGAACACACCGCCGCGACACCGGCCCCGGGCGATCCGTACGACACCGTCTTCCTCGACCCGCCGTACGCCGTCACCGACGCCGATCTCCGCGAGATCCTGCTCACACTCCGTGGTCAGGGCTGGCTTGCGGACGGCGCACTCGTCACCGTGGAGCGCAGCACCAGAGGCGGCGCTTTCCCATGGCCGGACGGATTCGAGGCGATCAAGGCCCGCCGCTACGGCGAGGCCACGCTTTGGTACGGTCGCGCCGCCTCGACGTCTGCCGAATCGACGTCAGCAAGCGTGTCATGACCGGATCGGAGAGCGAGGAAACCGAGTTGCGCCGCGCCGTCTGTCCGGGGTCATTCGACCCCATCACCAACGGGCACCTGGACATCATCGCCCGTGCCTCCAAGCTGTACGACGTCGTTCACGTCGCCGTGATGATCAACCAGTCCAAGCAGGGGCTGTTCACGGTCGAGGAGCGCATCGACCTCATCCGCCGGGCCACCGCCGAGTACGGCAACGTCGAGGTCGAGTCCTTCCACGGCCTGCTCGTCGACTTCTGCAAGCAGCGCGACATCCCCGCCATCGTCAAGGGACTGCGCGCCGTCAGCGACTTCGACTACGAACTCCAGATGGCCCAGATGAACAACGGGCTCTCCGGGGTGGAGACCCTCTTCGTCCCCACCAACCCCACCTACAGCTTCCTCTCCTCCAGCCTCGTCAAGGAGGTCGCCGCCTGGGGCGGCGACGTCTCCCACCTGGTCCCGCCGTTCGTCCTCGAAGCGCTCACCGAGCGGCTGCGGGAGAAGCGGTGACGCGCCACGCGGGGCGCTGAGCCCGGTGCTGTCCTGACGGGACATCAGCAGGTGTCGGCAGGGGGGCTCGTGGCCGTACAGTCGTCCCGTTCCGTCGTTTCATCCCCTCAGAGAGTGGCGAGTCCAAGGTGGACGTGCAGAAGAAGCTCGACGACATCGTCGAGACCGTCGGCAGCGCCCGGTCCATGCCCATGTCGGCCTCCTGCGTGGTCAACCGCGCAGAGCTGCTCGCCATGCTCGAAGAGGTGCGCGCGGCACTGCCCGGCTCCCTCGCGCAGGCGCAGGAGCTGATCGGCGGGCGGGAGCGGATGGTCGAGGAGGCGCGCGCCGAGGCGGAGCGGATCATCGAGTCCGCGCACGCCCAGCGCGGTTCGCTGATCTCCGACACCGAGGTGGCCCGGCAGTCCCAGGAGGAGGCGGACCGGATCCTGGCGGAGGCCCGCCGGGAGGCCGAGGAGATCCGCGCCGAGGCCGACGACTACGTCGACAGCAAGCTCGCCAACTTCGAGGTCGTCCTCACCAAGACCATCGGATCCGTCGACCGGGGCCGCGAGAAGCTGCTCGGCCGCGACCCGGGCCCGGGCGGACAGGGGTACCCGGAAGAGGACGGCACCGAGGTCCCCGAGCGCAGCGCCGACCCCGAGACCCTCCGGCAGCGCGCCGACGCCTATGTGGACGCCAAGTTCGGCGCGTTCCAGGCCGTGCTGACCAAGACCCTCGAAGCAGTCGGCCGGGGCCGGGACAAGCTCCAGGGCGCACGGGCGATCGATGAGCTGGGCGCCCACCTGGCGGCCCAGGACGACCCGCAGGCCCAAGCGCCGCAGGCCGACGCCGAGTATCTCGCCGGCCTGGCGGGCATCGGCACCGAGCAGCCCCAGCAGCCGCCCCAGGCGCAACCCCAGTTCCAAGATCACCAGCAGCACCACCAGCAGCCTGACGATCAGCACTACCAGCAGCCGCAGGACCACCAGCAGCCGCTTCAGCCCGAGTACCAGCCCCAGCAGGGCTACTACCAGGACCCGGGCTATCAGCAGCAGGACGTCTACGGCTACCAGCAGCCCCAGCAGGCGCAGTACGCCCAGCCCGATCCGTACGGCTACGACTGGCAGCAGCAGGCCCAGCAGCAGGGCTACGACCCGAACACGGGCTATCTCCAGCAGGAGGTGCCCCAGCAGCCCCAGCACGCGCCCCAGGCCGGCGCCGCCCAGCCCGGCGCGCTGGACGAGACCAGCCTCTTCGACACCAGCATGATCAACCTGGACCAGCTCCGGCAGTACGAAGAGGGCCGTCAGTAGGCACCCCGGGCGGCCCCGGCGGCGGATTGGGCCTAACGGGGCCCGTCCAGTATCCTGGCTCTTCGGTCGCGTGTGTGCCTTCGGCATGACTTCGTATACGTCCGCGATCATTGCTGCCCGCTCGCCGTCCGACGGCGTGCGGTGGCTCGGTACCGCAGGAGAAAGCAGGAAGCCATCAACGCCCGCCTAGACCACCGTTCCCCGCTCGTGTTCGATACACGCGAGCTGGGTCGTCGTCCCGGCACGCTCAAGCGGCTCTCCCGCACTGTCGAGGCCCCCCGGGATCTCGGCAACGAGGTCATCGGAGTGCCCGAGGGCGCGCCGATCACGCTCGACCTCCGCCTGGAATCGGTCATGGACGGGGTGCTTGTCACAGGCACCGGCCGTGCAACCGTGAAGGGGGAGTGCGTAAGGTGTCTGGAGCCGCTGGAGCGAGAGCTCGACGCGGACTTCCAGGAGATGTTCTCCTACCCCGACGCCGACGCCCGGACCCGCCCCGCGGAATCCGGCGACGACGCCGAGGACGAGGAGGACACCCTCTTCCTCGAGGACGACATGTTCGACCTCGAACCCGTGCTGCGGGACGCGGTGGTGCTCGCACTGCCGCTGCAGCCGGTGTGCCAGGACGACTGCCCCGGTCTGTGCTCCCAGTGCGGAGTGCGGCTCGCGGACGACCCGGACCACCATCACGACGCCGTCGACATCCGTTGGGCGGCACTGCAGGGACTCGCCGGCTCCGACCAGGACGGCGAGAAGGACAACGCACCCCGCGTCAGCGGGGATGAACCTCAGGAGAAGTAGCCGTGGCTGTTCCGAAGCGGAAGATGTCGCGCAGCAACACGCGCCACCGCCGGTCGCAGTGGAAGGCTGCGGTCCCCACCCTGGTGGCGTGCGAGCGCTGCCACGAGCCGAAGCTGCAGCACATCGCGTGCCCGAGCTGCGGCACCTACAACAAGCGCCAGGTCCTCGAGGTCTGAGCGGCTGGTGACAGGCACTGTGTCCAGCCTCAAGAAGGCCGAAGACGCCAACTCGTCTCCCCGCAAGCGCGCGGATGAACCGACACCGGCGGACACAGCCTCGTCCCACACGCTTCTGGAAGGGCGGCTCGGGTACAAGCTCGAGTCCGCCCTTCTGGTGCGTGCGCTGACGCACCGTTCGTACGCGTACGAGAACGGCGGTCTGCCCACCAACGAGCGGCTCGAATTCCTCGGGGATTCGGTGCTCGGCCTGGTGGTCACCGACACGCTGTATCGCATCCACCCCGACCTGCCGGAAGGCCAACTGGCCAAACTGCGGGCCGCGGTGGTCAACTCGCGTGCGCTTGCCGAGGTGGGCCGCGGCCTCGACCTCGGCGCCTTCATCCGCCTCGGCCGGGGCGAAGAGGGCACGGGCGGCCGGGACAAGGCATCGATCCTCGCCGACACCCTGGAAGCGGTGATCGGCGCGGTCTACCTCGACCAGGGCCTCGACGCGGCCGGCGAGCTGGTTCACCGGCTCTTCGACCCGCTCATCGAGAAGTCCTCCAGCCTGGGCGCCGGCCTGGACTGGAAGACCAGCCTCCAGGAACTCACCGCGACCGAAGGTCTCGGCGTCCCGGAGTACCTGGTCAGCGAGACCGGCCCCGACCATGAGAAGACCTTTACTGCTGCTGCCCGCGTCGGTGGTGTCTCGTACGGCACCGGCACCGGCCGCAGCAAGAAGGAAGCCGAGCAGCAGGCGGCGGAGTCCGCGTGGCGTGCGATTCGCGCCGCGGCGGACGAAGCGGCCAAGGCCGCGGCCACGGCCACGGAGGTGGCGTCCGGCGAGGGCGCGCCCCCCGTGGACGGGACCGAGGTCGCCGCTCCGGCTCCGGCATCCGACGACACCACGCCGTCGGCGCACTGAATCCCTCTTCTGACCCTGTCCGGACGGCCCCGCCGCCCGGACAGGGTCAGAAGTCTTTCCCCGTCCTCCCCAGGAGCCGTCTTGCCCGAGCTGCCCGAGGTCGAGGTCGTACGCCGCGGACTCCAGCGGTGGGTCAGCGGCCGCACGATCGACACCGTCGAGGTCCTCCACCCGCGCGCGATCCGCCGGCACACCGCCGGCGCGGCCGACTTCGCCGCCCGGCTCGGGGGCCTGCGGCTCGGTGCGGCCCGCCGTCGCGGCAAGTACCTCTGGCTGCCGGTGACCGGCGGCGGCCCGGCCGCGCAGACCGCGGCCGAGGGCATCCCCCCGATGATCACGCCGTCCGTCACCCACGGCCTGGCGATCCTCGCCCACCTCGGCATGAGCGGCCAGCTCCTGGTCCAGCCCCAGGACGCCCCCGACGAGAAGCACCTGCGTATCCGGATCCGCTTCACCGCCGAGCCCCCGCCCGCGGACGCGGCGGCCGTCGACACCGAACTGCGCTTCGTCGACCAGCGGACCTTCGGCGGCCTCTCCCTGCACGACACCGTGCCCGGCGACCCCGACCACCTCCCCGACGTCATCGCGCACATCGCCCGCGACCCGCTCGACCCGGCCTTCGACGACGCCGCCTTCCACGACGCGCTGCGCCGCCGCCGCACCACCATCAAGCGGGCCCTGCTCGACCAGTCGCTGATCAGCGGCGTCGGCAACATCTACGCCGACGAGGCGCTGTGGCGCTCCCGGCTGCACTACGACCGGCCGACCGCCACCTTCACCCGCCCCCGCACCGCCGAACTGCTCGGCCACATACGGGACGTCATGAACGCCGCCCTCGCCGTCGGCGGCACCAGCTTCGACAGCCTCTACGTCAACGTCAACGGCGAATCCGGCTACTTCGAGCGCTCCCTGGACGCCTACGGCCGCGAGGACGAACCCTGCCGCCGCTGCGCCACCCCTATCCGCCGCCGCCCCTGGATGAACCGCTCCAGCTACTTCTGCCCGCGCTGCCAGCGCCCGCCCCGGCCGACCCGACTCGTCTGAGCGCGCTCCCCGCCCCGACCGGCGACCCCGGCCCGTCCGGGGCTGACGGGCGCGGTCGAGTACGACGGAGTGCTGGGCCGGTGACACATCCGGCGGCCCGAGGGCTCCTCCCGGACGCCGAGCCGCCCGCGCGCCGCCACGCCAGGTAGCGGTCCGATAACTCCTGGGCTCAGTGGATGTACGCGGCCGACGGCACCCGGGTAAGTTCAGCGCCCATGACAGACGGCGGCGAGAAAATCGACCGGCAGCGGCTGATGGAGGACGCGCTCCAGGACTTCGGGTCGCGCAGCGATGAGCAGTTGGACTGGATCCTCGGGCACGTCAGGCACCGCCTGGGCGCCGCCCGGCGGATGGGCGTGGAGGTGCCCGAGGACCTGGCGGGCCGGGTCTCGCGCCTGTCGGAGAAGCGCGGCTGGCCGCTCGACCAGCACCGGCCCTGAGCGATGACGCCCCGCGGAAGCCGAGGGCGCCGAAGCCCGGAGGCTCAAAAGCCGAAGTCCTGGGTCCACCACGGGCCGCCCTCGCCGAAGTGCACGCCCACGCCGAGGGTCTTGTAGTCGCAGTTGAGGATGTTGGCGCGGTGGCCGGGGCTGTCCATCCAGGTGTCCATCACGGCCTGGGCGTCGGCCTGGCCGCGGGCGATGTTCTCGCCGCCCAGGTCGGTGATGCCCGCCTGGCGGGCCCGGTCCCAGGGGGTGTCGCCGTCGGGATCGGTGTGGTCGAAGAAGTCGCGCGCGGCCATGTCCTCGCTGAACCGCTGGGCCAGCGTGTCCAGTTCCCGGTCCGCCGTCACCGGCGAGCAGCCGGCCTGCGCGCGTTCCTGGTTGACCAGCGACAGCACCCGCGCCGCGGCGGACGACCCGGTGGCCGGGGCGGCCGTCGACGGGGTGGCGGAGCGCTCCGGGGCCGAGGGCGCCGTGCGCGCGGGGCTCTTGGAGGGCCGTGCGGAGGTCTTCGGGGCGGTGGAGGGGGCGGGACGCTCGGGCGTGGGGGAGGCGGAGGGGGACGCCGCGGACGTGGGGCGGCTGCTGCCCGGGGCCGCGGAGCGTTCGCCGCCGCGGCTGGCCGCGCCGGCGCCCCGGTCGGCCGGTGTCGCGGAACGCCCGCCCAGGGGCCCGGTGTCCGGAAGTGAGTCGGCGCGTATCCGCTCGCCGCGCTCGCCGCTCGCGTCCACCTCGAACTGGCCGCCGCCGGGTATCAGCCCCGACGCGACCGCCACCGCTCCCATCGCCATGGCCGCGGAGGCGCCGAGCAGACCGGTGCGTACCGGCGCCATCCGGCCGCCGCGTGCCGCACGGTGACCGCGGTGCCGTACGGGGACCTGCGCGAGCGTGGAGCCGGCCGGCGCGTCAAGGGGCGGCGTACCCGGCGAGGCGGGCGCTTGGGGAGCTGAGCGACGATGGCGGCCCATCCGCTGTCTTCCTTCCGTCCACAGCGACAACATGACTCACCCATAAGGGTTAAGTTTCGCTGACGGGGGACTGTACGCCATGCCGTGAGGGGCCGAAGTGCCCGCCGAATGATTGGCCGGTTAACGTGCACGCATGAGCGAAGAGGTCCGGATGACCGCGTGGGTGCGCGGCCAGGTCCAAGGAGTCGGGTTCCGCTGGTTCACCCGTGCCAACGCCCTGCGCGTCGGTGAACTCGCCGGATTCGCCCTCAATCTCGGCGACGGCCGCGTACAGGTGGTCGCCGAGGGGCCGAAGGACCGCTGCGAGGAGCTGCTCCGGTGGCTGCGGACGGGAGACACGCCCGGGCGGGTCGACGGCGTCACTGAGATCTGGGACACGCCCCGCGGTGGTTACGACGGCTTCGCGATCCGCTGAGGCCCTCTCGCGAACCGGCCCCAGGGCCGTTCCCGGCGATCTCGTGGCTATGCCTTTGTCACCTGCTTACAGGAGATAAGCCCAGGTGGTTGCCAACTCGGCCGACCCGTGCAAGGCTGCCGCTGTACGGATGATCTCCACGCCCCGCGGGCCCTTTCTGGAGAGTCGGCGCAGAGCCTCAACGGCCGCGCACTCTCAGGCGCCCGAGGATACGGGCTGTGATCGTGTTGACCCTCAAACCTTTTGGTGAGACTCTGGAATCCCCGCGCACCTTAGCTGTTTGGCATTGAGAGCACCAGTAATGGCAAGCACCGCGGGTGCGAATCCCTCACGACCCACACCGCTTCGGTCGGTCACTCATTGTGGAGGACCATCCATCATGGCAAAGGCGCTTCTCGGTTACGTCGGCGGTTCTGACCCCCGAGTCCTCTCCGAGATGCGACGGCTACAGCAGCGCGTTCAGGACCTGGAGTCCGAGCTCATTCGGATGCAGGCCGAGAACGACATGCTGTCGGCCGCCGCACGTCGCGACGACTCGATGCTCGACATCGGCGTATCCCAGGCGGAGCCCGCGCTCACCTGACCCCGACCCAGGGCCGGCCAGCCGCTTCAGGCACCGCTCTGTTCACGTATTGCAAGGGACGCTTCGGCGTCCCTTTTCGTTTCCCGTCCTTCGCCCCGACGTTTCCCCGTCCGTTCGCGCCGACGTCGGATGCGCTTGCGCCAGTGGCCACTTCGGCCTTACCGCATGATGTGCCCTGCGCCTTCGTAGGTGAAACCGAAACGTACGCCGCGCCTGTACCCGGGGCCCGTATCGCGCCGCCCCGGCCGGGCCCCGCGAGAGCCGTCCGCGGCGCCGGATGTTTGAGCGGGACCGCCCGGCCGGTGCCCGGTAGAGTCCAAAGGCGTGCACCTCAAGAGTCTGACCCTGCGAGGCTTCAAGTCCTTCGCCTCCGCCACGACGCTGCGGTTCGAGCCCGGCATCACCTGCGTGGTGGGCCCCAACGGCTCCGGTAAGTCCAACGTCGTGGACGCGCTGTCGTGGGTCATGGGCGAGCAGGGCGCGAAGTCGCTGCGCGGCGGCAAGATGGAAGACGTGATCTTCGCCGGGACGACCGGCCGGCTGCCGCTGGGGCGCGCCGAGGTCTCGCTGACCATCGACAACTCCGACGGCGCTCTGCCGATCGAGTACGCCGAGGTCACCCTCACCCGGATCATGTTCCGCAACGGCGGCAGCGAATACCAGATCAACGGGGACACCTGCCGGCTGCTGGACATCCAGGAACTGCTGTCGGACTCCGGCATCGGCCGCGAGATGCACGTCATCGTCGGCCAGGGCCAGCTCGACTCCGTCCTGCACGCCGACCCGATGGGGCGCCGGGCGTTCATCGAGGAGGCGGCCGGCGTCCTCAAGCACCGCAGGCGCAAGGAGAAGGCGCTGCGGAAGCTGGACGCGATGCGGGCCAACCTCGCCCGCGTACAGGATCTGACCGACGAGCTGCGGCGCCGGCTCAAGCCGCTGGGCCGCCAGGCCGCGGTCGCCCGGCGGGCCGCCGTCATCCAGGCCGACCTGCGCGACGCCCGGCTGCGGTTGCTCGCCGACGACCTCGTCACCCTGCGGCAGGCGTTGGCCGCCGAGATCGCTGACGAAGCGGCCCTGAAGGAACGCAAGGAAGCCGCCGAGGCCCAGTTGCGCGCCGCCCAGCAGCGCGAGGCGGCGCTGGAGGAGGAGGTCCGCACGCTCACCCCGCGGGTGCGGCGCGCGCAGGAGACCTGGCACGCGCTCTCGCAGTTCGCGGAGCGGGTGCGCGGCACCATCTCCCTGGCCGACGCGCGGGTCAAGAGCGCCTCGGCTGCCCCGCCGGAGGAGCGGCCCGGCCGCGACCCGGAGGACATGGAACGCGAGGCGGCCCGCATCCGCGAGCAGGAGGCGGAGCTCCAGGCCGCGCTGGAGGCGGCGAGCCGGGCGCTGGAGGACACCGTCGAGCACCGTGCCGCGCTGGAGCGGCAGTTGGCGGACGAGGAGCGGCGGCTGCGCGACGTCGCCCGCGCGATCGCCGACCGGCGGGAGGGCCTGGCCCGGCTGAGCGGACAGGTGACCGCAGCCCGCGGCCGGGCCGCCTCGGCGCAGGCCGAGATCGGCCGGCTGGTGCGGGCCCGGGACGACGCCCGGCAGCGGGCGGCCGCGGCCGAGGAGGCGTACGAGCGGCTCAGGGCCGAGGTCGACGGGCTCGACGCGGACGACGAGGAGATCGCGACGCGGCACGACGCGGCCCGGCGCGAGCTGGCGGACGCGGAGAACGCCCTCGCCACCGCCCGCGAGGCGCTGACCGCGGCCGAACGCGAACGCGCCGCGACCGCCGCCCGGCACGACGCGCTGGCCCTGGGCCTGCGCCGCAAGGACGGCACCGGCGCGCTGCTGGCCGCCGCCGACCGCCTGACCGGCCTGCTCGGCCCCGCCGCGGACCTGCTGACGGTGACCCCCGGCTACGAGATCCCGGTCGCCTCCGCCCTCGGCACCGCCGCCGACGCCCTCGCCGTCACCGACCCCGCCACCGCCGCCGACGCCCTCCGCCTCCTGCGCAAACAGGACGCGGGCCGCGCGGCGATGCTCCTCGGAGCCGTGAGCCCCGCCGAACGCGCTGCCGTACTCGCCACCGGCCCGGCACGGCCGGAGGCGGGACGGCAGGATGCGGGGCTGCCGGCGGCGGGACGGCCGGCGACCGGCTCCCGGGACTCCGGCTCCCCGGCCTCCGGCTCCCCGGCCTCTGGCTCCCTGGGCTCCGACTCACCCGAGTCCGGCTCGCCGGGCACCGCGCGGGGCACGGAGGGCCGGGAGGGCCGGGTGCCCGCTCCCGCGCGGTCGGCGGAGGCGTCAGGTGTGTCGGGGGCGACGGGGGCGACAGGCGTGGCCGATGCGGTGGGCGGCGCGGCGGCTGAGGCCGGGGACGCGGCGGACACGGTTCCCGGGCCGGGTGAGGCGCACGTGTCAGGTGCGGCAGTGGCGGCCGACGGGACCAGCGGGGCGAGTGTTGCGGACGCGTCGGAAGCTCAGCGCTTGGCGGGCGTGGCCGAAGCGACGGACGCGAGCCAGGTGGCGGACATGCCGGGCGTACCGGACGCGAGGAGCGCGGCGTCGGTGGGGTCGGGTTCTGGGACGCGGCCGGAGGAGTCGGGTGGGGGAACCGTGAGGGCGGCGACCGGTGCGCGGGATTCCGGTGCGGGCGGAGTGACGGGCGGGGGGCCCGGGGCGTGGGAGCTTCCTGTGACCGGGGCGCGGGGGGTGCCCGAGGCCCGGGGGGAGGGGGTGCGGGGCGAGTCGGCGTCGGTGGAGCCGGGGGCCACGGGGGCCGGGGTGTTCGAGCCGGTGTGGGCCGCGGAACTGGTGCGCGGGCCGCGGGAGTTGAGGGCCGCCGTGGCGCGGCTGTTGCGGGACGTCGTCGTGGTCGGGACGTTGGAGGATGCCGAGGATCTCGTCGCCGCGCGTCCGGACCTGACGGCGGTGACCGCCGAGGGCGATGTGCTCGGCGCGCATTTCGCGCAGGGCGGGTCCGCCGGGGTGCCGAGTCTGCTGGAGGTGCGGGCGGCCGTCGACGAGGCGGCGGCCGAGCTGGCGGAGCTGGCGGCCCGCTGCGAGGAGCTGGCCGCGGCGCAGCGGGTGGCGGCCCAGCGGCGTACGGAGGCGGCCGAGCTGGTCGAGGAGCTGGGGGAGCGGCGCCGGGCGGCGGACCGGGAGAAGTCCAGGACGGCGGGGGACCTCGGGCGGCTCGGCGGGCAGGCGCGCGCGGCGGCCGGCGAGGCCGAGCGGGCCGGCCAGGCGGCGGCCAAGGCCGAGGAGGCGCTGCTGCGGGCCACCGAGGAGGCCGAGGAACTGGCCGAGCGGCTGGCGGTCGCCCAGGAGGACCCGGGCGCCGGCGAGGAGGAACCGGACACCTCCGTCCGCGACCGGCTGGCCGCCGACGGGGCCAACGCGCGGCAGACCGAGATGGAGGCCCGGCTCCAGGCGCGTACGCACGAGGAGCGGGTCAAGGCGCTGGCCGGGCGGGCGGACGCGCTGGACCGGGGGGCGCGGGCCGAGCGCGAGGCGCGGGCGCGGGCCGAGCGGCGGCGCGCCCGGCTGCGCCACGAGGCGGCGGTGGCCGCGGCGGTGGCCTCCGGTGCCCGGCAGCTACTGGCGCACGTCGAGGTGTCCGTCGTACGGGCCGAGGAGGAGCGGGCCGCCGCCGAGCGGGCCACGGCGGCGCGGGAGGAGACCCTGGTGGCCGAGCGCGGGCGGGCCCGGGAGCTGAAGTCCGCGCTCGACAAGCTGACGGACTCGGTGCACCGCGGTGAGGTGCTGGGCGCGGAGAAGCGGCTGCGGATCGAGCAACTGGAGACCAGGGCGCTGGAGGAGCTGGGGGTGGAGCCGGCCGCGCTGGTGGCCGAGTACGGCCCCGACCAGCCGGTGCCGCCGTCGCCGCCCGCCGAGGGCGAGGTCCTGCCGGAGGACCCGGAGCATCCGCGCAACCAGCCGGTGGCCTACGTACGGGCCGATCAGGAGAAGCGGCTGCGGGCCGCCGAGCGGGCGTACCAGCAACTGGGGAAGGTGAACCCGCTGGCTCTGGAGGAGTTCGCGGCGCTGGAGGAGCGCCACCAGTTCCTCAGCGAGCAGCTCGAAGACCTGAAGAAGACGCGGGCGGACCTGATGCGGGTGATCAAGGAGGTCGACGAGCGGGTGGAGCAGGTCTTCACCGAGGCCTACCGCGACACCGCCCGCGAGTTCGAGGGCGTGTTCTCGCGGCTCTTTCCGGGCGGCGAGGGGCGGCTGGTGCTGACCGACCCGGACGACATGCTGGCGACCGGCGTGGACGTCGAGGCCCGTCCGCCGGGCAAGAAGGTCAAGCGGCTGTCGCTGCTGTCGGGCGGTGAGCGGTCGCTGACGGCCGTGGCGCTGCTGGTGTCGATCTTCAAGGCGCGGCCCAGCCCGTTCTATGTGATGGACGAGGTGGAGGCCGCGCTGGACGACACCAACCTTCAGCGGCTGATCCGGATCATGGAAGAGCTCCAGGAGAGCTCCCAGTTGATCGTGATCACGCACCAGAAGCGGACGATGGAGGTCGCGGACGCGCTGTACGGGGTGGCGATGCAGGGGGACGGCGTATCCAAGGTCATCAGCCAGCGCCTGCGCTGAGGCGACTCTGGCCAGGGGGGATGCCCTAGGCGTGGCCGCCCTCTGTGTGTCTGTTCACAACTTGAACGAAATGTCTCACGGCTACCCCGGAAACAAAATCATTACGTCCTATTGACTTCGAAACTTGAAGGCATAGTCTCGGCAACGTTGCTTTTACCTTCAAGTGGTGGGTATCCCGAACCCGTGCGCCACTGAAGGGCCAGCCCCCGACGCCCGGCAGCGCAGCCGGGCCACTGGAGTACACGTTGACCAGCACCGCGCAGCCGACGGTCCCCGAAGGCCGCAAGGCCCATCCGGACCACCTCGGCCATGTCATCTTCATCACCGCGGCTGCCGCGATGGGCGGCTTCCTCTTCGGCTACGACAGTTCCGTGATCAACGGAGCCGTCGAGGCGATCCGGGGCCGCTACGACGTCGGTTCGGCCGTCCTCGCCCAGGTGATCGCCGTCGCCCTGATCGGGTGCGCCATCGGCGCCGCGACGGCCGGCCGGATCGCGGACCGCATCGGCCGTATCCGCGTGATGCAGATCGCCGCCGCGCTGTTCACCGTCAGCGCCGTCGGCTCGGCCCTGCCGTTCGCCATCTGGGACCTGGCCATGTGGCGCGTCCTGGGCGGCATCGCGATCGGCATGGCCTCGGTGATCGGCCCGGCCTACATCGCCGAGGTCTCCCCGCCCGCCTACCGCGGCCGTCTCGGCTCGTTCCAGCAGGCCGCGATCGTCGTCGGCATCGCCGTCTCCCAGCTCGTGAACTGGGGCATCCTCAACCTCGCCGACGGCGACCAGCGCGGCACCCTGGCGGGCCTGGAGGCCTGGCAGTGGATGCTCGGCGTGATGGTCGTCCCGGCCGTCCTCTACGGCCTGCTCTCCTTCGTGATCCCCGAGTCGCCGCGCTTCCTGATCTCCGTCGGCAAGGTCGACCGGGCCCGGCAGGTGCTGCGCGAGGTCGAGGGCCAGGCCGTCGACCTCGACGCGCGGGTCGTCGAGATCCAGGACGCGATGCGCCGCGAGCACAAGTCGACCTTCCGTGACCTGCTCGGCGGCAGGGCGGGCTTCCTGCCCATCGTCTGGGTCGGCATCGGCCTGTCGGTCTTCCAGCAGTTGGTCGGCATCAACGTCGCCTTCTACTACTCCTCGACGCTGTGGCAGTCGGTGGGCGTCGACCCCAGCAGCTCGTTCTTCTACAGCTTCACCACCTCGATCATCAACATCGTCGGCACCGTCATCGCGATGCTCTTCGTCGACCGGATCGGCCGCCGTCCGCTCGCGCTGATCGGCTCGGTCGGCATGGCCCTCGCCCTCGGCCTGGAAGCCTGGGCGTTCGCCGCCAAGACCGCGGCCGGCACCCTGCCGCACACCGAAGGCATCGTGGCGCTGATCGCCGCCCACGGCTTCGTCCTCTTCTTCGCCCTGTCCTGGGGCGTCGTGGTCTGGGTCTTCCTCGGCGAGATGTTCCCCAACCGCATCCGCGCCGCCGCCCTGGGCGTCGCCGCCTGCGCGCAGTGGATCGCCAACTGGGCCATCACGGCCAGCTTCCCGAGCCTGGCGGACTGGAACCTGTCCGGCACCTACGTGATCTACATGATCTTCGCTCTGCTCTCGGTCCCCTTCGTGCTGAAGTACGTCAAGGAGACCAAGGGCAAGGCGTTGGAGGAGATGGGCTAACCCCCCGCCAGTCCTTCTCCTCTGTTCCGTGTACTGCCCCGGCTCATTCCGAGAGCCGGGGCAGTCGCGCGTACGCGGCCGCCTCAGGCCCCGCCCAGCCGCGGCAGGACCCGTTCGGCGAAGAGGTGCAACGACCGCCACCCCTCGTCGACGGGCATCCCGCCGCACAGCGGATGCAGGATCAACGAGCCGCCCGCGTCCGCCCGCCCGGCCAGGCGCAGGCACGCGTCCGGGGTCAGGACCCGGTAGACGCCCTCCTCGCGCAGCTCTCCGGTGTCGGCGGCGGCGGAGCGGACCGCCGAGCGGATGCCCGCGGACTGCCACGAGGCGTACATCCGCGCCTCGTGCAGCAGATGCGCGCCGTACAGCGCCCAGGTGCGGTCCGGGTCCTCGGACAGGTGGACGAACGAGGTGCGCGCGGGCGGCAGCAGCACCCACCCCTCGGTGCCGAACGCGGCCCGCCGCTCGTGGTAGTACGCCTCCAGCTCCGGCAGATGGGCACTGGGGAAGAGGGGAAGACCGAAGCGGGCGGCGCGCCGGGCCGCCGCCCGGGAACTGCCGCCGATCAGCAGCGGCGGATGCGGCTGGGTGAAGGGGCGCGGGGTGACGCGGACGGTGCGGTCCCGGTAGCGGAACGGCTCGCCCGTCCAGGCGGCCAGCAGCGTCCGGATCGCCTCGTCCTGGAGGGCGCCGCGCCGCTGCCAGTCCTTGCCGTGCGCCGCGTACTCCTCGGGGCGGTAGCCGATGCCGGCGACGGTCACCAGGCGCCCGCCGCCCAGCAGGTCGAGCGTGGCGAGGTCCTCGGCCAGCCGCAGCGGATCGTGCAGCGGAGTGATCAGCGCGGAGACGGTGACGCCGATACGGCGGGTGGCGCCCAGGACGGCGCCGGCGAAGGTCAGCGGGGAGGGCATCCAGCCGTCGGTGGTGGCGTGGTGCTCCTCGGTCTGCACCATGCTCATCCCGCGGTCGTCGGCGAAGACGGCCATCTCGACGGCGGCACGGTAGCGCGCGGAGGTGGTGGCGGGGGTGGGCGCGGGGTCGGCGAGGTTGAAGCGCAGGACCGTGACGGGCATGGCGACGTCCCCTTCGCCAGGGAGGTGGGCGAAGGGGACGTTAGCTGACGTGGCGTCAGTTCACCAGGGCGGTGACGGCAGGGCGGTGACGGGACGGGCCCGTCCGCCGGCGCGGCGGTCAGCCGACCTCGACGGGCTCCTTGGCCTCGGCCGCCGGGGCGAGGGCAGGGCCGGTCTCCTTCGGCGCCGGCAGGACCGCGAAGACCACCGCGGCGATCAGGATCGTGGCCGCCCAGCCCAGGCCGTTCTCGCCGATCCAGGTGGTGGCCAGCGGGCCGGTGAACCACTGGACCTTGGTGAAGCACAGGCCGGCGCCCAGGGCGACCGCCCACGCCGTCATGGCCTGCCAGCAGAAACCGCCGACGTACCAGTAGCGGCTGGTGCGGCCGGTGTCCATCAGGCCCTCGGCGTCGTAGCGGACCGCCTTGCCGCGGCGGCGGGCCATGTCGATGCCGTAGACGCCGATCCAGGCGGAGAAGGACACCGCCAGCAGCGTCAGGAACGCGATGAACTGGCCGATGAAGTCCTTGGCCACCAGCATCATGAACAGGCCGCCGACCAGGCTGATGACGGCGTTGATGCTGACCGCCATGGCGCGCGGCAGCTTGACGCCCATCGTCTGCGCGGTGAAGCCCGCGGAGTACATCGACAGGCTGTTGATCAGCACCATTCCGACCAGGGCCGTGACCAGATACGGCACCGCGAGCCAGATCGGCAGGATGCTGCCCAGGAACGACATCGGGTCGGTGTTCTGCCCGGCCAGCTTCGGGCTGGAGACGGCCATCACGCCGCCCATCAGCACCATCGGCAGCAGCACCAGGGCCGCGCCGGACACGGTGGCGCCGACGATCTTCTTGCCGGAGGCGGAGTGTGGGAGGTAGCGCGCGAAGTCGGGGCCGGTGGGCACCCAGCTTATGCCGCCGGCCGCGATCGTGCCGACGCCCGCGATCACCATGGCGGTGGTTCCGGCCTTCTTGGAGAAGACCGCCTGCCAGTCCATCGTGGCGACCAGGTAGACCAGCACCATGACGCTGAACAGGCCGAACAGATACGTGGAGTACTTGTTGCAGACGTTGAGCGCCTTGCGTCCCATGCCGCTCACCAGGAACGTGCAGGCCACGAACGCGAGCAGGGTCACGACGACGAGGACGTTGTTGCCCTGGAC
Source organism: Streptomyces sp. NPDC031210 (assembly GCF_055570395.1). Taxonomy (NCBI): domain Bacteria; kingdom Bacillati; phylum Actinomycetota; class Actinomycetes; order Kitasatosporales; family Streptomycetaceae; genus Streptomyces; species Streptomyces sp. NPDC031210. The sequence continues at coordinate 286,849 of NZ_JBVIHH010000006.1, forward strand.
GCCGAACAGCAGGTTCAGCACCGTCAGCACGGCGTACGCGCCGGTGACCGCGTTGATCGTCTCCCAGCCGAAGCGGGCGACCCACAAGATCGCGCCGGGGAAGTAGTTGCCGCGGACGCCGAACGCGGCCCGGGAGAGCATCGCGCCGGGCGCTCCGCCCCACTTCCCCGAGACCGACAGCACGCCGACCATGCCGAAGGCGACGGCCGAGGCGATCGCGGCGACCAGCAGGACCTGCCAGAAGTTCAGCCCGTTGTTGACGACGAGCGAGGCGCCCATGGTGAGCAGCAGCACGCTGATGTTGGCGGCGACCCAGGTGGGGAAGAGTTCGCGGACGCGGCCCTGGCGTTCGCCGTCGGGGACGGGCTCGATGCCTCGGGTCTCGACGGCGCCTTCGGTTTCGGGAGCGGACGTGGTGACCATGGTGCAGGTGTCTCCGTGCGCGGGGTCTGGGGGGCACCCCCGGGGAGGGGGTGCAGGCAGCGGCTGTGGTGCCCGGCCAGCTTGATTGCCAGGACTCTACGCGCGTTGCGCGGCCGGAGACCATCGTACTTTGATCCAACTTCTGCCCGTGTGTCCCCTTGGATTCGCCAACGAGGACCCGCCTGCCCCGCCCTCGTCCGACGATCCATCCGCGCCCCGCTGACCAGGTACGCGAGTGAGCCGCGCACCCCCGCCCGCCCGGTGGCCGCCCCGCCCCGGCGCCCGCGGCCGCCCTCGGCCGGCCGTGAGAGGCGCCTCTCGCCGCCGCCAGACCCGCGTCTCATCGAGGGGCCCGCCCGAAGTCCGCGCGTGCCGTCCCCGCCGACGGCGTGTGACTGATACTGGAGGGGTTATGGAAACCGTCATCCTTGCTGTAGTCATCGCCGTGGTCGCGCTCGGCGCGATCAGCGGGCTCGTCATCAGCGGCCGCAAGAAGAAGCAACTGCCGCCGTCCCCGCCGGCCGCCCCCGCTCCGCCCTCCGTCACCGCGCCCCCCGCCGAGCCCCACGTCGGCGAGGAGGCCGAGGCCCCCAGCGACGAAGCCCGTCGCACCATCGAAGAAGTCGTCCTGCCCACCGCCGAGGCGGAGGCGCCGGTCGCCGAACCGGAGGCCGCGCCCGCCCCGGCGATCGAGGTCCCCGAGCCGACCGCCGGACGCCTGGTCCGGCTGCGCGCCCGCCTCTCGCGTTCGCAGAACACCCTGGGCAAGGGCCTGCTGACCCTGCTCTCGCGCGAGCACCTCGACGAGGACACCTGGGAGGAGATCGAGGACACCCTGCTGACCGCCGATGTCGGCGTCGCCCCCACCCAGGAACTGGTCGACCGGCTGCGCGAGCGCGTCAGGGTCCTCGGCACCCGTACGCCCGAGGGCCTGCGCGAACTGCTCCGCGAGGAACTCCTGACCCTCATCGGCACCGACGCCGACCGGACCGTGCACACCGGCAACGGCCTGTCCGCCGCCGGCGAGGAGATCCCCGGCATCGTCATGGTCGTCGGCGTCAACGGCACCGGTAAGACCACCACCACCGGCAAGCTCGCCCGCGTCCTGGTCGCCGACGGCAAGTCCGTCGTCCTCGGCGCGGCCGACACCTTCCGCGCCGCCGCCGCCGACCAGCTCCAGACCTGGGGCGAACGGGTCGGCGCCCGCACCGTCCGCGGACCCGAGGCCGGCGACCCGGCCTCGGTCGCCTACGACGCGGTCAAGGAAGGCATCGCCGAGGCCGCCGACGTCGTCCTCATCGACACCGCGGGCCGGCTGCACACCAAGACCGGCCTGATGGACGAACTGGGCAAGGTCAAGCGCGTCGTCGAAAAGCACGGCCCGCTCGGCGAGGTGCTGCTGGTCCTGGACGCCACCACCGGCCAGAACGGCCTGGTCCAGGCGCGGGTGTTCGCCGAGGTCGTCGACATCACCGGCGTGGTGCTGACCAAGCTCGACGGCACCGCCAAGGGCGGCATCATCGTCGCCGTCCAGCGCGAGCTGGGCGTCCCGGTCAAGCTCGTGGGCCTGGGCGAGGGCCCCGACGACCTGGCACCGTTCGAGCCCGAGGCGTTCGTCGACGCCCTGATCGGCGACTGACCGCCCGCCGCCCGCGCCCGGCCGTCACCTGCCCGGCGCGCCGCTCCCGGCCCCGGCCGTCCCCGGCTCCCGGCACCCGCTCGCTGCGGGCACCGGGAGCCGGCGGCATTTCTGGGCAGTCATCCAGGGGGCTCAACGGGTGCCCGCCCGTGCCGGGCGACGAGCGCGGGGCCGGGCGGAAACGCCCCGCCGACGCCGTGCCGAGGCCCCGCTCAGCAGCCGGAGCGGTGGCAGACGTACGCCAGCGTGCCGAGCAGCAGCCGGGCCTGCGGCGGGCGCATGGCCGTGTCCAGGGTGGGCGGGCGCAGCCAGCGCATCGGGCCGAGGCCGCCGAGATCGGACGGGGGAGCGGTCAGGTGGTCCCCGTCGCCCAGCGGGCGCAGATCCAGACCGGCGTCGTCCCAGCCCATCCGGTACAGCAGATCCGGCAGTCCCTTGGCCGCGCCGGGTGCGACGAAGAACAGCGCGCGGCCGGTCGGGGCCAGCGCGACCGGCCCCAGCGGCAGCCCCATGCGTTCAAGGCGCGCCAGCGCCACCCGGCCCGCCGCCTCCGGCACGTCGAGAAGGTCGAAGCACCGCCCCACGGGGAGGAGGACGGCGGCCCCCGGAGTCCGGGCCCAGGCCGCCGCGGCCTCCTCCAGCGTCGCGCCGGCCGCCAGTTCCCGGCCGAAATCCAGGGGGTGGGCACCGGGCGCGGGACAGTCGGCGGTCCCGCACGAGCAGACGGCGCGGCCGCTGCCCGACCGCACCGCGCGGGCACCGGGGACGACGTCCCAGCCCCACAGGCCGGTGTACTCCGCCACCACCGTGCTCTCGGCCGTCCGGGCGCGGCGCCGTGAACCGGACCGGATCTCCCGGATGCCGCCGATCGTGAAGCCCATGCCCCCTCCAACGGGTGGTGCGTATGTGTGGTTACGAGCCGACGGCCGGACGGGGAACGCCGCCGCGGCGACACTCGGCGACCCGCGCGGCGGCCGGCCCCACCGGCGGCGTCTTGCGGCACACCGGGTGGTGCGAGGCCCTGCGCACGCCCTCGCACACTCCGCTCCGCCCGGCCCTTGGTGGCCGGTGTCAAGTCAATCGCGAGAGGATGCCGGGGAGTTCATTCGTAGGGGTGGCGAATGGTGGCGTTTCCGCGATCGGCCTCGCGAGGGGCGTGATCGTAGGATTACTTTCGGTGCACGAACCCCGGAGAGGCATCACTCGCACGGGTATGCCGGTGGCAACTCACCCTTCCCGGACCGCCCGCCAGGTGTGGCCGGAAACCGTGCTCGGGTAGATGTAGCCCGGACAGGCGTCGCAACAGGCGGCATCCTGTGGGAGGTTCGCAGCGAGGCGACTACAGGGATGGGGGCGTATCCAGTGGGCGGCAACGGCGCTACCGCCGGTTCCGGCAGCACAGGCGGCTCGGACGCCGTCAAACGACCCAACGCGCAGTTGGGTTCGTGGTTCATGCGCAGCGGCTGGTCCAAGGGCGAACTGGCCCGGCAGGTCAACCGCCGGGCGCGGCAGATGGGCGCCCACCACATCAGCACCGACACCTCCCGCGTCCGCCGCTGGCTCGACGGCGAGCAGCCGCGCGAGCCCATCCCGCGGATCCTGTCGGAGCTGTTCTCCGAACGCTTCGGCTGCGTCGTCGGCGTCGAGGAACTGGGACTGCGCACCGCACACCAGTCCCCGTCCGTCTCCGGCGTCGACCTGCCCTGGGCCGGCCCCCAAACCGTCGGCCTCATCAGCGAGTTCTCCCGCAGCGACCTGATGCTGGCCCGCCGCGGCTTCCTCGGCACCTCCCTGGCGCTCGCCGCCGGCCCCAGCCTCATCGAACCGATGCAGCGCTGGCTCGTGCCGGTGCCCGCCCCCCAGGGAAGCGACCGCGCGCAGGCCGACCGCTCCCGGCGGCCCGCCCGGCTGTCCAAACCGGAACTGGACCTGCTGGAGTCCACCACCGCGATGTTCCGGCAGTGGGACGCGCAGTGCGGCGGCGGACTGCGCCGCAAGGCGGTCGTCGGCCAGCTCCACGAAGTCACCGACCTCCTCCAGGAGCCCCAGCCCGAAGCCGTCACCAAGCGCCTGTTCAAGGTCGCCGCCGAGCTCGCCGAACTGGCCGGCTGGATGAGCTACGACATCGGCCTCCAGCCGACCGCCCAGAAATACTTCGTCCTGGCCCTGCACGCCTCCAAGGAGGCCGGCGACCGCCCCCTGGGCTCCTACATCCTCTCCAGCATGAGCCGCCAGATGATCCACCTCGGCCGGCCCGACGACGCGCTGGAACTCATCCACCTCGCCCAGTACGGCAGCCGCGAGAGCGCCACCCCCCGCACCCAGGCCATGTTGTATGCGATGGAAGCCCGCGCCTACGCCGGGATGGGACAGCCCAGCAAGGTCAAGCGGGCCGTGCGGATGGCCGAGGACACCTTCTCCGACACCATGCCCGGCGAGCCCGAACCGGACTGGATCCGCTTCTTCTCCGAAGCCGAGCTCAACGCCGAGAACGCCCACTCCTACCGCGACCTCGCCTACGTCGCCGGCCGCAGCCCCACGTACGCCTCCCTCGCCGAGCCCGTCATGGAGCGCGCCGTGGAACTCTTCGGCAAGGACCCCGAACACCAGCGGTCCTACGCCCTCAACCTCATCGGCATGGCCACCGTCCGGCTCCTGCAGAAGGAGCCCGAGGCGTGCGCGGAAATGGCGCAGAAGGCGATCCCCTTCGCCCGGCAGGTCCGCTCCGAGCGGGTCAACACCAGGCTGCGCAAGACCGTCGACACCGCGGCGCGCGAATTCGAAGGCGTCGCCGAGGTGATCCAACTGAGCGACGAGCTCTCCCGCCAGCTCCCCGAAACCGCCGCAGCGGCCGGCTGACCCGCGCCGCCCACCAGACCCCGGCCACGGCCACCACCCCGTACAGCCCGACTCGGCTTCCCCACGCCAGGTCACGCGGGTGGCAGCCGTGGCCGGGCCGTTTCGGGCCCCGCCGCGGACGGTTTCGGCCCGTTGAACGACCCGCGCCACCCCCTCCAGGCAGTTCACCGGGGCGTAACACTCGGGCCGCCTTCGTCACTGCCGCGAAACACCGCCAAGGTTTGGCCGAAACCACGCTGCGACAACCTCATGGCGAAGTCGGCCCAGAGAAACATGCCCGCACGGGCCGCATCGACGACGAGGAGACGCCGATGCCCCCAGGCATCCTGACGCTTGCAGACGGCCTCGCGGCTGAGAAAGTGACACTCAGCCCCGCCAACACCGGATTCATGCTCATCTGCTCCGCCCTGGTGATGGTCATGACCCCCGGACTCGCCTTCTTCTACGGCGGCATGGTCCGGGTCAAGAGCGTGCTCAACATGCTGATGATGAGCTTCATCAGCCTGGGCATCGTGACCATCCTGTGGGTCCTCTACGGCTTCGGCCTGGCCTTCGGCACCGACAGCGGCGGCATCATCGGCTGGAGCGGCGACTACGCCGGACTCAGCGGCCTCGGCCTGACGGAACTGTGGGGCGCCAGCACCATCCCGGTGTACGTCTTCGCGGTCTTCCAGCTCATGTTCGCGGTCATCACCCCCGCCCTGATCAGCGGCGCCCTCGCCGACCGCGTGAAATTCACCGCCTGGGCCCTGTTCATCGCCCTGTGGGTCACCGTCGTCTACTTCCCCGTCGCCCACTGGGTGTGGGCCGAGGGCGGCTGGCTCTTCGACCTGGGCGTCATCGACTTCGCCGGCGGCACCGCCGTCCACATCAACGCCGGCGCCGCGGCCCTCGGCGTGATCTTCGTCGTCGGCAAGCGCATCGGCTTCAAGAAGGACCCGATGCGCCCGCACAGCCTGCCGCTGGTGATGCTCGGCGCCGGCCTGCTGTGGTTCGGCTGGTTCGGCTTCAACGCCGGCTCCTGGCTCGGCAACGACGACGGCATCGGCGCCGTCGCCTTCGTCAACACCCAGGTCGCCACCGCCGCCGCCATGCTCGGCTGGCTCGCCTACGAAAAGCTGCGCCACGGCTCCTTCACCACCCTGGGCGCCGCCTCCGGCGCGGTCGCCGGACTCGTCGCGATCACCCCGGCCTGCGGCGCGGTCAGCCCCCTCGGCGCCATCGCGGTCGGCGCCATCGCCGGTGTCCTGTGCGCCATGGCCGTCGGCCTGAAGTACAAGCTCGGCTACGACGACTCCCTCGACGTCGTCGGCGTCCACCTCGTCGGCGGCGTCGCCGGATCGCTGCTGATCGGCCTGTTCGCCACCGGCGGCGTCCAGAGCGAGGCCAAGGGCCTCTTCTACGGCGGCGGCCTCGAACAGCTCGGCAAGCAGGCCATCGGCGTGGGCGCGGTCCTGGCCTACTCCCTGATCGTCTCCTTCGTCCTTGCCAAGGTCATCGACCTGGTGATGGGCTTCCGGGTCAGCGAGGACGAGGAAATGGCCGGCGTCGACCAGGCCGCGCACGCCGAGACGGCGTACGACTTCACCGGCGCGGGCGGCGGCACCGTCGCCCGCAAGGGCCCGGCACTGGGCGAGGCACTGACAAAGAAGGTGGACGCGTGAAGCTCATCACGGCAGTAATCAAGCCGCACCGGCTGGACGAGGTCAAAGACGCACTCCAGGCGACCGGCGTACACGGCCTGACCGTCACCGAGGCCAGCGGCTACGGCCGGCAGCGCGGGCACACCGAGGTCTACCGCGGCGCCGAGTACACCGTCGACCTGGTGCCCAAGGTCCGCATCGAGGTCCTCGTCGAGGACGCCGACGCCGAAGAGGTCGTGGAGGTCGTCGTCAAGGCGGCCCGCACCGGCAAGATCGGCGACGGAAAGGTGTGGAGCGTCCCCGTCGACGAGGCGGTCCGCGTCCGCACCGGCGAACGGGGCCCGGACGCCCTGTGACGCGCTGACTCACCGGCGGCCGGTCCGGCCGCGACCCGCGTGCGGCACCTCCGCACCCGCGCCGCGGCCGGACCGGCCCCACCGGCCACCCGCCGCCCCCGCGCCGCATGGCCGCCCACCCCGCGGCGGCCCACACTGACACCAGGGACAACGGTGACGGCAGGGGCGACGGCGACGGCGGGGGACGACACGACCAAGGAGCGCCCGCGTTGACGGAGAGCGTCGAGGACACCACGGGTCAGGCCCCCGCGCCCGCCCCGCACCCCGCCCCGGAGAGCGACCCCACCCCCCACAGCGGCTACGCCGCCGCCCGGCTGCGGCTCCTCCAGGACGACGCGCCCGCCGGCCCCGAACGCCGCGCCGCCCTCGCCCGGCTGACCGACGACTGGCTCGCCACCCTCCTCGCCGGCGCCGCCCCCCGCCTGCCGGGCGCCGCACTCGTCGCCGTCGGCGGCTACGGCCGCGGCGAACTCTCCCCCCGCAGCGACCTCGACCTGCTCCTCCTGCACGACGGACGCGCCCCCGCCAAAGCCGTCGCCGCCCTCGCCGACCACCTCTGGTACCCCCTGTGGGACCTCGGCCTGGACCTCGACCACTCCGTACGCACCCTCCCCGAGGCCCGCCAGGCCGCCCGCGACGACCTCAAGGTGCAACTCGGCCTCCTCGACGCCCGCCACCTGGCCGGCGACCCGGACCTGACCGCCGCCCTGCGCACCGCCGCCTACGCCGACTGGCGCGAAAGCGCCCCCCAACGGCTGCCCGAACTCCACGCCCTGTGCCAGGACCGCGCCGACCGGCACGGCGAACTGCAATACCTCCTCGAACCCGACCTCAAGGAAGCCCGCGGCGGCCTGCGCGACGCCACCGCCCTGCGCGCCATCGCCGCCTCCTGGCTCGCTGACGCCCCCCGCGGCGGCCTCGAAGCCGCCCGCACCCGCCTCCTGGACACCCGCGACGCCCTCCACCTCGTCACCGGCCGCGCCACCGACCGGCTCGCCCTCCAGGAACAGGACCAGGTGGCCGACGCCCTCGGCCTCCTCGACGCCGACGCCCTGCTGCGCCAGGTCTACGAAGCCGCCCGCACCCTCTCCTACGCCGCCGACACCACCTGGCGCGAAGTGGGCCGGGTCCTGCGCGCCCGCTCCGCCAAAGCCGGCCTGCGCGGCCTGCTGCACGGCCGCACCGCCGGCAAGGGGGAACGCACACCGCTCGCCGAAGGCGTCGTCGAACACGACGGCGAAGCCGTCCTCGCGCGCACCGCCCGCCCCGAACGCGACCCCGTCCTGGTCCTGCGCGCCGCCGCCGCGGCCGCCCAGTCCGCCCTGCCCCTGTCCCCGCACGCCGTCCGCCGCCTGGCCGCCGCCGCCCCGCCGCTGCCCGTGCCCTGGCCCGCCGAGGCCCGCGAACAACTCCTCACCCTCCTGGGCGCCGGCCCCTCCACCGTGCCGGTCTGGGAATCCCTGGAAGCCGAAGGGCTCATCACGCGGCTGCTGCCCGACTGGGAACGGGTGCGCTGCCGCCCCCAGCGCAACGCCGTCCACACCTGGACCGTCGACCGGCACCTCGTCGAAACCGCCGTCCGGGCCTCCGCCCTCACCCGCCGCGTCCACCGCCCCGACCTGCTGCTGATCGCCGCCCTCCTGCACGACCTGGGCAAAGGCTGGCCCGGCGACCACAGCGTCGCCGGCGAGACCATCGCCCGCGACCTCGCCACCCGGCTCGGCTTCGACGCCCGCGACACCGCCGTGATCGCCACCCTGGTCCGCCACCACCTGCTGCTCATCGAAACCGCCACCCGCCGCGACCTGGACGACCCGGCCACCGTCGCCGCCGTCGCCGAAGCCGTCGGCAGCGCCGGCACCCTCGAACTCCTGCACGCCCTGACCGAAGCCGACGCCCTCGCCACCGGCCCCGCCGCCTGGAGCGCCTGGCGCGACTCCCTCGTCACCGACCTCGTCAAACGCGTCGCGGCCCAGCTCGCCGGAGAAGCCGCCCCCGACCCCCGCGACAGCGAACAGCCCACCGCCGAGGAAGAACGGCTGGCCATCGAGGCCCGCCGCACCGGCGGCCCCGTCCTCGCCCTGCACACCCGCCCCGAAGCCACCCCCCGGCCCGAAGCCCCCGCCGACACCGACGGCCCGGGCGCCGGCCCCGAACCGGTCGGCGTCGAACTCCTCATCGCCGTCCCCGACCAGCCGGGCGTCCTCGCCGCCGCGGCCGGCGTCCTCGCCCTGCACCGCCTCACCGTCCGCGCCGCCGACCTGCGCGCCCTCGACCCCCTCGGCGACGGCCCGGTCCTCCTCCTGAGCTGGCGGGTGGCCGCCGAATACGGCTCACTGCCCCAGGCCGTACGCCTGCGCGCCGACCTCCTGCGCGCCCTCGACGGCACCCTCGACGTCCCCGCCCGCCTCGCCGAACGTGAACGCGCCTACGCCCGCCGCTCCCGCGCCGCCCTCGCCCCGCCGCCCCGCGTCAGCGTCGCCCCCGGCACCTCCCGCACCGCCACCGTCATCGAGGTCCGCGCCCACGACGCCCACGGCCTGCTCCACCGCATCGGCCGCGCCCTGGAGGACTGCGGCGTCACCGTCCGCAGCGCCCATATCAGCACCCTGGGAGCCGACGCGGTCGACGCCTTCTACGTCACCGACACCCAGGGAAACCCCCTGCCCGGCGACCGGGCCGCCGCCGTCGCCCGCCGGGTCCAGACCACCCTGGAATAACCGCGCCCACCCCGCCCGCTGCCCCCGTACCGGCGGGCAGCGGTGGCACGCTTGCCCGGCCGGATACCCTAGGAGGCGATTGTCTCCGCCCCCGACCCCGAGGATCGACGACCGCCGTGTTCGATACGCTTTCCGACCGCCTGGCGAGTACCTTCAAAAACCTCCGGGGCAAGGGCCGCCTCTCCGAGGCGGACATCGACGCCACGGCGCGCGAAATCCGTATCGCCCTGCTCGAGGCCGACGTCGCACTCCCCGTGGTGCGCGCCTTCATCAAGCAGGTCAAGGAGCGCGCCACCGGCTCCGAGGTCTCCCAGGCGCTGAACCCCGCCCAGCAGGTCATCAAGATCGTCAACGAGGAGCTCGTCGGCATCCTCGGCGGCGAGACCCGCCGCCTGCGCTTCGCCAAGACCCCGCCGACCGTCATCATGCTCGCCGGCCTCCAGGGCGCGGGCAAGACCACCCTCGCCGGAAAGCTCGGCCGCTGGCTCAAGGGGCAGGGCCACACCCCGCTGCTCGTCGCCTGCGACCTCCAGCGCCCCAACGCCGTCAACCAGCTCTCCGTCGTCGCCGAGCGCGCCGGCGTCGCCATCTACGCGCCCGAGCCCGGCAACGGCGTCGGCGACCCCGTCAAGGTCGCCAAGGACTCCCTCGAATTCGCCCGCGGCAAGCAGCACGACGTCGTCATCGTCGACACCGCCGGCCGCCTGGGCATCGACCAGGAACTGATGCGGCAGGCCGCGGACATCCGCGACGCCGTCAGCCCCGACGAGGTCCTCTTCGTCGTCGACGCGATGATCGGCCAGGACGCGGTCAACACCGCCGAGGCCTTCCGCGACGGCGTCGGCTTCGACGGCGTGGTCCTCTCCAAGCTCGACGGTGACGCCCGCGGTGGCGCCGCGCTGTCCATCGCGCACGTCACCGGCAAGCAGATCATGTTCGCCTCCAACGGCGAGAAGCTGGACGACTTCGACGCGTTCCACCCGGACCGCATGGCGTCCCGCATCCTCGGCATGGGCGACATGCTCTCGCTCATCGAGAAGGCCGAGCAGACCTTCAGCCAGGCCGAGGCCGAGAAGATGGCGGCCAAGCTCCAAAAGGGCCCCAAGGAATTCACGCTCGACGACTTCCTCGCCCAGATGGAGCAGGTCCGCAAGATGGGCTCCATCTCCAAGCTGCTCGGCATGCTGCCCGGCATGGGCCAGATGAAGGACCAGATCAACAACCTCGACGAGCGCGAGGTCGACCGCACCGCCGCCATCATCAAGTCGATGACACCGGCCGAGCGCCACGAACCGACGATCATCAACGGCTCGCGCCGCGCCCGCATCGCCAAGGGCTCCGGCGTCGACGTCAGCACCGTCAAGAACCTCGTCGAGCGGTTCTTCGAGGCCCGCAAGATGATGTCGAAGATGGCCCAGGGCGGCGGCATGCCCGGCATGCCGGGGATGCCCGGCATGGGTGGCGGCGGAGCCAAGAAGAAGAAGCAGGTCAAGCAGGCCAAGGGCAAGCGCAAGAGCGGCAACCCCATGAAGCGCAAGGCCGAGGAAGAGGCCGCGGCCGCCCGCCGCGAGGCCGGCCAGGGCGCCAACCCGCTCGGCCTGCCCCAGCCCGGCCAGGAGCCGCAGAACTTCGAACTCCCCGAAGAGTTCAAGAAGTTCATGGGCTGACCCCCGGCAACACGACAGCGAGCCCCCGGCCACGCACGGCCGGGGGCTCGCTGTCGTTCACACCGGCGCCACGCCGCCGGACAGGGCGCCACCCACACCTACCCCGCCACGGCCACCACGCCCACCGCTACTGGGTGCGGGCGATCAGATACCGGAACACGTTCGGCATCCACACCGTCCCGTCCGCCCGCTGATGCGGATGCAGCGCCTCACCGAGCTCCTTCTCCACCTGCCGCCGCTCGGCCACCTCCAGCGCCGCGTCGAACAACCCCGTCGACAGCAGCCCGCGCACCGCGCTCGCCACATCCGCGTACCCGAACGGGCACGCCACCCGCCCCGAACCGTCCGGCCGCAACCCGGCCCGGTCCGCCAGCTCCTCCAGGTCGTCGCGCCCACTGGGCCGCCAGCCACCCGCCGTCCGCAGCGGATCCGCGAGCCGCTGCGCCACCCGCAGCACCCCGGCCGTCGCGCAGCGCTCCACCGGGCCCCAGCCCCCCAGCACCACCGCGCTGCCCCGCTCGGACAGGCCGGCCGCCGCCGTCAGCGACGCCGTCAGCCCCTCCACGGTGCTCACACAGCCCACCGGATGGAACGCGGTGACCACGGTGAACGGCGCGCCCTCGGCCGCCGCCTCCTCCAGCCCGCCGCTGACCATCCGGGTGACCTCCGGCCGGCCGTCCGGCGTCAGCCGCTCCCGGGCCAGCTCCAGCCGGCACTCGTCCGCGTCCACACCGCTGACCTGAGCGCCCCGCGCCGCGGCGAGCAACAGCGCCAGCCCCGAGCCGCAGCCCAATCCCAGCAGCCGGGTGCCGACACCGACACCCAAACGGTCGTAAGCCGCCTCGTAGAGCGGCACCAGCATGCGCTCCTGGATCTCGGCCCAGTCACGAGCGCGGGCCCTGGCGCCGGCCGCGGCGGAAAGGTCCTCGGAACCCATGGGTCCGGAGTTCGGAAGGTGGTGCCGTACGAGCGTGGGTGACATCGAAAGCGCCCCTTTTCGCCGAAGAACCCGAAGCTGTTCAGTGCCGATCGCCCCCGTATCGGCGCGTTGTGCGCCCCGTTCCACACAACTGCGCATCTGTCCGGGCGTCCAGGGGTTGCGCCGGGGTTGTCTCCCGCGCGCCCCCGTGTGCGCCGGGGCCGCTCCCTGGATCGCCGTTCCAGGGTGCCCCGGCTCGCGCGGATCCGCCACGCCAGCCCCGCCACTGCCGCTGCCGCACGGCCGCCGGTGTCCGGGGAGCCTACGGTGGGTATGCGGGGGTGGTCCGCAACGACGCGGCGCGGGTCGAGGGCCTTCCCCGGAGGCCGGGTCCCGGCCCGGAGACCCCGGATACCGGCGGTAACATCACCGCGAAGATCATTACGCCGTATACGACCGCGCTACGCCGTGCGGCGTACGCGGGCATACGTACCGGCTTGCGGGCCGCTGGGCGCCTTCTGCGCAGATCGGCGCACCGCGCCCCCGCCATAACTCATGACCGGAAACTGACTGGTACGTGCAAATTATTTGAGATGCCCCGGAATCGGAACACGGGGACGCCCCGGCTCGTTGTCACGACGTGAGCACGACACCGCCTGTTCTCGCCGCCGAGCTGGCGCTCGCGTGGGCCGATATTCAACGGCACCACCCCGAGCTGCCGGACCTGGCCGCGCCCGAGTCCCTGATCGGAGAGTCCTCGTCCGCCTGTGGCGCCGAGCTCTCCTTCGAACGGCTGCTCCACGAGGCCGTCCACGGCATCGCCGCCGCCCGCGGCATCCGTGACACCTCCCGGGCAGGCCGCTACCACAACCGCCGATTCCTGGCGATCGCCGAGGAACTGGGCCTGGACCACACCGACGAGCCGCATCCCAGCAGCGGTTTCTCCCTGGTCACGCTCAACCCCGAAGCCAGAAGGCGCTACCGCCCCACCATCGAACGGCTCGCCAGAGCACTCAAGGCCCACACCGCCGCCACCGCCACCGACACCGCCCGCAGCTTCCGCGGCCCGGCCGCCCGGCACGGCTCCTCCGGAGGCGGCGTCCGCGTCAAGGCCGTCTGCGACTGCGGACGCAACGTCCGCGTCGTCCCCTCGGTCCTGGCCCAGGCGCCGATCGTCTGCGGGGGCTGTGGCAAACCCTTCCGCATCCCCGAAGTAGCCGCGGTCGGTTGACCGCACGGCGTGTGGCACAATGGCTAGCTGTACTCGACAGTCGCATAGGACCCCTCTCTCCTCCGGCTGACGCGTCCATCGGGCACCCCGAGTACCGCAACCCCACGTGGCATCCCGTTGTGCCCAACCACGTCAAGACCAGGAGACACCACTTCCGTGGCAGTCAAGATCAAGCTGAAGCGTCTGGGCAAGATCCGCGCGCCTCACTACCGCATCGTCATCGCCGACTCCCGTACCCGCCGTGACGGCCGGGCCATCGAGGAGATCGGCCTGTACCACCCGGTGCAGAACCCCTCGCGCATCGAGGTCGACTCCGAGCGTGTCCAGTACTGGCTCGGCGTCGGCGCGCAGCCGACCGAGCCCGTCATGGCCATCCTCAAGGTCACCGGCGACTGGCAGAAGTTCAAGGGTCTGCCGGCCCCGGCGCCCATGAAGGTCGCCGAGCCCAAGGCCGACAAGCGCGCCCTCTTCGAGGCCGCGGCCAAGGACTCCGGCAACGAGCCGAAGGGTGAGGCCATCACCCCGAAGGCGAAGAAGGCTGACAAGAAGGCGGACGAGGCTGCGGCCGAGTCCACCTCCGAGTCGACCGAGGCCTGAGCATGCTCGAGGAAGCCCTCGAGCACCTCGTCAAGGGCATCGTCGACAACCCCGACGACGTGCAGGTAGCCTCGCGCACCCTGCGCCGCGGGCGCGTGCTGGAGGTCCGGGTCCACCCCGACGACCTCGGCAAGGTGATCGGCCGCAACGGCCGCACCGCCCGCGCCCTGCGGACCGTCGTGGGCGCCATCGGCGGACGGGGCATCCGCGTCGACCTCGTCGACGTGGACCAGGTCCGCTGAGCAGTTGAACACCGGCTCGGGCCGGGGAGGGCCCACGGGTCGTCCCCGGCCCGAGCTCGTCTGTGATCACCCCCGACGATCCCCCGTCCCCGATCACCGACCCACGAACGTCTTCACCACCGAAAGCGGCGGCGGCCCAGCCGCGAAGAGGAGCCAAGCGTGCAGCTCGTAGTCGCGCGGATCGGCCGCGCCCATGGCATCAAGGGCGAGGTCACCGTAGAGGTACGCACCGACGAGCCCGAACTGCGGCTCGCCCCCGGAGCCGTCCTCACCACCGAGCCGTCCTCCGCCGGACCGCTGACCATCGAGACCGGCCGAGTCCACAGCGGCCGCCTGCTGCTGCGCTTCGAAGGCGTCAAGGACCGCACGGCCGCCGAAGCCCTGCGCAACACCCTCCTGATCGCCGAGGTCGACCCCGAGGATGTCCCCGAGGACCCCGAGGAGTTCTACGACCACCAGCTCATCGACCTCGACGTCGTCACCCGCGACGGCACCCCCGTCGGCCGGATCGCCGAGGTCTCCCACCTGCCCTACCAGGACCTGCTCATCGTCAAGCGGCCCGACGGCAGCGACGTCATGATCCCCTTCGTCGCCGAGATCGTCCCCGAGATCGACCTCGAAGAGCAGCGCGCGGTCATCGAACCGCCCCCCGGCCTCCTCGACGACAGCCAGGCCGAGGTCGCCTCCCAGCGCGAGGACACCTGATGCGCCTCGACGTCGTCACGATCTTCCCCGAATACCTCGAACCGCTGAACGTCTCCCTCGTCGGCAAGGCACGCGCCCGCGGACAGCTCGACGTCCGCATCCACGACCTGCGGGACTGGGCACACGACAAGCACAACACCGTCGACGACACGCCCTACGGCGGCGGCCCCGGCATGGTCATGAAACCCGAACCGTGGGGCGAGGCGCTCGACGACGCCCTCGCCTCCGGCGACGGCGAGCCGGTGATCATCGTCCCCACCCCCAGCGGCGAGCCCTTCACCCAGCAACTCGCCGTCGAACTCTCCGCCAAGCCCTGGCTGGTGTTCACCCCCGCCCGCTACGAAGGCATCGACCGCCGCGTCATCGACGACTACGCCGAACGCCTCGACGTGCGCGAGGTCTCCATCGGCGACTACGTCCTGGCCGGCGGCGAAGCCCCCGTCCTGGTCATGGTCGAGGCCATCGCCCGGCTGCTGCCCGGCGTCCTCGGCAACGCCGCCTCCCACCAGGACGACTCCTTCGCCCCCGGCGCGATGGCCGACCTCCTCGAAGGCCCCGTCTACACCAAGCCCCCCGAGTGGCGCGGCCGCACCATCCCCGACGTCCTGCTCAGCGGCCACCACGGCAAGATCGCCCGCTGGCGCCGCGACGAAGCCTTCCGCCGCACCGCCCGCCTGCGCCCCGACCTCATCGAACGCGCCGACCCCGCCGCCTTCGACAAACACGACCGCGCGATCCTCGCCGCACTGGGCTGGTCCGCCGGCCCCGACGGCCGATTTGGGCGCAGCACCGCGGACGTGGAAGAATAGGCCGCTGCTGTGTGCGTCCGGCGCGCGCCCCTGCCACAGGGGGAACGACGCCCGCCCGACGGAACGGCATCCGAGACATCATTCCGACATCCCGTTGATGACCTGTGGCATCAGCGAAGAAAGCAGTAGGTCATGCACCTTCTCGACACCGTCGACTCCGCATCGCTGCGCAGCGACATCCCGGCCTTCCGCCCGGGTGACACCATCAACGTCCACGTCCGCG
This sequence comes from Streptomyces sp. NPDC031210, assembly GCF_055570395.1. NCBI lineage: Bacteria > Bacillati > Actinomycetota > Actinomycetes > Kitasatosporales > Streptomycetaceae > Streptomyces > Streptomyces sp. NPDC031210. The sequence continues at coordinate 302,882 of NZ_JBVIHH010000006.1, forward strand.
TCATCGAGGGCAACCGCTCCCGTGTGCAGCAGTTCAAGGGCGTTGTCATCCGCCGCCAGGGCGCCGGCGTCCGCGAGACCTTCACGGTCCGCAAGGTCAGCTTCTCCGTCGGCGTGGAGCGCACCTTCCCGGTGCACACCCCGATCGTCGAGAAGATCGAGGTCGTGACCCGCGGTGACGTCCGCCGCGCCAAGCTGTACTTCCTCCGTGACCTCCGCGGCAAGGCCGCGAAGATCAAGGAGAAGCGCGACAAGTAAGCCGCGCCCGCCCGGACCGCGATTTTTAGCGCCCGGGCAACGCAAAGCCACGCGCGCGTCCGGCGCCCGGACCCGGCCCGCTAGGCTCAGGGCCCGATGGACAACGACGCACAGCACTCGGAGCGCGACCACTCTCCCGCCCCCGCACAGGGGCCGGAGCAGAGGTCGCGCTCCGCGCGTTTCCCCGGCCGCCCGGCCCTGACCCCGCGCCGCCCCCTCACGCTCCTCGCCCTCTGCCTGGCCTTCGCACTGCTGCTCAGCGCCTTCGTCGCGCAGCCCTTCCTGATCCCCAGCTCCTCCATGGAGAACACCCTGCGGATCGACGACCGGGTACTGGTCAACAAGCTGGCCTACCGCTTCGGCGACGCGCCCCGCAGAGGCGACATCGTGGTCTTCGACGGCACCGGGTCGTTCGTTCACAGCGAGCCGGGGGAGAATCCCGTCACGGCCCTGCTGCGCGGGGCCGGCGCGGCGCTGGGACTGGCCCGGCCCGCCGAGACCGACTTCGTCAAGCGCGTCGTCGGCATCGGCGGCGACCGTGTGACCTGCTGCGACAAACGGGGGCGGATCGAAGTGAACGGTGAACCCGTGACCGAGGGCTATCTCCACCCGGGCGACGCGCCGTCCGCCGTCGAGTTCGACATCGAGGTCCCCGAGGGAAAGCTGTGGGTGATGGGCGACCACCGTGCCAGATCCCGCGACTCGCGCGACCACCTCGGGGAAGCGGGCGGCGGAACCGTGCCCGTCGACAAGGTCATCGGCCGCGCCGACTGGATCACCTGGCCGGTCAGCCGCTGGACCACCCTGGACCGGCCGCGCTCCTTCGACGGCATACCCGCCCCGGCAGGGACCCATGGGTAACCGAGGACGGCCCCGCCACGGGCAGCGCACCGCCACCGCGCCACCGCCCCGCCCCGACACCGGCGCCCCCGGGGAGCCGGGCGACGACACCACGGGCGCACGGCCCCGCCGCCCGGCGACCGGCGGGCGCGCCGAGCGACGACGCCAGGCCCGGCGCATCAAACGCCGCAGGCGCCGCTCCTACATCAAGGAAATCCCCATCCTCATAGGCGTGGCCCTGGCCATCGCCCTGGTGCTGAAGACGTTCCTGGTGCAGGCGTTCGTGATCCCGTCCGGCTCCATGGAGCAGACGATCAAGATCGGCGACCGGGTGCTCGTCGACAAACTCACCCCCTGGTTCGGTTCCACACCCGAACGCGGGGACGTCGTCGTCTTCAAGGACCCCGGGAAATGGCTGCCCCCCGGCGAACGCCCGGCGCAGGACCCGGCGGGCGTCAAACAGTTCAAGGAATTCATGACCTTCATCGGCCTGCTGCCCTCGGCCGACGAACAGGACCTCATCAAACGGGTGGTCGGCGTCGGCGGCGACACCGTCAAATGCTGCGACAAGCAGGGCCGCGTCACCGTCAACGGCGTACCGCTCACCGAGCCGTACGTCCACCCGGGCAACCCGCCCTCCCAGCTCAAGTTCACCGTCAACGTCCCCACCGGACGGATCTTCGTCATGGGCGACCACCGCTCGGACTCCGCCGATTCGCGCTTCCACCTGGACGAGCCGTACCGTGGCACCGTCTCGGAGGAAAACGTCGTCGGCCGGGCCGTGGTGATCGCCTGGCCGTTCAGCCACTGGCGCCACCTCGACGAGCCCGACACCTTCGCAACCGTGCGCGACGCGCCGGGCGCCAAGGCGTCCGGCGCCGCGGCCCCGCATAGGGTGTCCTCCGAGAGTTTGACCGTACTCCCGACCCCTGCGGAACTCCCGCTCGTTATGGGAGTGGTGGGCCTGCACCGACTGACGGGTGGGCGAAAGCGTGGAGTGAGGAGCGGATGTGGGGGACTTGGCGGTCGGCGCGCGGTCCGGAACGGAAGAGCCCGAAGAGCCGGCGGGACACGGTGACGCCCAGCCCGCGGCGAGTTCCGTGCACCAGCCGCAGGCGCAGCGGCCAACACAGCCGGAAACGGCAGCGGACGAGGAGGGCAGCGGCAGCGTGAAGCAGGGCAAGAAGCCGCGCGCCTTCTGGAAAGAGCTGCCGATCCTCATCGGCATCGCGCTCCTCCTCGCCCTGCTGATCAAGACGTTCCTGGTGCAGGCGTTCTCCATCCCGTCCGACTCCATGCAGGACACCCTGCAGCGCGGGGACCGGGTCCTGGTCGACAAACTGACACCGTGGTTCGGGTCGACACCCGAGCGCGGCGAGGTCGTCGTCTTCCACGACCCGGGCGGCTGGCTCAACGAGACGCCCACCCCCGAGCCCAACGTCATCCAAAACGTCCTCAGCTTCATCGGCCTGATGCCCTCGTCCGAGGAGAAGGACCTGATCAAGCGGGTCATCGCGGTCGGCGGCGACACGGTCGAATGCCAGGGCACCGGCCCGGTCAAGGTCAACGGCAAGGCCCTCAAGGAGGACTCCTACGTCTTCCCCGGCGCCACGCCCTGCGGTGACCGGCCGTTCGGACCCATCCACGTGCCGAAGGACCGCATCTGGGTCATGGGCGACCACCGCGACGACTCCCTCGACTCCCGCTACCACCAAAACCTCAAGGGCAACGGCACCGTCTCGGTCGAAAAGGTCGTCGGCCGCGCCTTCACCGTCGCCTGGCCGCTCAACCGCTGGGCCACCCTGCCGGTGCCCGACACCTTCGACCAGCCCGGCATCAACCAGGCGACGGCGGCCGCGCCGGCCGCCCTGGGCCTGGCCGGCGCGGTGCCGATCGTGCTGTGGCGCCGCCGGAGGCTGACCGCGGAACGTACCCCCAGGTAGGGTGCCGTCCCAGATCTTCGACGCGGGCCGGGCCCGCGGGGTGGGAGCGCTGGGATGAGCAGCACGACGCGACGCAGGACCGACGGCCGCGGCCGGACCACGGGCAGTGTGCTGTCCGGTCTGGCCGTGGCCGTCGGCTGTGCACTGTTCCTGGGCGGCTTCGTGTGGGGAGCACTGATCTACCGCCCGTACACGGTCCCCACCGACTCGATGGCCCCGACCATCGAAGCCGGAGCCCGGGTCCTGGCCGAGAGGGTCGACGGCTCCCAGATACGCCGCGGCGACGTCGTCGTCTTCGAGGACGCCGTCTGGGGCACCCTGCCCATGGTCAAGCGCGTCGTCGGCGTCGGCGGCGACAAGGTCGCCTGCTGTACCAAGGAAGGCCGCCTGACCATCAACGGAACCCCCGTCGAGGAACCGTATCTGCGCAGCGACGGCCCGGCCTCGCCGACCGGCTTCAAAGCCACCGTCCCCACCGGCCAGCTCTTCCTCCTGGGCGACCACCGAGGCGACTCCCTCGACTCCCGCGTCCACCTCACCGACGGCGACCACGGCGCCGTACCGCGCACCGCCGTCCAGGCCCGCGTGGACGCCCGCGCCTGGCCACTGGGCAGCGTCGGCATGATGCACCGCCCCGCCGCCTTCGCCGCCCTGCCCGGCGGCACCTCCCAGCCCGGCCCGATCCGCCCCATCACCTTCGCCGTCGCGGCCGGCGCCGTCCTCGTCCTGGGGGGCGCCGCTTACGGGCCGCTCGCCCGGCGGGTGGGGCGGAGGCGTGGGTGACGTGACGGGAGAGGGCTCGGCGGACGTCGCCGACGGGCCGGTCGAGGTGCGCCAGGTGGCTCGCGTGGTGCTGCTCGACCCCGACGACCGGATCCTTCTCCTCCACGGCTTCGAACCCGGCCGCCCCTCCGAGACCTGGTGGTTCACCCCCGGCGGCGGCCTCGAAGGCACCGAGACCCGCGAAGCGGCGGCCCGCCGCGAACTCGTCGAGGAAACCGGTCTCACCGACGCCGTCCTCGGCCCCGTCCTGTGGAAACGCCGCTGCTCCTTTCCCTTCGACGGGCGGCGCTGGGAGCAGGACGAGTGGTACTACCTGGGCCGGACGGACCGGACTGCGACCCACACCGCCGGGCACACGGACCTGGAACGGCGCAGCGTCTCGGGACTGAGGTGGTGGACTTTGGAGGAACTGTCCGCCGCGCATGAGACGGTGTATCCGACCAGACTCGTCGAGCTGCTGCGCAGGCTGCTCGACGAAGGGCCCCCAAGTGCGCCGGTCCTCCTGGAGACCGAGCGAGCCTGACGCACAATAGGGGGACGCACGGCTGAAGGGGATCTGCCATGAGCGCCGAGGACCTCGAGAAGTACGAGACCGAGATGGAGCTGAAGCTCTACCGGGAGTACCGCGACGTCGTCGGGCTGTTCAAATACGTGATCGAGACCGAGCGACGTTTCTACCTCACCAACGACTACGAGATGCAGGTGCACTCCGTCCAGGGCGAGGTCTTCTTCGAGGTCTCGATGGCCGACGCCTGGGTATGGGACATGTACCGCCCCGCTCGCTTCGTGAAGCAGGTGCGGGTCTTGACGTTCAAGGACGTGAACATCGAGGAGCTCAACAAGAGCGATCTGGATCTTCCGGGGAGCTGAGTTCGGTAACGCTTCGTGGTCGTGGTCGTGGTCGTGGTCGCGGTCGCGGGTGGCGGCTGGGGATGGCCGACCTTGGGGCGCACCCATGGCTGATCGCCGCGGGTGACGTGGTTATCCACAACTGATCGGTTATCCACCAAGATCCAATAGGTTCGCGCGGAAGCGTCACTGTCGGTGCCGGAGGTGGTGCCGCATGAACGCAATGCAAACCGGCCGACAGGCCATGGACCCCACAGGAACCACGGCCCTCACACGAACTACGGCCCTCGCACGGACCACACGCCCAGCACGAACGCCGGGCACAGCGCCGACCACGGGAACAGCGTCCACCACGGGCACAGGCCCGACCACGACGGAGCGGGCCGCGGAGCCGGGCCGGCGCTCTGGCCCCGGCGCCGAGCGCCGAGCGCCGGGCGGGGGTGCGCCCCCGGGCACGGACGGCGCGGAACGCACCACGGGCAAGAGCTCGCCGAAGCGCCGAACCCGGACAGCCGCCAAGACCACAGCACCCGCCATGGCCACCGAGCCTGCCAAGGCCACCAAGGCCACCAAAGCTGCCAAGGTCCCCAAGCCGCCGGACTCCCGGCGCGCCCTCGGACGCTACGGCGAGGACCTGGCCGCCCGGCGCCTCATCGAGGCCGGAATGCGGATCCTCGACCGCAACTGGCGATGCCGCGACGGCGAGATCGACATCATCGCCACCGACCACGACGCCCTGGTCATCTGCGAGGTGAAAACCCGCCGCGCGGGCTGGTACGAGCACCCCATGGCCGCCGTCCGCGCCGAAAAAACCCAGCGGCTGCGACTCCTCGCCGAACGCTGGCTTGAGCGCCACGGAGGCCCCCCGCCCGGCGGCGTACGCATCGACGTCATCGGCGTCCTGCTACCGGCCCGCGGCGCCCCCGTCGTCGAACACGTACGCGGGGTGGCGTAATGGGATTCGCCCGAACCTGCTCCGTCGCCCTCGTCGGCGTAGAAGGCGTCGTCGTAGAAGTCCAGGCCGACCTCGAACCGGGCGTCGCCGCCTTCACCCTCGTCGGACTGCCCGACAAGAGCCTGCTCGAATCCAAGGACCGGGTGCGCGCCGCCGTGGTGAACTCCGGCGCCGAATGGCCACAGAAAAAGCTCACCGTCGGCCTCAGCCCAGCCTCCGTCCCCAAAGGCGGCAGCGGCTTCGACCTGGCCGTGGCCTGCGCCGTCCTCGGCGCCGCCGAACGCCTCGACCCCCGCGAACTCACCGACCTCATGATGATCGGCGAACTCGGGCTCGACGGCCGCGTCCGCCCCGTACGTGGTGTCCTGCCCGCGGTCCTGGCCGCAGCCGACGCCGGCTACCGCCAGGTCGTCGTCCCGGAACGCACCGTCGCCGAAGCCTCACTCGTCCCCGGCATCTCCGTCCTCGGCGTCCGCAGCCTGCGCCAGCTCATCGCCGTCCTCACCGACGAACCCGTGCCCGAAGAGGAGGACACCCTCGAAGGAGGCCGCCCCGACCCCCTGCTCGCCGGCCTCGTCGTCCCCGGCACAGGCATCGGTACGGGCCTGCCGTCCGGCGACCGCCCCCTCGACCTGTCGGATGTCGCCGGCCAGCACAACGCCCGACGCGCCCTGGAGGTGGCCGCCGCCGGACGCCACCACATCTTCTTCAAAGGCCCGCCCGGCGCCGGGAAAACCATGCTCGCCGAACGGCTCCCCGGCCTCCTCCCGCCCCTCTCACCCAAGGAATCGCTGGAGGTCACCGCCGTCCACTCGGTCGCGGGCACCCTCCCACCGGGCCAGCCACTCGTCGACCGCCCGCCCTACTGCGCCCCGCACCACTCCGCCACCATGGCCTCCCTCGTGGGCGGCGGCAGCGGGTTACCCCGCCCCGGGGCCGTGTCCCTCGCCCACAACGGCGTGCTGTTCGTGGACGAGGCCGCCGAATGCAGCGCACGCGTCCTGGACGCGCTGCGTCAGCCCCTCGAATCCGGCCACGTCGTCGTCGCCCGCGCCGCCGGCATGATGCGCATGCCCGCACGCTTCCTCCTCGCCCTCGCGGCCAACCCCTGCCCCTGCGGACGCCACGGCACGATCGGCGGCGGCTGCGAATGCCGCCCCTCCTCGATCCGCCGCTACCGGGCCCGCCTGTCCGGCCCCCTCATGGACCGCGTGGACCTGCGCATCGCTGTCGAGCCGGTAGCCCGCTCCGAACTCGCCGCCCTGGGCAGCGGCGCCGAACCCACCGCGGCCGTGGCCGAACGGGTACGGGCCGCCCGCGACCGCGCCGTGGCGCGCTACGCCGGCACGCCATGGCGCACCAACAGCGAGGTGCCCGGCCACGAACTGAGAACCCGCTGGCAGGTCCAGCCCGGCGCACTGGCCCAAGCCGAACGCGACCTGGAGTGCGGTCTGCTGACGGCCCGCGGCCTCGACCGCGTCCTACGCGTCGCCTGGACCTCCGCCGACCTGGCCGGCCGAGACCGCCCCACACGAGACGACGTCAACTGGGCCCTGGAACTACGCACCGGCGTCCGCCGAGGAACGACGGCGACGCGGCCGTCAGGGCCAGGACCAAAGCGCCCGCCAGCGAGGGAACGGGATGCCAGGAAGCCCACGACGGCAGCGACGGCCATGCCGAGGCCGATGACGCCCTCAGCAACGTTGCCGCCACCGGAATCGAGGACGCCACCGCCGGCGACGACCCCACCGCCGAAAACCACGCCACCGGAGACGGTGACGCCACCGATGGGTGCCCGCAGACCGTAGCGGCGCTGGCGGCGCTGGCGGCGGTGGCGGCGCTGGCGGCGGTGGCGGCGGTGGGGGCTCGGGGCGGAGGCGGGCGCGGCGGGGGTGGGGGAGGGGAGGGGGAGGGCCCCGAACGAACGTCGAGGCCGAGGCACGTACGACGCGCCCTGCCCACCGCCCGCCGCACCATCCGCCCCCCACCGCAACCTCCCCCGCCATCTGCCCCCCACCCGCACAAGGAACCCCGAGCCGCAGCCCTACGGCCCCGGCCCACCACCCGGACAAGAGCAACCGACCGATAACTGGGGGACGAACAATGAACGGAACGGACGCATGGGGCTTCGCCAAGGGCGAGGCGGCAGCCGGCGGTGCCACCGACCGGAGCGCCACGAGCCCGGCGGCGGACGACGAAGGGGCCCCACACCGCGAGGGCATCGAGCCGGAGCGCGCCGCGCGTGCGGCGCTCACCCGCATCCTCGAACCCGGTGACGAAACCGCCGGTCGCTGGCTGCGCGAGATGGGCCCCCTCGCCCTGTGGCACGCCCTGGCCGACGACGACGCGGAACCGCCCCGGGGAGCCGGCCGCGACAAGATCGCCGGACTCCGGCTGCGCGCCGAACGGGCGAACCCCGCGGCGGACCTCGCCGCCGTCACCGCGCTCGGCGGCCGGTTCATCTGCCCGGGAGACGAAGAATGGCCCGGCCAGCTCGACGACCTCGGTGACGGCCGTCCCATCGGCCTGTGGGTCCGGGGCATCGGAAACCTCCGCCTCTGGGCCCTGCGCTCGGTCGCCGTCGTCGGCGCGCGGGCCTGCACCGAATACGGCGCCCACCTCGCCGCCGCCCTCGGCGCCGGCCTCGCCGACCGCGGCTGGACGGTCACCTCCGGAGCCGCGTACGGCGTCGACGGCGCGGCCCATCGCGGAGCCCTGGCCGCGGACGGCGCCACCATCGCCGTACTGGCCTCCGGCGTCGACTACGCCTATCCCCGCGGTCACACCGAGCTGATCGGTCGCATCGCCGAACAGGGCCTCGTGGTCGCCGAGTTACCGCCGGGCGACCACCCCACCCGTAGCCGGTTCGTCCAACGCAACCGCGTCATCGCCGCCCTCGCGCGGGGAACCGTCGTCGTGGAGGCCGAACTCCGCAGCGGCTCGCTCGTCACCGCCCGGCGAGCCCTCGCCCTCGGCCGCTACACCATGGGCATGCCAGGACCCGTCACCAGCGGACTGTCCGCCGGTGTCCATCAACTCCTCCGCGACGAGGCGGCGGTGGTCACCGACGCGGACGAGGTCATCGAGCTCGTCGGCAGCATCGGCGACCTCGCGCCCGAGCGATCCGGGCCGACCGTCGCCCGCGACCTGCTGGACCCCGTAGCGGCGCGCGTACTGGAGGCGCTGCCGGCACGCGGCGGCGCGGACGCCGCCCACCTGGCGAGGGAATCCGGCACCCCCCGCCAGGTCACGCAAGGCAAGCTCTTCGAGCTGCAATCCCTCGGATTCGTTCAAAGGTGCGGGGCCGGCTGGGAGTTGGCGCGACGCGCCGAGGCCACCGATGCTTCCCGGCGAGGCGGTACTTGACCTGGGGCGAACGGGTGAAAGGGTGAGGGGAATGACCGCAGAATCCAGGTTTGCCTTGCTTCGGCATGCGGCGCCGACCCGCTGGTGCATAGCCGACGCGGCACCACGGGCGTAACGAAGCCCCGCCCGCCGCGTCACCGCGTCGGCCCGCCCCTTCCGCCGGGAACGCGTGTCCGGCTCGACGTCCGGTTGTCGCCACGCCGTACGAGTAACCCTGAGGTGCGGGCAGCGGAACGTATCTGCGCACGCCGTAACGCCGGTTCCTCGCGCACCGCAACGTCGCAGTCACGCTACGCTCACGACCAATCCGCTTTTCACCCATCCCACCAGTGTTTCGGCAGAACGGCTCAAGGCGACGAATGCCCCAGCACACTTCCGGGTCTGACCGTGCGGCAGTACCACCCGCCGCGCGCGGCAGCGTGCGCCCCGCCGCGCCCTCCTCACTCGAAGAGCTGTGGCGCTCCTACAAGGCGTCGGGTGACGGGCGGCTGCGGGAACAGTTGATCCTGCACTACTCGCCGCTCGTCAAATACGTCGCCGGCCGGGTCAGCGTCGGCCTGCCACCCAACGTCGAGCAGGCCGACTTCGTCTCCTCCGGCGTCTTCGGCCTGATCGACGCCATCGAGAAGTTCGAACCCGAACGCTCCATCAAGTTCGAGACGTACGCGATCACCCGCATCCGCGGCGCCATGATCGACGAGCTGCGCGCACTGGACTGGATCCCGCGCTCCGTACGGCAGAAAGCGCGCGCCGTCGAACGCGCCTACGCGACCCTCGAAGCGCAACTGCGCCGCACCCCGACCGAGGCCGAGGTCGCCAACGAGATGGGCATCGCGCTGGAGGAACTCCACGGTGTGTTCAGCCAGCTCTCCCTGGCGAACGTCGTCGCGCTGGAGGAACTCCTGCACGCCGGCGGCGAGGGCGAACGCCTGAGCCTGATGGACACCCTTGAGGACACGGCCGCCGACAACCCCGTCGAGATCGCCGAGGACCGCGAACTGCGGCGCCTGCTCGCGCGCGCCATCAACACGCTCCCCGACCGTGAGAAGACCGTCGTCACCCTCTACTACTACGAGGGCCTCACGCTCGCCGAGATCGGCAACGTCCTCGGCGTCACGGAGAGCCGGGTGAGCCAGATCCACACCAAGTCCGTCCTGCAGCTCAGAGCCAAACTCGCCGACGTGGGGCGCTGACCGACTCTCCACCGGTCGAGACGCGGAGTGCCGCGACGGGCGCGCCATCCGTAGAGTGGTGCCGTGCCAAGGATTCGAGCGGCCTCTGTGGCCGAGCACCGGACGATGCAGCGCGGCGCCCTCCTGGACGCCGCCCGCTCCCTGCTGTCCGAAGGCGGAACGGAAGCGCTGACCTTCCCCGCCCTCGCCGAGCGCACGGGACTCGCGCGCTCCTCCGTCTACGAATACTTCCGCTCCCGCGCGGCCGTCGTCGAAGAGCTGTGCGCCGTCGACTTCCCCGTATGGGCCGCCGAGGTCGAGACGGCGATGCGGTGCGTGGACACGCCCGAGGAGAAGATCGAGGCGTACGTGCGCCGGCAACTGGCCCTGGTCGGAGACCGGCGCCACCGCGCCGTCGTCGCCATCTCGGCCGGGGAGCTGGACGCGGGCGCGCGCGAAAAGATCCGCGCGGCGCACGGCGGGCTCATCGCCATGATCGTCGAGGCCCTCGCGGCCCTGGGCCACGAACAACCCAGGCTCGCGGCGATGCTGCTCCAGGGTGTTGTGGACGCGGCGGTGCGCCGTATCGAGATCGGTGCTGCCGAGGACCCGGACCAGATCACGGAGGCGGCGGTGGGCATGGCCCTCCGCGGCGTCAGCGGCTGACCTGGGGGCTCCCCCCCGGCCCCCCGCCCCCTCCCCGCCCCCTCCGCCCCCCTGCTTCCCCGTCCCGCGCCCCTGCCGCGCCCGCCCCCTTGCCGCGCCCCTGCCTCAGCCTCCTCCCCGCACAGGCGACCGCCGCCGGCGGTGCCTTTCACCTCCCGTCGCCGAACGGGACGGGGAAAGGCGGCCCACCGCCCACAGCGCGGCGGCGGCGAGCGCGACCGCGGCGGCTATCGCGGCCCCCGTCGGCGCGATGGCTGTCTCGTGGGCTGTCGTCCCCGTGCGTTGTCCGTCCACCCTCACGAGTGACCTTGGCGTCCCGGAGGAGTCCGAACCACTCGCCGGGTCCTGACCACTGCCGGGTCCCCGGCCGCCGGAAGGGACCGGGATGCCGATGACCGGAAGGAGGCGTGAGGGACCACCGCCCAGTAAGGACGGGGGGAGGAGCGTGAGCGGGTCCACATACGTCTTCCCGCGCCGCAGTCCCCAGTGGAGGCATGGTGCGCGGCAGTGGAACGGGCCGCGCTGGAGCACAGCCACCGGCCGGCCCGCCGCGACGCGGTCGCCCTTGCGGGCCGTGGGGCGCACGGGTTCGTAGGTGGTGCGCAGCGGTGGATGCCCCGACCTCGCCAGTTCGATGGTGATCACGCCCCGGCCGGCGACGGTCCCGGCGAAGGTCACCCGGCCGGGTGCGGCCGCCCGTACCGTAGCGCCGGCGGAAGCGGCCAGGTCCACGCCGCGATGTCCTGCCGCCCATGGCGAAGGAGGCGGCTCCCAGCCGCGTAATACCGCCGGACGTAATCCCGCCGGGCCGTCCACCGGCCAGGCCCGCTCCGCCTGCCCCGGCGGCGTCGGCGGCGTCGGCCTACCGGCTGGCGACTCGGCGTCCCGCGCCCGAGCCGTCGTCAGCGGCCCCATCAACATCAACGTCAACATCAACCCGGCCACCAACGCGACCACCCGCCCGCGTCCCCGCCCCCGCGTCCCGCACCCACTCACCCGGCACCCCCGCCCCCGACACCATTTCCGCTTCTCCCGCACACGCACACACCCGCCCACACGCGTGCACGTGCCTTCCGCTTCCGTGCGCGTCGTCCGTGCACGTCACGACCGTGGCGTATTCCGTCGCGGCGTGGGGATCTTGGTCCGGAGCTGTGGGCAACCGGCGGGCTGTGGATAACGGCGTCACTCGTCCGGGGCGCGAAAAGGTGCGTGTCGCCCAGGGCATCGGCCGTCCCGTACACTTCATTTGGCGATCCGGGTCACCGGGTCGACTTCGCACGCCCCGCCATCAGTGCACCAGTCCCTTTCGGGCAGCACGGTAGCCGCGCTCCTCGGTCCTCGGAAGGTTCCGCAAGGTTCCTTCCTCGGCAGGCGCGTCGGGGCGTCAGGCACCGCGGCCGACCGGCCGGGGTGGAACCGAGAAACACAAGGAGTACGGCCATGGCCGTCGTCACGATGCGGGAGCTGCTGGAGAGCGGCGTCCACTTCGGGCACCAGACCCGGCGCTGGAACCCGAAGATGAAGCGTTTCATCTTCACCGAGCGCAACGGCATCTACATCATCGACCTGCTCCAGTCGCTGTCGTACATCGACCGCGCCTACGAGTTCGTCAAGGAGACCGTCGCCCACGGCGGCTCGGTCATGTTCGTCGGCACGAAGAAGCAGGCCCAGGAGGCCATTGCCGAGCAGGCGACCCGCGTGGGCATGCCCTACGTGAACCAGCGCTGGCTCGGCGGCATGCTGACCAACTTCTCGACCGTCTACAAGCGCCTGCAGCGCCTGAAGGAGCTCGAGCAGATCGACTTCGAGGATGTGGCCGCCTCCGGCCTCACCAAGAAGGAGCTCCTCGTCCTCTCCCGCGAGAAGGCCAAGCTGGAGAAGACCCTCGGCGGTATCCGCGAGATGCAGAAGGTGCCCAGCGCCGTCTGGATCGTGGACACCAAGAAGGAGCACATCGCCGTCGGTGAGGCGCGCAAGCTCAACATCCCGGTCGTCGCGATCCTCGACACGAACTGCGACCCCGACGAGGTCGACTACAAGATCCCGGGCAACGACGACGCGATCCGCTCCGTCACCCTGCTCACCCGCGTGATCGCCGACGCCGTCGCCGAGGGCCTCATCGCCCGTTCCGGTGCCGCCACCGGCGACCAGAAGCCCGGCGACAAGGCTGCCGCCGAGCCGCTGGCCGAGTGGGAGCGCGACCTGCTCGAGGGCGAGAAGAAGGCCGACTCCGAGGACGCGGCCGAGAAGCCCGCTAAGGACGCCGCCGCTGAGGCCCCCGCCGCCGAGGCCGCCCCCGTCGTCGAGGCCGCCCCGGCCGCCGAGGCCGAGAAGCCGGCCGCGGACGCCGAGCAGGCCTGACCTAACGACCGGTTGTTGACGGCGGGGGCGGGCGCCACAAGCGCCGCCCCCGCCGTTCACCCGTAGATCTGTCGACTTTCGAGATTTCGAGAAGAGATTCACAGACCATGGCGAACTACACCGCCGCTGACGTCAAGAAGCTCCGCGAGCTCACCGGCGCCGGCATGATGGACTGCAAGAAGGCCCTGGACGAGGCCGACGGCAACGTCGACAAGGCCGTGGAGATCCTGCGCGTCAAGGGTCAGAAGGGCGTCGCCAAGCGCGAGAGCCGTTCGGCCGAGAACGGTGCGGTCGTCTCCCTCATCGCCGACGACAAGTCCGCGGGCGTCCTGCTCGAGCTGAAGTGCGAGACGGACTTCGTCGCCAAGGGCGACAAGTTCCAGGCCGTCGCCAACGCGCTGGCCGCGCACGTCGCCAAGACCAAGCCCGCCGACCTGGAGGCCCTGCTCGCCTCCGAGATCGAGGCCGGCAAGACCGTCCAGGCGTACGTGGACGAGGCCAACGCCACCCTCGGCGAGAAGATCGTCCTGGACCGCTTCGCGCAGTTCACCGACGGTTTCGTGGCGGCGTACATGCACCGCACCATGCCCGACCTCCCGCCGCAGGTCGGCGTCCTGGTCGAGCTGGACAAGGAGAACGCCGACGTCGCCAAGGACGTCGCGCAGCACATCGCCGCGTTCTCGCCGAAGTACCTCTCCCGTGAGGACGTTCCGGCCGACGTCGTCGAGAACGAGCGCCGCGTCGCCGAGGCCACCGCGAAGGAGGAGGGCAAGCCCGAGGCCGCCCTTCCGAAGATCGTCGAGGGTCGCGTCAACGGCTTCTTCAAGGAGAACACGCTGCTGGCGCAGCCGTTCGCCAAGGACAACAAGAAGACCGTCCAGAAGGTTCTGGACGAGGCCGGTGTCACGCTGAAGCGCTTCACGCGCATCCGCGTCGGCGCCTGAGCCTGCCGCGAAGGCAGCGAATGACCTGCGACCCCGCTAGGGTCGTACGCAGTCGGCCGCTCACCGGCCGGCCGCAGATGTGACGAGGAGGCCATTGCCGCACAGGGATCTGATCAGGACCCACGGCAATGGCCTTCTTCGTATGTGCACGAGGAGAGCTCAATGAATCACGGTGCCGACGGCGCGGACACAGACATTTCCGGTAAAGGCGACAGGCAGCGTTTCCTGCTGAAGCTGTCGGGCGAGGCGTTCGCCGGCGGCGGCGGACTCGGCGTCGACCCCGATGTCGTGCACGCCATCGCTCGCGAGATCGCCGCCGTGGTGCGCGACGGTTACGAGATCGCCATCGTGATCGGCGGCGGCAACTTCTTCCGCGGCGCCGAACTCCAGCAGCGCGGCATGGACCGCGCGCGCTCGGACTACATGGGCATGCTCGGCACGGTCATGAACTGCCTCGCCCTCCAGGACTTCCTGGAGAAGGAGGGCATCGACTCCCGCGTGCAGACCGCCATCACCATGGGCCAGGTCGCGGAGCCGTACATTCCGCTGCGCGCCGTGCGTCATCTGGAGAAGGGCCGGGTCGTCATCTTCGGCGCCGGCATGGGCATGCCGTACTTCTCCACCGACACCACCGCCGCCCAGCGTGCCCTGGAGATCGACGCCGAGGCCATGCTGATGGGCAAGAACGGTGTGGACGGGGTCTACGACTCCGACCCCAAGAAGAACCCGGACGCGGTCAAGTTCGACGCCCTCGAATACGGCGAAGTCATCACCCGCGACCTGAAGATCGCCGATGCCACCGCCATCACCCTGTGCCGCGACAACAAGCTCCCGATCCTCGTCTTCGAACTGCTCGCCGAGGGCAACATCGCGCGTGCGGTGAAGGGTGAGAAGATCGGCACGCTCGTCAGCGATCAGGGCACCCGGGCCTGACGGCCCCAACTGCCGTGGTTCCGTGCGGGCATCGGCCCGTACGGACGGCAGCTCCCGGCCGGGGGAAGACCCCGGCACGGGGATGGACAACCGCCTGCCGGTCGGACACCGTGCAGGTAAAGACGCGCGGCAGGGGCGAGGCTCTGCTTCTTACCGAAAAGACCAGGAGCAAGTGGTGATCGAAGAGATCCTCCTCGAGGCCGAGGAGAAGATGGAGAAGGCCGTCGTGGTCGCCAAGGAGGACTTCGCCGCGATCCGCACCGGGCGTGCGCACCCGGCGATGTTCAACAAGATCGTGGCGGACTACTACGGGGCCATGACGCCGATCAACCAACTGGCGTCGTTCTCGGTGCCCGAGCCGCGGATGGCCGTGGTGACCCCGTTCGACAAGAGCGCGCTGCGCAACATCGAGCAGGCGATCCGCGACTCCGACCTCGGCGTCAACCCGAGCAACGACGGCAATATCATCCGAGTGACGTTCCCGGAGCTGACCGAGGAGCGCCGCAAGGAGTACATCAAGGTCGCCAAGACCAAGGGCGAGGACGCGAAGATCTCGATCCGCAGCGTGCGCCGCAAGGCCAAGGAAACCCTCGACAAGCTCGTCAAGGACAAGGAGTCCGGCGAGGACGAGGTGCGCCGCGCGGAGAAGGAGCTCGACGACACCACCGCGAAGTACGTCACGCAGGTGGACGAGCTGCTCAAGCACAAGGAATCCGAGCTCCTCGAGGTCTGATGAACGAGTCATCCTGGGGGGCCCCGCCCGGCGCCGGTCAATGGCGGCCGACCGATCAGGGACCGGCCTCCGCACTCCGCGGGGTGGCGCCCCCCGCCCCGGCGGGTCCCGTCCACGACGCGGGCGACGCGGCGCAGACTCGGCCCATGCCCATCGTGCCCGACGCCGGCGGACACCAGGACGACGACCGGGACCCCCGGGACATCCGGGATGACCGGGGCCACCGGGATCACCGGGACGACCGGGGGGCTGCTCGACTGAGCGGCCCCCTGTTCCGCGACGACAAGCCGCAGGAGCCCATGCCCACCGCTTTCCCCGGTTCTCCCGGGCCCAACAGCTCGCAGGACCCCAAGCCGAAGAAGAGCGCGGGACGCAATCTTCGCGCCGCCATAGGGGTCGGCGTCGGGCTCGGCGCGGTCATCCTCGCCTCGCTCTTCGTCTACAAGCCCCTCTTCATCGGCGTGATCGCGATCGCCGTCGTGGTGGGGCTGTGGGAGCTGACCTCCCGGCTCGCGGAGCGCAAGGACATCCGCGTGCCGCTGGTCCCCCTCGCGGTCGGCGGCACCGCCATGGTCGTCGCCGGGTACGTACGCGGCGCCGAGGGTGCCTGGGTGGCGATGGCGCTCACCGCGCTCGCCGTCCTCGTCTGGCGGATGACCGAGGCACCCGACAACTACCTGCGCGATGTCACCGCCGGCGTCTTCGCGGCGTTCTACGTACCGTTCCTGGCGACGTTCGTGGCCCTGATGCTCGCGGCCGAGGACGACGGGCCACAGCGGGTGCTGACGTTCCTGCTGCTGACCGTCGTCAGCGACACCGGGGCCTACGCGGTCGGCTGGCGCTTCGGCAGGAACAAGCTCGCCCCGCGCATCAGCCCCGGCAAAACCCGCGAGGGGCTCGCCGGCGCGCTGCTCTTCGCGATGGCCGCCGGCGCCCTGTGCATGGAATTCCTGATCACCGACGGCGCCTGGTGGCAGGGCCTGCTCCTGGGCTTCGCCGTAGCGGCCAGTGCCACTCTCGGTGACCTCGGCGAATCCATGATCAAGCGTGATCTGGGCATCAAGGACATGGGCACCCTCCTGCCGGGCCACGGCGGGATCATGGACCGTCTGGACTCCCTCCTGCCGACGGCGCCGGTGGTGTGGTTGCTGTTTGTGATCTTCGTGGGAGCGGGCTGAATCGGCCCAGGTACTCTGGAAGGGCCCGTTGCCTGTGGCAGCGGGCCCTTTTCCGGCCCCGCGGCTGCGGGGATGACCCCGTGAGGTCTCCAGGTCCCGGCATCGTCTTGCCGTTGGCTCCGCGACAGCGGAGATCGTTCGGCCCCCCCCCGCACTGAGGAGTTTCGCCCATGGCACCGCCCGAGCCTGGTGTGCTGACGTTCGTCGCCCCCCGCGGCGCCAAGAAGCCGCCGCGGCACCTTGCCGATCTCAGTCCTGCCGAGCGCCGTGAAGCGGTCGCCGCGATCGGTGAGAAGCCGTTTCGTGCCAAGCAGCTCTCGCAGCACTACTTCGCCCGCTACGCGCACGAACCGGCGCAGTGGACCGACATCCCGGCGGCGGCGCGCGAGAAGCTGGCGGCGGAGCTGCTGCCGGATCTGATGAACGTGGTGCGGCACATCTCGTGTGACGACGACACCACCCGCAAGACGCTGTGGAAGCTGCACGACGGCACGCTCGTGGAGTCGGTGCTGATGCGCTACCCGGACCGGGTCACCATGTGCATCTCCTCGCAGGCCGGCTGCGGCATGAACTGCCCGTTCTGCGCCACGGGCCAGGCGGGGCTGGACCGCAACCTCTCGACCGCCGAGATCGTGCACCAGATCGTCGACGGCATGCGCGCGCTGCGCGACGGTGAGGTTCCGGGCGGGCCGGCGCGGCTGTCCAACATCGTCTTCATGGGCATGGGCGAGCCGCTGGCGAACTACAAGCGGGTCGTCGGCGCCATCCGGCGGCTGACCGACCCCGAGCCGGACGGCCTGGGCCTGTCGCAGCGCGGGATCACCGTCTCCACCGTCGGCCTGGTGCCGGCGATGCTGCGGTTCGCGGACGAGGGTTTCAAGTGCCGGCTCGCGGTGTCGCTGCACGCGCCCGATGACGAGCTGCGCGACACGCTCGTTCCCGTCAACACCCGCTGGAAGGTCCGCGAGGTGCTGGACGCCGCGTGGGAGTACGCGGAGCGGTCCGGGCGCCGGATCTCCATCGAGTACGCCCTGATCCGGGACATCAACGATCAGGCGTGGCGCGGTGACCTGCTGGGACGGCTGCTGAAGGGCAAGCGCGTCCACGTGAACCTCATTCCGCTGAACCCGACGCCGGGCTCGAAGTGGACCGCCTCGCGGCCCGAGGACGAGCGGGCGTTCGTCAAGGCCATCGAGGCGCACGGCGTGCCGGTGACCGTCCGCGACACCCGTGGCCAGGAGATCGACGGGGCGTGCGGGCAGCTCGCCGCCTCGGAACGCTGACCGCTCGCTGGTACTGTGTGATCGAACAAATGCACATTCCGACAGGGGAGCGCCACAGCGCTGAGAGTGCGGACACGTCGTAGCCACACAGGTCACACGGCGCCCGCAGACCCTTGAACCTCGCCCGGGTCATTCCGGGTAGGAAGTTCGGTCGTCACTCATGCTGTTGCGCCCCGCCCGGATCCGTCCGCCGTACGTCCCGTGACGTCGGCGGCGGTGGTCCCCGGGCGGGGCCGCGTCTCTTCCTGGCCAGCCAGGAGGAAATCAGTGAGCACCACCCGCAAGATCACCGCGACCGCGCTCGCCGCCGCGGTCGGTATGACCGTGCTGGCCGCGTGCGGCGGCTCCGGCGGCGACAGCGCCGACGCCAAGACGGTCACACTCGTCAGCCACGACTCGTTCGCCGTCTCCAAGTCGGTGCTCGCCGCCTTCGAGAAGGAGAGCGGCTACAAGGTCAAGAAGGTCCTGGGCGGCGACGCCGGCAAGGCCGTCAACCAGGCGATCCTCTCCAAGGGCAATCCGCAGGGCGATGTGTTCTTCGGTATCGACAACACCCTGCTCTCGCGCGGTCTGAACGAGGGCATCTTCAGCCCCTACAAGGCCAAGGGCCTCGACAGCGTCCCGGCCGGGTTGCAGCTCGACAAGAAGCGCAACCGCGTCACGCCGCTCGACTACGGCGACATCTGCGTCAACTACGACCGGGCGTACTTCACCAAGCACAAGATCGCCCCGCCGCAGACGCTCGACGACCTGACCAAGCCCGCCTACAAGGGACTGCTCGTCACGGAGAACTCCGCGACGTCCTCGCCGGGGCTCGCCTTCCAGCTCGCCACCGTCGCCAAGTACGGCGAGAAGGGCTGGCAGGGCTACTGGAAGAAGCTCAAGGACAACGGCGTCGAGGTCGTCGACGGCTGGGAGCAGGCCTACTCCGAGCGGTTCTCCGGCTCCGCGGCCGGCCGCGGCAAGGGCGACAAGCCGCTGGTGGTCTCCTACGCCTCCAGCCCGCCCGCCGAGGTGCTCGGCAAGAAGCCGGCGCCGAAGCAGGCGCCGACCGGTGTCGCGACCGGCACCTGCTTCCGCCAGATCGAGTTCGGCGGCCTGCTCAAGGGCGCGAAGAACGAGAAGGGCGGCAAGGCGCTGCTGGACTTCCTGCTGAGCCGGAAGTTCCAGGAGGACGTGCCGCTGCGGATGTTCGTCCACCCCGCGCGTGCGGACGCCAAGGTGCCGGCGCTGTTCACCAAGTACGGCGCGACCATCGACAAGCCGCTGACGGTGGCCCCCGAGGCGATCACCGAGAACCGCGAACGGTGGATCAAGCAGTGGTCCTCGCTCGTTCTGAAGTAACCCCCGCCCGGGCCGGGAGGCCCTCGCGGGCGACGGTGGTGCGGCTGGGCCTGATGGCCCTGCCGCTCGCCTTCTTCGCGCTGTTCTTCGCCTATCCGGTCGTCTCGATCGTGGGGCGGGGCGTCAAGGACGGCGGGCGCTGGCAGTTCGGCCGGGTCGCCGAGGTCCTCGGTGACCCGGATGTCGCGCATGTCCTGTGGTTCACGCTCTGGCAGGCGGCCGCCTCGACGGCGCTGACGCTGCTGATCGCGTTGCCCGGCGCGTACGTCTTCGCGCGCCTGGACTTTCCCGGCAAGCGGCTGCTGCGTGCGGTGGTGATGGTGCCGTTCGTGCTGCCCACGGTGGTCGTCGGCTCGGCGTTCCTGGCGCTGGTCGGGCGGGGCGGGCTGCTGGACGGGCTGTGGGGACTGCGGCTGGACACGTCCGTCTGGGCGATCTTGCTGGCGCACGTCTTCTTCAACTACGCCGTGGTCGTACGGACCGTCGGCGGGCTGTGGGGGCAGCTCGACCCGCGGCAGGAAGAGGCGGCGCGGGTGCTGGGCGCGGGCCGGTTCGCGGCCTGGCGGCGGGTGACGCTGCCCGCGCTGGGGCCGGCCGTCGCGGCCGCCGCGCTGATGGTGTTCCTGTTCACGTTCACCTCCTTCGGAGTGGTGCAGATCCTGGGTGGGCCCACCTTCTCGACGCTGGAGGTGGAGATCTACCGGCAGACCGCCGACCTGCTGGACCTGCCGACCGCCGCCGTCCTGACCATGATCCAGTTCGCGGCGGTGCTGGCGCTGCTGGCCCTGCACGCCTGGACCGTGCGCCGGCGCGAAACCGCCCTGCGGCTCGTCGACGCCGCGCAGACCGCCCGCCGGCCCGCCGGCCGCGGCCAGTGGGCCCTGCTGTGGGGCACGCTCGCCGTCATCGCCGTCCTGCTCCTCACGCCCCTGGCGGTCCTCGTGGAGCGGTCGTTCGCCGGGCCCGGCGGCTACGGCCTGGTCTTCTACGACACGCTGCGCTCGGCCGGGGGCGCCGACAGCACCTTCGCCGTGGCGCCCCTCGAAGCGCTGGGGAACTCCCTCGCCTACGGGGCGGTGGCCACGGTCATCGCGCTGGTGATCGGCGGGCTGGCGGCCGCCGCGCTGACCGTGCCGCAGTCCCGGAGCGGCACCTCGGGGACGACCGGCCGGGGCTCCGGAGCGGGCCGGCTCGTCCGCGGCTTCGACGCGCTGCTGATGCTTCCGCTCGGGGTCTCCGCGGTGACCGTCGGCTTCGGTTTTCTGATCACCCTCGACACGCCACCGCTGGACCTGCGCTCCTCGTGGTGGCTGGTCCCGCTCGCCCAGGCCCTGGTGGGCGTGCCGTTCGTCGTGCGCACGATGTTGCCCGTGCTGCGCGCCGTGGACGGCCGGCTGCGTGAGGCGGCCGCGGTCCTAGGCGCGTCCCCGTGGCGGGTGTGGCGCGAGGTGGACCTCCCGATGGTCCGGCGCGCGCTGCTGATCGCGGCGGGCTTCGCCTTCGCCGTCTCGCTCGGCGAATTCGGTGCGACGGTCTTCATCGCGCGACCGGACCAGCCGACGCTCCCGGTGGCCGTCGCCCGGCTGCTGGGGCGCGCCGGGGAGCTGAACTACGGCCAGGCGATGGCCCTGTCGACCATCTTGATGGTGGTGTGCGCCGGCGCCCTGCTGGCCCTGGAGCGCATCCGCACCGACCACTCCGGGGAGTTCTAGATGACGGCACACGCCGACACCGGCACGCCGGCCGGCCCGGCCGCGCACGAGATGCTGCGGCTGTCGGGGGTGACCGTCCACTTCGGCAAGCGCGGGGAGCGGCCCGCGCTCGACGCGGTGGATCTGGAGGTCGCCGCCCACGAGATCGTGTGTGTGCTGGGGCCGAGCGGCAGCGGCAAGTCCACGCTGCTGCGGGTCGTGGCCGGGCTCCAACAGGCCGAGGCGGGGCGGGTGTTGCTGGAGGGGCGGGAGCTGACGGGAGTTCCTCCGCACCGGCGCGGGCTGGGCCTGATGTTCCAGGACCACCAGCTCTTCCCGCAGCGGGACGTCGCGGGGAACGTCGCCTTCGGGCTGCGGATGCGGCGGACCGCGCGCGCCGAACAGCGGCGCCGGGTCGCCGAACTCCTCGACCTCGTCGGGCTGCCGGGCGCGCAGCGGCGCGCCGTGGCCTCGCTCTCCGGTGGCGAGCAGCAGCGGGTCGCGCTGGCCCGCGCGCTGGCCCCCAGCCCCCGGCTGCTGATGCTGGACGAGCCGCTCGGCCAGCTCGACCGCAGCCTGCGCGAGCGGCTCGTGGCCGAACTGCGGCGGCTCTTCCACGACTTGGGGACGACCGTGCTCGCCGTCACGCACGACCAGGGTGAGGCGTTCGCGCTCGCCGACCGGGTCGTGGTGATGCGGGACGGACGTATCGCGCAGACCGGCACCCCGCTGGAGGTCTGGCAGCGGCCCGCCGACGAGTTCGTCGCCCGCTTCCTCGGCTTCGACAATGTCGTCGAGGCGACGGTGCAGGGCGACACCGCCGTCACCCCCTGGGGCAAGGTGCCCGTTCCCCAGGACACCGCTGACGGGACGTGCCGTCTGCTCGTCCGTCCGGCGGGCGTACGCCTGACGTCCGCCGCTGAGGGGCTGCCGTGCACGGTCGTGTCCCGGACGTTCCGCGGTACGCATGTCGCGCTGCTGCTCCAGCCGACCGGCGGGCCCCGGCTGGAGGCGGCCTGCGCGCTGCGGGACGCGCCGGAGAACGGCGAGCGGGTGGGGATCGCCTTCGCGGCGGAGGACGTGGTGGTGCTGGGCGGAGAGGTGCACTGCCCCCCGGCCCCCTGACACCTCTCCGGGCGGCCGCGTCGCTACGACGATCCGGTGGAGCCGCCGGTCGTCAGGGAGTGGGCGGGCCGATCACCGGGGCGGGCGTCGGGCCCGGTGCCGTTTCCGGTGCCGCTCCTGGCGTCGTTCCCGGTCGCCGACGGCCGGGGTGTGCCGGCTTCCGGCGCCGCGCCCGGCTCCTCCTCCGGCTCACCGAACCAGGCGACGGCGACGGCCCCCGCCACGGCCAGCACGAACCCGAGGATCGCGACCCAGGCGAAGCCGGGGCGCGAGGCGTCGCCCAGCCACAGCACGCCCAGGATGCCCGGGACGACCGTCTCGCCGACGACCAGCGCCGCCGTCGCGCCGTTCACCGAACCGATCTGCAGGGCCACGGTGTGCAGATACATCCCGCCGATGCCCGCGACGAGAATGGCGTAGAGGGCGGGGTCGGCGAGGAGGGTGAGCAGGTCGAACGGGGCCACGCCGTTGAGCACCCGGACGCCGACGCCCAGCGCGCCGAAGCCGAGGCCCGAGAGCAGGCCGGCGAGGATCGCGGCCCGTCCGCCCATCAGGCGCACGACCAGGGTGCCGCCGCCGATGAGTACGAGGGAGGCGGCCAGCAGCCACCAGTGGGTGGCCATCGCCGTATCGCCGCCGCCCTCGGGGCCCGCGGCCGTGGCCAGGAGGACGAGCGCCGAACAGACCACGGCGATGGACGCCCACTCGGGCCGGTTGAGCCGGATGCCGAGCAGCTTGATGCTCAGGACGGCCGTGATGACCAGGTTGGCGCTGATCACGGTCTGGGACAGGAACAGCGGCAGCAGCCGGGCGGCCAGCGCGCCGAGCCCGAACCCTATGAAGTCCAGTACCGTGCCGACCATGAACTCCCACGTCACGGCGGCTTTCGCGGTGGAGGACAGGCTGGGGCCGCCGTGCTGGGTGACCCCGGTGGCGGACGCGTCGGCCGCCTCCTGGCGGGCGGCCTTACGGGAGCCCACCGCCTGTAGGACCGAACCCGTGCCGTAGCAGGCTGACGCCGCCACGGCCGTCAGAAGGCCGATGATCACCAAGAGCTCCGTTCGCGCACTGCCTGCATTACCTGTTCATTACCTTTGCTTGGCAGACGCGCATTCGGGGGCGGGAGTTGCCTCGGCCGGCGAAGAGATCTCGCGGGACGGTATCGGCTCGCGGATGTCTGTGTGCGCGTATGTCTGTCTATGCGTGGGTCTGTTCATGGGTCTGTCTATGCGTGCGTACGTCGGCGGCTACGCGCACTTCGCGTCTACGTCTCCGTCTACGCCTGCGCCTCCACTTCCCTCCCCTTGGACACTCCTGACGTCAGCCGGGCCAGCGCGTCCGGCGCTTCGTCCACCGAGTCGACGAGAGCGATCCGGGACGCCATGGGGCGGCCCGCCGCGAGCGACTGGAGCAGGGGCCAGGCGGGCAGCCGCTCGGTCCAGTGGGAGCGGTTGACCAGCACCATCGGCGTCGGCTCGCCGCGCGACCCGTAGTAGTTCGGCGTCGCGTTGTCGAAGATCTCCTGTACGGTCCCGGCGGCGCCGGGCAGGAACACCACGCCGGCGTTGGAGTGCGCCAGCAGGCCGTCCTCGCGTACGGCGTTCACGAAGTACTTCGCGATGTGCGACGCGAAGGCGTTCGGCGGCTCATGACCGTAGAACCAGGTGGGGATGCCCACCGAGGCGCCGCCGCCCGGCCAGGTCCGGCGCACGTCGAAGGCGGCCCGCGCCCAGGTGGTGACCGACGGCACGAAGGACGGCGCCGCGGCGAGGAGTTCGAGCGCCGAGTCGAGCATGGCGTCCTCGAAGGGCGCGGCGTACGCCCCGAGGTTGGCGGCCTCCATCGCGCCGGGGCCGCCGCCGGTCGCCACGGTCAGGCCGGCGCGGGTGAGGTGGCGGCCGAGCCGGGCCGCGCCCGCGTACGCCGAGGAGCCGCGTTCGAGCGCGTGCCCGCCCATGATGCCCACCACGCGGGCGCCGTCGAGGTGCTCGTGCAGGGCGTCGGAGATCGCGTCGTCGTGGATGCTGCGCAGCATCGAGGAGAAGACGTCGCCGTCGGAGCGGGTCTCCTGGTACCAGTGGTAGGCGCGGGCGTCGGAGGTGGCTTCGTAGCCCGCGTCGACAAGTCCGTCGAAGAGTTCGTCCGGTCTGTAGAGGCTGCCGCGGTACGGGTCGAACGGCAGGCCCGGTATGGGCGGGAAGACCAGCGCGCCCCCGGCGCGCGCCTTGGCGGCGGCGTCGGGCTCCATGACGCAACCGAGGAAGACGCATTCGGTGGTGTCCGTGCTGAGCAGCGCGAACGTACGGGCCGTCAGGTCGAGGGACTGGACGCGGAATCCGGCGAGGCTGCCGGAGTTGACGGCACGGTCGAACTCTTCGAGGGACTCGATCTCGTTGTCGCGGGCCCGTGAGCGGTCAGGCGATACGGCGGGCGTGTGGGGCGCTGGAGGCTCTGAATTCGGCTGCACCCCCGTCATGTTAGGGGCGCAGCGATTCCACGAGGGGGGCGAGGTGGCCGTCTTCGGCAGCCGCGTCGAGTGCGGCGCGCAAGGCGTGGTCGTACGTGGGGCGCGCCTTGCTCTGCACCTCGCGGCCCTCTTCGGTGATGACGCTGTAGACGCCGCGGCGGTCCTTGGGGCACAGGTCGCGGCGCGCAAGGCCGGACGTCTCCAGGCGCGAGGCCAGTCGGCTCACCGAGCTCTGGTTGAGGCCGATGAGGTCGGCGAGCTCCTGCATGCGCAGTTCACCGTCGTCCGCCTCGGCCAGCCGGGCCAGTGCGCGGTACTCGGAGAGTCCGATCCTGTGGTGCTGCTGCAGGGCCTTCGCGAGCTCCTGCTCAACGCGCGTGTGCAGTGCTCCGAACCGGTCCCAGTGCTCCGCGTCCATCGTCTTCCGTCCACTTTCTTCGGGCTTCTGCCGCTGGGCTCTTGACATCAGCGTACATGCACCTGAAACTTGTGTATGTGCATGCAAGAAATGCAGGTACATGGAACTGGGGGGTTGTTATGTCGCACGTCGCGTCGGAGCTCGCGCTGGATCTCGCGTCGGGTGTCGGCTCGGGTGTCGGCCCGGATCTTGGCTCGGATCCTGAGTCGGCCGGTGTCGGTGCCGGTGCCGGGGAGGCGCCGGGGGCGCGGGAGATCGAGCGGATCGCCACCACGCCGGATTGGTACGAGCCGTACAAGATCTCTCAGGCCATCAGGGCCGGCGGTCTGATCCATGTGTCCGGTCAGGCGGGAATCGATGAGCGGGGCCGGACTGTCTCTGACGACTTCCTGACACAGGGCCGCCAGGCGTTCGCGAACGTCGAGAGGGTCCTTGCCGCGGCGGGCGCCTCCCTCGCGGATGTGGTGAAGATCGGCATCTTCGTCACGGACATGGCCGCCGACCTCGACCATGTCATCGCGTTGCGCGAGGAGTTCCTGTCCGAGCCCTATCCCGCCGACACCTTGCTGGAGGTCTCGGCGCTGGCCCAGCCGGAGTGGCGAATAGAGGTGGAAGCCACCGCCGTCGCCCGCTGAGCGGCAACTCCCGGTGCCGGCGGCCCAGTTGCCGGGGCCGCTTGTCGTTCCCCGCAGCCCGCGCTCCGACATCCAGCGACAGAAGACCGACCAGGCACGACATCCGTAAGGGCGTGGCAGTCGCCCGCCCACGAGGAAGCGCTGCTGTCCCCCCACGGCTCGCTGCCAGAGAGCCCCGAGCCCTGCCACCTCGCCGCGGCCGGCCACCAGGACTGCGCGAACCGCGTCACCGCCCCAGACCCACCCTCGGCACGCCTGCGCCGGACCACCTCCACAGGCCCGCACCCACCGCCTGGGACGGGACCGCTCGACGCTGTCCACAAGCCTGTACCCCACCCCGGGGTCGGGACCGCCAGCACCCCGCCCGTGCCCGCGACCCGGACGGGATCGCAGTCCCCCGCCAGCAGCCCATACGCCACCCCGGGAGGACCTTCAGCGCACAGAGCGCCCGAGGGGCGCCGCAGCCCCCCTGCGCCACGCCTCGGCGCCCCACCGCCCCGACCTGGGCCGAACCCTCACGACCCCAGACGGCCCCGACCCTCACGGCCGCCCAAGCTCACCCCGACTGACTCACTCTCCGCGGCATGGCGTCATGACGCATCGCGGGGGCGTATCGCGATGCCGCGTCGCCGTGATGCGGTCACCGCCAGGGCGCGCCCCACCCCCGACTCGCACGCACAGGTCCCAGCTCAACCGACAGGTCTCAGCTCAACCGACAGGTCTCAGCTCAACCCACAGGCCCCAGCTCAACCCCACAGGCCCAGCTCAACCCAACAGGTCCCAGCTCAACGCACAAGTCCCAGCTCAATGCACGAGCGGAAGTGTCGCCATTTCAGCGACGGTCCAGGTCAGGGGGGCCAGGACGACCACGAGGGTCGTGGCGCGCAGGAGGGTGGCGCGGTGGAGGAGGAAGGGGGAGGCGCCGAGGCGGCGGAGGGCGGCCCTGGTGTGGGCGCGGGCGGAGCGGGATTCCACGGCGGCGGTGAGGGCGCTGGCGGTGGCACAGGCGAGGACGACGGCCGCGCCGATGGCGGTGAGGGGCCCGAAGGGACGGGAGGGAGAGGCTTCGTACACCTTCATCGCGGCGTAGGCGGCGGACGCCACGGCGCACAGGACGCCGAGGGGGCGGCCGATGCGGTGGGCCTCCTCCTGGAGTACGCGGCCGGACAGCAGCCGCAGCGCGCCGGGCCGGCCGGCGGACAGGAGCCAGCCGCACAGGTGCACCAGGCCGGGGCCGGCCAGGACGAGGCCGATGGTGGTCAGGGCCCAGCCGGCGAGCACGCCCGGGGGGCTGCCGATCAGCCGGCCGGGGAGGGGCAGCAGGTTGCCGGGGGTGCCGGTGCCGCGGCTGGCGTATGCCTGGATGGCCAGTCCGGCCGCCGTCATCGCCAGGCCCCACGGCAGTCCGGCGGGCATGGCCGTCTCGGCGCGGGCGTCGGCCTCCCGGGTGGCGGCCTCGGAGCGGGGGCGTAGGGAGATCGCGGTCGCGGTGGCGGCGGTCAGCGGCACGGTGGACAGGAGGAGCAGCGCGCCGGCGAGCGGCACCGGGTGGCCGGCGCCGAGTAGGTCGGCATCGAGGGCCAGGGGGGAGGGGCCGCCGAGTTCACCGCGCAGGCGGAAGAACGCGAACAGGGAGAGGAGGACGCCGACGACGCAGGAGAGCGTGGTGGAGGCGGCGGCGATCAGGGTGAGCCGGACGGGTCCCAGCCCGGCGGCGGCCATGCCCCGCTGGAGGCGGGCGGCGGGGTCCGTGCGGGCCACCGACACCGCGAGCTGGGTGGTGGCCGCGAGGGGGGCCGCGCACCACAGCAGCCGTACCAGGGAATCGCGGGCCGTGGACGGGTGGCCGGCGGCGTAGCCGAGGGTCGACAGGAGGAGGAAGCCGGTGCCGGACGCGGCGGCGGCGACGAAGAGCCGGCGGAGCTGGACGAGGGGGCGGGAACCGCGGGTCAGACGGAGAGCGAGCACGCTGCCCTGCCTTCCGCGTCGGCGGAGTCCGGGGTGGCGGCGGGTGCGTCGCCGGTCCGGCGGCCGTCGAGGAGGGCGATGGTCCGGTCGGCGAGCGTGGCCCCATCGGAATCGTGGATGGCGAGCACCACGGTGATCTGGTGCGAGCGGGCCGCCGCGGTGACGGTGCGCAGCACCTGGGTGCCGTCGGCGTGGTGGAGCGTGGCGGTCGGCTCGTCGGCGAACAGCACGTCGGGCGTGGTGGTCAGGGCGCGGGCGACGGCGACGCGCTGGCGCTGTGACTGGTCGAGCCGGGCGGGGCGGCGGCGGGCGCACATGCCGACGTCGAGGCGGTCCAGCCACTCCATCGCGGCGTGCTTGGCGGCGCGGCGGCCGGCGCCGCGCAGCAGCATCGGGAGGGCGGCGTTCTCCCACGCGGTGAGTTCGGGTACGAGATGCGGTTCGGTGTCGATCCAGCCGAACCGGTCACGACGCAGCCGTTCGCGGCTCAGGGAGGACAGCGTGTTGACGGGGTTTTCGTTGAACCACACTTCGCCCTCGGCGGGGGCGAGTTGGCCGGAGAGACATTTGAGGAGAGTGGTCTTGCCGCTGCCGCGCGGGCCTGTGACGGCGAGGATTTCGCCTTCGCGGACGCCGAGGGAGACTCCGGCGAGGGCGATGGTGCCGCCGTAGGTGTGGTGCAGGCCGCGGGCCCAGAGCACGTCGTTGTCAGGCGGGGCCACCATCTGCGCACCTCTTGCTCGATCGCGTCGACTCGTTCCCCTGACCGGGTGAACGACCATGGAGGGTATCGGTCACTGGCACGGTAAGGAGTGGTGACCCCCACCAATCGTCGCTCGGCACGCACAACGGCTCAGATTCACTCGTATGGCTTGAACTGAGTGAATCTGAGCCGCTGGATGGATATGAAGTTGTTCCTACCGGATACCGCCGTCCGGACCAGGGGGTGGGCCGGAGGCCGTGGAGGCCGCCGTGGAGGTCAGAGCTTGGTCCACGCCTCGGTGAGGACGGAGCGCAGGATCTGCTCGATCTCGTCGAAGACCGGCTGGTCGGCGATCAGCGGCGGGGCGAGCTGGATCACCGGGTCGCCGCGGTCGTCGGCACGGCAGTACAGGCCGTTGTCGTACAGCGCCTTGGACAGGAAGCCGTACAGGACGCGCTCGGTCTCCTCGTCCGTGAAGGACTCCTTGGTGACCTTGTCCTTGACGAGCTCGATGCCGTAGAAGAAGCCGTTGCCGCGGACGTCGCCGACGATCGGCAGGTCGTGCAGCTTCTGGAGGGTGCTGAGGAAGTTGCCCTCGTTGTCCAGGACGTGCTGGTTGAGGCCCTCGCGCTCGAAGATGTCGAGGTTGGCGACGCCGACGGCCGCGGAGACCGGGTGGCCGCCGAAGGTGTAGCCGTGCAGGAAGGTGTTGTCGCCCTTGTAGAACGGCTCGGCCAGGCGGTCGGAGATGATGCAGGCGCCGATGGGGGAGTAGCCCGAGGTCATGCCCTTGGCGCAGGTGATCATGTCCGGGACGTAGTTGAACTTGTCACAGGCGAACATGGTGCCCAGGCGGCCGAAGGCGCAGATGACCTCGTCGGAGACGAGCAGCACGTCGTACTGGTCGCAGATCTCGCGCACCCGCTGGAAGTAGCCGGGGGGCGGCGGGAAGCAGCCGCCGGCGTTCTGGACGGGCTCCAGGAAGACCGCCGCGACGGTCTCGGGGCCCTCGAAGAGGATCTGCTGCTCGATCTGGTCGGCGCACCAGCGGCCGAACGCCTCGGGGTCGTCACCGAAGATCGGGGCGCGGTAGATGTTGGTGTTCGGCACCTTGTGCGCGCCGGGGACCAGCGGCTCGAAGGGGGCCTTCAGGGCCGGCAGGCCGGTGATGGACAGGGCGCCCTGCGGGGTGCCGTGGTAGGCCACCGCGCGGGATATCACCTTGTACTTGGTGGGCTTGCCGGTGAGCTTGAAGTACTGCTTGGCCAGCTTCCAGGCGGTCTCGACCGCCTCACCGCCGCCGGTGGTGAAGAAGACCTTGTTCAGGTCGCCGGGGGCGTGGTGGGCCAGGCGCTCGGCGAGCTCGACGGCCTTGGGGTGGGCGTAGGACCACACGGGGAAGAAGGCCAGTTCCTGCGCCTGCTTGTAGGCGGTCTCGGCGAGCTCCACCCGGCCGTGGCCGGCGTTGACCACGAAGAGGCCCGCGAGGCCGTCGATGTAGCGCTTGCCCTTGTCGTCGTAGATGTTGGTGCCCTCGCCGCGCACGATCGTGGGCACGGGGGCATTCTCGTACGACGACATGCGGGTGAAGTGCATCCACAGGTGGTCGTATGCCGTCTTGGAGAGGTCGCCGCTCATTGCTATCTCGTTCCCCAGGTGTAGGTCTGCTTCCGGAGCTTGAGGTAAACGAAGCTCTCGGTGGTCCGTACGCCGGGCAGCGTGCGGATCCGCTTGTTGATCATTTCCAGGAGGTGGTCGTCGTCCTCGCAGACGATCTCGATGATGAGATCGAAGGAGCCTGCGGTCATGACGACGTACTCGACCTCCTCCATGGTGGTCAGGGCGTCGGCCACGGGGTCGAGGTCGCCCTCGACGTTGATGCCGACCATTGCCTGCCGTCGGAAGCCGACCGTGAGGGGGTCGGTGACGGCGACGATCTGCATCACGCCTTGGTCGAGCAGTTTCTGTACGCGCTGGCGTACCGCCGCCTCGGACAGGCCCACGGCCTTGCCGATCGCGGCGTACGGACGGCGCCCGTCCTCCTGGAGCTGCTCGATGATCGCCAGGGAGACGGAGTCGATCGACGGAGTGCCGTTTCTGTCACGAGTGGCCACATCCCTCACTGTGCACGAGCCTCGTCTGTATGGCAACCCCAAACCGATGAAATCAGTTGTGCCCCGATCTGAATTTCACTGATTTCGTTGTTCTGGGGTGGCGGGTGTGTTGAAAACGTCGCATCCATGGCTAGGGTGGGTGTCTCAACCACCGGACATCTGACTGAAGGGGGCGCACAGTGACCACCGCACTGCGTCGTCTGCGCAACTACATCGACGGGGAGTTCCGGGACGCCGCCGACGGGCGGACCACGGAGGTGGTCAACCCGGCGACGGGTGACGCGTACGCCACCGCCCCTCTGTCCGCCGCCGCGGACGTGGACGCGGCCATGGCGGCCGCCGAGGCGGCCTTCCCCACCTGGCGTGACCTCATCCCGGCCGAGCGCCAGAAGGTGCTCCTGAAGATCGCCGACCGCTTCGAGGAGCGGGCGGAGGAGCTGATCGCCGCCGAGTCCGAGAACTGCGGCAAGCCCGTCGCGCTCGTACGCTCCGAGGAAATCCCGCCGATGGTGGACCAGATCCGCTTCTTCGCGGGTGCCGCCCGGATGCTGGAAGGCCGCTCGGCCGGCGAGTACATGGAGGGCTTCACCTCCATCATCCGGCGCGAGCCGGTCGGCGTCTGCGCCCAGGTCGCGCCGTGGAACTACCCGATGATGATGGCCGTATGGAAGTTCGCCCCGGCGCTGGCCGCGGGCAACACCGTCGTCATCAAGCCCTCCGACACCACACCCGCCTCGACGGTGCTGATCGCCGACATCATCGGCAGCGTGCTGGACGAACTGGGCCACCCGCGAGGCGTGTTCAACGTCATCTGCGGTGACCGCGAGACCGGCCGCCTGATGGTCGAGCACAAGGTCCCCGCCATGGCCTCGATCACCGGCTCGGTCCGCGCCGGCATGCAGGTCGCCGAATCGGCCTCCAAGGACCTCAAGCGGGTCCACCTGGAGCTGGGCGGCAAGGCACCGGTCGTCGTCTTCGAGGACACCGACATCCCCAAGGCCGTCGAGGACATCACCGTCGCCGGCTACTTCAACGCCGGCCAGGACTGCACCGCCGCCACCCGGGTGCTCGTCCAGGACTCCATCCACGACGAGTTCGTCGCCGCGCTGGCCAAGGCCGCCGCGGAGACCAAGACCGGCGCGGTCGACGACGAGGACGTGCTGTACGGCCCGCTGAACAACGCCAACCAGCTCGTCCAGGTCAAGGGCTTCATCGACCGGCTGCCCGCGCACGCCAAGATCGAGGCCGGCGGCCACCAGGTCGGCGACAAGGGCTACTTCTTCGCCCCGACCGTCGTCTCGGGCCTGAAGCAGGACGACGAGATCATCCAGCAGGAGGTCTTCGGTCCGGTCATCACCGTCCAGTCCTTCCGCGACGAGGCGCAGGCGCTGGAGTGGGCCAACGGCGTCGAGTACGCGCTGGCGTCCTCGGTGTGGACCAAGGACCACGCCCGGGCGATGCGGATGTCCAAGAGCCTGGACTTCGGCTGTGTGTGGATCAACACCCACATCCCGCTGGTCGCCGAGATGCCGCACGGCGGGTTCAAGAAGTCCGGTTACGGCAAGGACCTCTCGGCCTACGGCTTCGACGACTACACCCGCATCAAGCACGTGATGACCTCGCTGGGCGGCTGAGCCGGCACCGGCCCTCACCGGGCGGCGCGGACCGCTCGACACACCGTCGCGGGCGGAGGCCCGGCAATTGACGATCTGTCTCTTGCCGCCTCCGCCCGCGGCGCGTGAGAGTGCTCGCCATGGCTGACCTATCGCGGCGTTCGCTGCTCAAAGGTGCGGGCGGAATCGGTGTGACCGGTGCCCTGGGCGCCCTGACCGGATGCGGAGTGCCCCCGGCGTACGTGGACGCGGCGGATCGGCGGGCCACCGACCGCTCGGCCCGGGAGGCGAAGGTCGTCTTCGCCAACTGGCCCCTCTACATCGACGTCGACGACCACGACGAGCAGCGCCGGCCCACGCTGGAGGCGTTCCGGCGCGGCACCGGGATCTCCGTCGCGTACACCGAGGAGATCAACGACAACGACGAGTTCTTCGGCAAGATCGGTCCCGCGCTGATGAACCACCAGAGCACCGGCCGGGACCTGATCGTCATCAGCGACTGGATGTGCGCCCGCTTCGTCCGCCTGGGCTGGGTCCAGGAAATGGACCGGGACGCCCAGCCGCACGTCGCCAGGCATCTCGACCCGCTGCTGCGCTCGCCCCACTTCGACCCCGGCCGCCGCCACACGGTGCCCTGGCAGTCCGGGATCACCGGCATCGCCTACAACCGCCGCAAGCTCGGCCGCGAGATCCGGCACACCGCCGACCTGTGGAAGGGCGACCTGCGCGGCCGGGTCACGCTGCTCTCCGGCCTCGACGAGGCGTTCGCGATGCTCATGCAGGGCGACGGCGTCGACATCACCCGCTGGACGGCCGACGACTTCCACCGCATGACCGACCGGGTACGCCGCCTGGTCCGCGCCGGCCACATACGCCGCTTCACCGGCAACGACTACATCAAGGACCTGGACTCCGGCGACGTGCTCGCCGCGCAGGCGTACTCCGGCGACGTGATCCAACTCCAGGCCGACAACCCCGACATCGAGTTCGTGGTGCCCCAGGAGGGCGCCGAACTGTGGTCGGAGAGCCTGATGATCCCCAACCTCGCCGGCCACAAGCGCAACGCCGAGCGGTTGATCGACCACTACTACCGGCCGGAGGTCGCCGCGGACCTGGCCGCGTGGGTCAACTACGTCTGTCCCGTACCGGCCGCCCGCGACATCCTCGCCTCCTCCAAGGACGAGGAACGCGCCGCGCTCGCCGAGGACCCGCTGATCTTCCCCGACGACGCGATGCGCGAGCGGCTCGCCATCGCCCGCGACATCACGCCCGAGGAGCGGACCGCCTTCGCCAAGGAGTGGAACGCGATCGTGGGGCTGTGAACCCGATCGTGGGGCGGTAGGGGAGGGAGAGGGAGAGGGGCGGTCCGGGGCCACCGCGTGGGTCCGCGGGTCCCGGACCACCGTTCCTGGACGGACGGGGTTCGCCAGGTCAGTGAAGCGGCGGCGGAGGCGGCGGCAGGTGGCGGGCGAAGAACGTGCGCACCCGGTGGCGCACCGCGGGTACCGACCGGGCCGGGTCGATCGCGCCGACCAGCGCGTTCCGGTCGGCGGCGGTCATCAGCCCGGCGGCCTGCAACCGCGGCGCCATGGCGGCGTAATCGGTGAAGACCCAGTGCGCGGCGTCATCGAGCCGCCCCCGGCGCACGCACCCCCCGGGGTGGGCCAGCAGGGCCGACCAGGAACGCTCCAGCGCCTGCCGCTGGGAGAAGCCCGACGTTCCCAGCAGGAGCAGCGGCCGGTCCACCCCGTACCGGGCGACCGGGAACAGCGCGCCGTGGCGGCCGGGCCCGGCCGGCGCGTGGTCGAGAAAACCCTCAAGGTTGACCGCCGCGCCGAGGCGGTGGTCCTCGTAGAGGGCCTCGGCCGCGGTGGTGCCGCCGGCCGAGTGGCCGTAGACGCCCACCCGCCGCAGGTCCAGCGCACGAGCGAGGTGCGCGGGCAGCGTGCGTCCGGCCGCGTCCGGGTTCCGCCCGGCGGCCAGCACCTCCAACTGGTCCAGTACGAACCGGGCGTCGGCGAGGCGGGTGCCGATCGCGGTGTCGAACAGTGCCGGGTCCGACCGGGGATCTCCCCGGAAGACGGTCGCGCGGACGGTGTCCTTCCGGTACGCCGTCGTGAGGGGGAACTCCACCACGGCGGCGTCACCGGGGTGATCGATGGTCACCACCACCGAGCCGTGGCTCGCCAGGTCCTCGGCCACCGTGGTGCCCAGGGTGCGCGGGTCGCCGCCGCCCGGGCTGTAGAGCAGTACCGGCCGCCGGCCGGCCAGCGCGGGCGCCCCGGTGTGCGCGTGGGTCGCCGTGGCCGCCCAGTCGACCCCCGTGGCCGGCAACTCGGGGCGTGCGCGGTGGGCGAGCAGCGTGAACAGCGCCGCCGCGTCACCGGTCATCTGGGGCGCGACCGGGTAGCCGCGGACCGTACGGGCCGGATAGTGGATCGTGATCATCACCTCCCGGACGGGGACGGCGTCGTCCCACGGGTCACGCCGGGAAGGATCGACCAGATAGAGCGTGGTCACCCCGACCCGGTGCGGACCGGACGGCGCCGGCAGCCGCAGCCGCAGGCGTTCGTCGTCCGCCGCCTGGGCGGCCCGGGCGACGCCTCCGCCGCCCGCGAGCAGCAACGCACCGGCCAACGCGGCCGACTTGGCGACCGTCCGCCGGTCCATCCCGGCGGCCCGCGCGCCCCCCGAGGCGGCACCCGCGCTCCCGGAGGTCGCACCCGCGCGCCTGGATGCGGCGCCCGTACGCGCGGAAGCGGCGCTCGCAGTCGCGGAAGCGGCGTCCGGGGCCCGCCCGGACGCGTCCGTCCGGCCCGCCCGCTCGCCCTCGCCCGGCCTTCCGTGGAACATCATGGTTCTCCCCCACCTTGCCTGTTATGGCGTCCGGCGCCTGAAGTGACGCCGGTCCTTGTGCCGTATGCCGGCCCCCTGCCTGAATGGCGGGGGCATGACCTGAATGCTGGCGCCCGGAGGGGAGTCGGGGCGAAGCTTCAGGCGCTGCCCGAAACGATGGCGCGGCGTCACCAGGGGGAGTAATGATCCGCATCCACTTCACGGCCGCCGACTTCGCGCGCGTACGGTTCGCGCCCCGCCCGGCACCCCTGCAAGAGCTGAACGTGGCCCTGATGAAGATGTGCCGCCCCGACGACGGACCCCTCTTCGGCCGCTGGCGGCAACGGCTGCTGCGCTCCCTGCCCGCCACCGTCCTGCCCTTGGCGGACCTGGTCCCCGCTGCCGAGGCCCCCGCCTTCCTCGACGTCTACAGCGACACGCTCCAGGACGGGCACGACACTCTCCGCGCGACCAGCCCCGACCTGGTCCGGTCCGAGATCGAGCGGATCTACGCCAAGAGCCCGTCACCCGCACCGCGGTGGGTCCACGACCTGCACCGCGGCGACACCGACGCCTGGCACGTCCTGCGCCGGGCCCAGCGGGCCGCCTTCGACACGGTGCTGCGACCCGTCTGGCCCAAGGTGCAGGACCTGCACCGGACGGAGTTCACCCGCCACGCCCTGACCGCCGCCGAGCACGGCGTCGGCGCCGCGCTCACCGCCCTCGTCCCCGGGGCCCGACTGCGCGACGGCGTCTGGGAGTTCGACGCGCCCCGGTCGGAGGACATCGCGCTGCGCGGACGCGGCGTGGTGCTCCTGCCCACCTTCCACTGGGCCGGCCACCCCCTCCTCTCCCGGCTGCCCGGTCAGCCGCTGACCGTGACCTACCCGGCGGGCCCCGGCTTGCCGTTGCCGGCGGACGGGGCGGGCGGCGACGACGCGCTGGCCGGGGTACTCGGCCGGACCCGTCTGGAGGTACTGCTCACGCTCGCCGAGGAACACACCACCAGCGAACTCGCCCGGCGGCTGCGCGTCAGCAACGCCACCGCCTCCGCCCACACCGCCGCGCTGCGCGGCGCCGGCCTGATCACCACGGTCCGCGCCGGGCGGGCGGTCCTCCACCGGCGCACCGCGCTGGGGAGCCTGCTGGTCCAGCGGTGGGGGCGGTGAGCATCCGCCCGGTCGGCGCGTGGGGGCGGTGGCGGGGAGGGCGCCCGTCGGGGTTCTCCGGGTCCTTTGGTCCCTGGTGCTCCTGGTGCTCCT
Organism: Streptomyces sp. NPDC031210; assembly: GCF_055570395.1. Taxonomy (NCBI): domain Bacteria; kingdom Bacillati; phylum Actinomycetota; class Actinomycetes; order Kitasatosporales; family Streptomycetaceae; genus Streptomyces; species Streptomyces sp. NPDC031210. The sequence continues at coordinate 339,320 of NZ_JBVIHH010000006.1, forward strand.
GGTGCTGCGGCCCGTGGCCAACTCCCATGCCAGACTTGCTTCTTATGTCGCGTCACATATCGCAGTCGCCGGGGTCGTCGCAGGAGTCCGCGCGGGAGATCTCACCTCTGGTCACGTTGGGGCTGTTCGCCGCCTGGGCGGTGCACGACGCGGAGGAGGTGGCGTTCGGGCCGGCCTGGATCCGGCGGAACGTGCCCGTCCTGCGGAAACGGTTCCCGCAGGTGCCGGAGCGGGTCTGGCGGGCCGTGGAAGGCGTCGGGGAACGGGAGTTCGCGGCCGCGGTCGGCGTGATGGCGGTGATCGTCGCCGCCGCGGCGGCCGACGGGCACTGTACGGGCGGCAGGTCCGCGTTCTTCCAGAGCGCCCTGGACGGCTTCGGGCTGCACGGCCTGGTCCACCTCGCCCAGGCGGCGGCCAACCGCGGCTACACCCCCGGGTCGGCCACCTCTCCGGTCGTCGTCATCCCCTTCGCCCTCTGGGCGCGCGGTCGGCTGCGGCGGGCCGGGCTGCTCAGGCCGGCCACGGCCGGCGGCACGCTGCGCGGGCTGGCCGTCGCGGGGGCGGCCACGGTCGTCTCGCATGCGGTGGCGCGACGGATGCTCGGACGAGGGGACGGGGCGGCGGGGCGGTGAGGGGCCGGCCCGGCTGGTGAGGGACGGAGGGCGCGGTCGGCCGGCCCGGGCCCGACCCCCGGTCAGGGCCTCCGGCGGGCCGGAAGGCGGCAGGTCAGGGCCCGGCGACCGTATGCTCCGCACATGAGCCGTACGCCGATCCGCTGCTTGCCCGGCCAACCCGGCCGCACCGCCCCGCCCGGCGGTCCCACCTCGCACCTTCTGCCGCGCGGTGTCCCGGTCGCCCCCCGTGGCGCGCGGCGGGCGGACACCCGGCGTGTGGCTGCGCGGCGGGCGGGATGAAGGCGGCGGTCAGCCGCTGGGAGGCGGGGATCTGCCGGTCGCGGAGCGTGGCCGTGCCCGACGCCGCCGGGCTTGAGGCGGCGCTCGCCGAACTCGACGGCGAGGTCTGCACGGAACTCTCCCTCGACCGTTGGGAAGAGGGCGGTGGCGCGCTGACGGTCAGCGGCGGGCCGGGCGTCTTCCTCGTCACCGGAGAGTGCGACGACGGCAGGCTGCTCCACCTGCGCCGGGCTCGCAACGGGGACACCGGCGGCCGGCCGGGCTACCGCGCGGGCCCGGGCGAGCGCGGCACCCGCTGCCTGGACGCCGACCCGCACCGCCCCGCCGAGGAAGCGATCTGGCTGATATGCGGGGGCCAGGGCGCCTACGTGCCCGCGGAGGAACTGGTCGACGCGGCTGCCGCGCGCTGGGCGCTCCGGCAGTTCGCCGCCGGCTTTCCCGACGGGCTCGGCCCGCCCTGGCGGGTGGAGTAGCCGCGGGGCCCTGGGTGCCGTGCGGCGTGGCGGCGACGTGCCCGCGTGCCGACCGCCCCGCGCCGCCCATCAGCGCCCCGCCCCCGCCACCAGCCGCCGCACGGCCGCGACGCGGTTGGTGGTCACCGCGTCGACGCCGGCGCGCATCAGGCGTCGCACGGCGCGCGGTGTGTCGACGGTCCAGGCGGCGCACGCGTACCCCTCGTCGTGGGCGCGCCGTACCAGCTCACCGGTCACCAGGCCGAAGTGGTAGTTGAGCCAGCGCGGGCGGATGCGGTCCAGCAGCGCGGCCCGGGGCGGCGCGGTGCGGGCCCAGGAGAAGGCGATCTCCGCTTCGGGGTCGGCCGCCCGGACGGCGAGCATGGCCGTCCCGCCGCCGCTGTAGTACGCGCGCCCGGCCGCGCCCGACGCGTGGACCTCCGCGACGGCGGCCGCCGCGGCCGACGGGTCGGGCAGGTCCACCAGGGTGCGGGCCGACGGATGGCGGGCGGTCAGCGCGAGCGCGTCGCGCAGGGTGGGCACGCCGCCCGCCGTGAGGTCGGTGAGTTCCGCGAACGTCAGGGCGGCCAGGGGCCGTTCGTGGCGCCACAGTCGTTCGAGGCCCACGTCGTGCAGCAGGACGGGGACGTCGTCCCGGGTCAGGCGGACGTCGATCTCTACGGCGTCCGCCCCGGCCTCCAGCGCGCCGCGCACGGAGGCGAGGGTGTTCTCGCGGTGGACGTAAGGGTCCCCGCGATGGCCGATGACCGCCGGCCGCCCGGCGCCGGCCGCCGAGGGCCCGCTTCCCGCCCCCGCCGCGGTGGTCACGCCGGCCAGGCCGACGCGTAGGCGTCGATCTCCGCGGCCAGCCGAGCCTTGGCCGGCGCGTCCATGAAGGAGGCCGTGACGGCGTTCTTCGCGAGCGCGGCCAGTCCGGTGGTGTCCAGGTCCAACAGGCGGGCGGCGACGCCGTATTCGGTGTTGAGGTCGGTGCCGAACATCGGCGGGTCGTCGCTGTTGATGGTGACCAGCACGCCCGCGTCGACCATCTCCTTGAGCGGGTGCTCTTCGAGCGTGCGCACGGCCCGCGTCGCGATGTTGGAGGTGGGACAGACCTCCAGGGGGATGCGGTGCTCGGCGAGGTGCGCCAGCAGCGCGGGATCCTGCGGAGCGCTGGTGCCGTGGCCGATGCGCTCGGCGCGCAGCGCGTTCAGGGCGTCCCAGATGGTGCCGGGGCCCGTCGTCTCGCCGGCGTGCGGCACGGACCGCAGGCCGACCGCGATCGCGCGGTCGAAGTACGGCTTGAACTGCGGGCGCGGCACGCCGATCTCCGGTCCGCCCAGCCCGAACGAGACCAGTCCCTCGGGCTGGAGGTCGCAGGCGATGCGGGCGGTCTCCTCGGCGGCTTCCAGCCCCGCCTCGCCGGGGATGTCGAAGCACCAGCGCAGGACGACGCCCAGCTCGGCCTCCGCCGACTTGCGCGCGTCCTCGATGGCTTCGACGAACGCGGCGTCGGGGATGCCGCGGCGGGTCGAGCTGAAGGGGGTGACGGTCAGCTCGGCGTAGCGGATGTTCTGCCGGGCCATGTCCCGGGCGATCTCGTACGTCAGGAGCCGCACGTCGGTGGCGTCGCGGATCAGGTCCACCACGGAGAGGTAGACCTCGACGAAGTGCGCGAAGTCGCGGAAGGTGAAGAAGTCGGCGAGCGCCTCGGGGTCGGTGGGCACGGCCGAGTCGGGGTGGCGGGCGGCCAGCGCGGAGACGATCCGCGGCGAGGCCGAACCGACGTGGTGGACGTGGAGTTCCGCCTTGGGCAGGCCCGCGATGAAGGCGTCGAGATCGGACAAGGGATCCTCCTGGTCACGGGGGTGCGGCGAGCGCGGAACGGTCCGGTCATCGTATGCGGGGGCGGGGCGCCGGCCGGGTGCCGGGCTTACCGGGCCGGGCAGCGGAGGGGTGCGAAGGAGGCCACCCTGCCCCGCCTGAACCCCGCGGTTCAGCGCCACCCGGCACCCGCGTGAACCACCCCGCGGATCGATACGCCTACGACGCCGCCGCCAGCCGCTCGCGGGCCTCCATCAGGGCGAAGCCCAGCAGATTGAGGCCCCGCCAGCGCGCCGGATCCCCGGCCCGCTCGTCGTCGGCGGCCAGGCCGATGCCCCAGACGCGGTCGAGCGGGCTGGCCTCGACCAGCACCCGCGAGCGCGTCCCGAGCAGGTAGTCCCGCAGGGCGGCGTCCTGACCGAACTTGTGCAGACTGCCCTCGACCACCAGGTCGAAGCGGTGCCGCCGCCAGACGGTGTCGTCGAAGCCGCGGACCGCGCGCCCGGCGTCCTTGGCCTGCTTGGGGTGGGTCGCGGCTATCGCGCGGCGCTCCGCCTCCGCGTCCCCGAAGAGCCGGGCCTTGCCGGCCATCATCCAGTGTTCGGCGGTGGCGTACTCCACGCCGTCGACGGTGAAGGGCGAGGGCCACCACTGGCTGAAGCAGCTCGCGCCGAGGCTGCCGTCCCGCCGCGGGGCATGGCCCCAGAAATGGACATATTTCACGCGCTCGCCCGCGGCGGCCGCCGCGAGCAGTTCCCCGACCGAACGCGGCCCGTCGGCTCCCCGCCGGGCGGTGTGGTCGGTGTCGGTCCCCCTGCTGTCGTGCATCATGCCGAGATTCTGTCAGCGGGCACCGACAACGTGTCGGGGCCCGCACCACGAAAATCGCAGAATCCGTCGCGTAACCAAAAGGCAACAACGGAATCACTTGTTGAGGCCCTACTCCTCTGTCAAGATCAGCCATCGATTCCGGAAATAGCTACGCCAGGCAGTGCCGCTGAGCGGCCCCGGGGCCCGGCGGAGGAGAGCACCATGGATCAGCGATTCGATGTCACAGAGCGATTCGCCGAGGGCGCGCAATTCATCGGGGGAAGCCTGTTCGGCGGCACGTCCGGCCGTCACCAGGCAGTCGTGGACCCGGCGACCGGCGAGCAGGTGTACTCCTACGAACTCGCCGCCCCGGCGGACGTGGACGAGGCCGTGCGGGCCGCCGGCCGGGCCTTCGGCGAATGGGGCGCGGCCACGCCCGGCGAGCGCTCCGACGCGCTGCACCGTTTCGCCGCGGCCCTCACCGAGGACGCCGCCGACCTGGCCTACGCCGAAACCCTGAACTGCGGAAAGCCGATCAAGCTCAGCAACGAGTTCGACGTGCCCGGTTCGATCGACAACGCCGCGTTCTTCGCGGGCGCCGCCCGCCACCTGGAGGGCAAGGCGTCCGCCGAATACAGCCCCGACCACACCTCCTCCATCCGCCGCGAACCGATCGGCGTCGTCGGCTCCATCGCGCCCTGGAACTATCCGCTCCAGATGGCCGCCTGGAAGATCCTCCCGGCCATCGCCGCGGGCAACACCATCGTCCTCAAGCCCGCCGAGATCACCCCGCTGACCTCGCTGCTCTTCGCCCAGGCCGCACAGCGCGCCGGACTCCCCGACGGTGTGATCAACATCGTCTCCGGCGCCGGCCGGGACGCCGGCGAACACCTCGTCGGGCACCCCGGCGTCGCCATGACGTCCTTCACCGGCTCCACCGGCGTCGGCAAGCGCGTCGCCGAGATCGCCACCGGCACCGTCAAACGGCTCCACCTCGAACTCGGCGGCAAGGCGCCCTTCGTCGTCTTCGACGACGCCGACCTCGAAGCGGCGGTCCACGGCGCGGTGGCCGGCTCCCTGATCAACACCGGCCAGGACTGCACGGCGGCCACCCGCGCCTACGTCCAGCGCCCCCTCTACGACGCGTTCGTCAGCGGCGTCGCGGACCTGATGGCGACCGTACGGCTCGGTGACCCCTTCGACCCCGCGACCGACCTCGGCCCCCTGATCTCGCACGCCCAGCGCGACCGCGTCGCCGGCTTCGTCGACCGGGCCCGGGCCTACGCCACCGTCGTCACCGGCGGCGAGGCACCCGCCGGCAAGGACGGCACGCTCGCCCGGGGCGCGTACTACCGCCCCACGCTCATCGCCGGCGCCCCGCAGGACAGCGAGATCGTCCAGTCCGAGATCTTCGGCCCGGTGCTGGTCGTGCTGCCCTTCGACACCGACGACGAGGGCATCGCGCTCGCCAACGACACCCCCTACGGGCTGGCCGCCTCCGCCTGGAGCCGGGACGTCTACCGCACCGGCCGCGCCACCCGCGAGATCAAGGCGGGCTGCGTCTGGGTCAACGACCACATCCCGATCATCAGCGAGATGCCGCACGGCGGGGCCAAGGCGTCCGGCTTCGGCAAGGACATGTCGGCCTACTCCTTCGAGGAGTACACGCAGGTCAAGCACGTCATGTACGACAACACCGCGCGTGCCAGGAAGGACTGGCACCGTACCGTCTTCGGGGACCGCGCCTGAGCCCCCGGCCGCCCCGGACCGGTCCGCCACCCGTACCCACTCGTCAGCCCGAACCCCCCACGCGGCACCCTCATCACCGGCCCAGCGCCGGGCTCCCCTCCTGAAAGGCACCGCGCATGGAGCACCACGAGCAGCCCGAACCCTTCTCCGCGGCCGAGCTTGCCGCCGTGCGCCGCAGTTGGACCGATGGCCGGCTCGCCATGTCCCGCCGTTCGCTGCTGCGGGCCGGCGGCGCCGTGGCGGCCGTGGCGGGCGGCATGGGCGCCCTGTCGGGCTGCGGCATCCCGCCCGCGGGCCGTACGGACGCGGGCTCGACCGAGGACCACTCGGCGAAGGAGAAGCGCGTCAACTTCTCCAACTGGACCGAGTACATCGACGTGACCGACGACGGCAAGCACCGCCCGACGCTGGAAGCCTTCACCAAGCGCACCGGCATATCCGTCAAGTACACCGAGGACATCAACGACAACGACGAGTTCTTCGGCAAGATCCAGGCGCAGCTCGCGGCCGGCCAGGACACCGGCCGCGATCTGATCGTGCTCACCGACTGGATGTGCGCGCGGATGATCTCCCTCGGCTGGATCGAGAAGCTGGACCAGGCCAACCTCCCGAACGCCTACGCCAATCTCTCGCCGCAGTTCCGCAGCCCCGCCTGGGACCCCGGCCGCGCCCACTCCTACTCCTGGCAGGGCATCCCGGCGATCATCGCGTACAACAAGAAGGCCACCGGCGGCCGCAAGGTCGACTCCATCAGCCAGCTCCTGGAGGACCCCAAGCTCAAGGGCCGGGTCGGCTTCCTCACCGAGATGCGCGACAGCGTCGGGCTGACCCTCCTGGACATGGGCAAGAAGCCCGAGAAGGTCACCGCGGACGACTTCGACGCGGCCATCGCCCGGCTCCAGAAGGGCGTCGACAACAAGCAGATCCGCCGCTTCACCGGCAACGACTACACCACCGACCTCGACAAGGGCGACCTCGCCGCCTGCGTGGCCTGGGCCGGCGACGTCGTCCAGCTCCAGAACGACAACCCGGACATCGAATTCGCCATCCCCAAGGCCGGCTGTATGACGTCCACGGACAATCTCATGATCCCGAACAAGGCACGTCACAAGCAGAATGCCGAACGGCTCATCGACTACTTCTACGAGCCGGCGGTGGCGGCGAAGATCGCGGCGTACATCAACTACGTCTGCCCCGTGGAGGGCGTGCGCGACGAACTCGCCAAGATCGACAAGGCGGCGTCCCGCAACCCGCTGATCATTCCGGACGAGGAGATGGCCGAGAAGTCCCACTCCTTCCGCGCCCTGAGCGCCAAGGAGAGCAAGCAGTTCGCGCAGAAGTTCTCCGACCTCACCGGCGCCTGAGCCACACCTCGCCTGGTCCCCCCCCGCCAGGCCCCGTCTGAGCTGTTTCGCCCTCCGACACACGGGACGACCCACATGACCCACACCGAGACCCCCCAAAGCAGCGGCGGCGACGTCCGCCTCAGCGGGATCAGCAAGATCTACGGCTCCTTCACCGCCGTCCACCCGCTCGACCTCACCGTCCCCGCCGGCTCCTTCTTCGCCCTCCTGGGCGCCTCGGGCTGCGGCAAGACCACCACCCTGCGGATGATCGCCGGGCTGGAGGACCCCACCACCGGGGCCGTGGAGCTCTCCGGCCAGGACGTCACCGCCCTGCCGCCCTACAAGCGCCAGGTCAACACCGTCTTCCAGAACTACGCGCTCTTCCCCCACCTCGACATCTTCGAGAACGTCGCCTTCGGGCTGCGCCGCCGCGGCGTGAAGTCCGTCAAGAAGCAGGTCGAGGAGATGCTCGACCTCGTCCAGCTCGGCCCGATGGCGCGCCGCAAACCGCAGCAGCTCTCCGGCGGCCAGCAGCAGCGCGTCGCCGTCGCCCGCGCCCTGATCAACCACCCCCAGGTCCTGCTGCTCGACGAACCGCTGGGCGCCCTCGACCTCAAGCTGCGCCGCCAGATGCAGCTCGAACTCAAGCGCATCCAGACCGAGGTCGGCATCACCTTCGTGCACGTCACCCACGACCAGGAGGAGGCCATGACGATGGCCGACACCGTGGCCGTGATGAACGGCGGCCGCGTCGAACAGCTCGGCGCCCCCGCCGACCTCTACGAGAACCCCGCCTCCACCTTCGTTGCCAACTTCCTGGGCACCTCCAACCTCATCGAGGCCGAGGTCGTCGAGGCGGGCGGCGAGCACCTGCTCCTCAAGGCCGGCGAGGCCACGCTGCGACTGCCCGCCGCCCGGTGCAGCGCCTCGGCCCGCACCGGCGAGAAGGTCCTGGCCGGCGTACGGCCCGAGAAGGTGGCCCTGGCGCACGCCGACGACGCCGCGACCCTCGCCGACGGCCGCAACCGCCTGCCCGCGCGCATCAAGGACGCCAGCTTCATCGGCGTCTCCACCCAGTACGTCGTCGACGCGCCCGGCCTGGGCGAACTCGCCGTCTACGAGCAGAACATCGAACGCGACGGCCGGCTCATACCCGGCGCCGACGTCGTCCTGCACTGGAGCCCGGCCCACACCTTCGGACTGGACGCCGCCCAGTCCCCGCTCGCCGGGACGACGGGCGTCGCCGGCGCGGACCTCGACGAGGAGGCCGCGTGAGCACCACCGAGGCGCCCGCGCCCGAAGCCGCCCCCGCCGCACCCCCCGCACCGCGCAAGACCCCCGCCCGCAAACGGCTCGTCCCCTACTGGCTGCTGCTGCCCGGCATCCTGTGGCTGGTCGTCTTCTTCGCCGCCCCGCTCGTCTACCAGGCGTCGACGTCCATCCAGACCGGCTCCCTCGAAGAGGGCTTCAAGGTCACCTGGCACTTCGCCACCTACTGGGACGCGCTCGGCGAATACTGGCCGCAGTTCGTGCGGTCCGTCCTCTACGCCGCCACCGCCACCGCGCTGTGCCTGCTCGCCGGCTACCCGCTCGCCTACCTCATCGCCTTCAAGGCGGGCCGCTGGCGCAACGTCGTGATGATCCTCGTCATCGCCCCGTTCTTCACCAGCTTCCTGATCCGCACCCTCGCCTGGAAGACGATCCTGGCCGACGGCGGACCGGTCGTCGGCCTCCTCAACTCCCTGCACGTCCTGGACGTCACGAGCTGGCTGGGCCTGACCGAAGGGCAGCGGGTGCTGGCCACCCCGCTCGCGGTCGTGTGCGGACTGACGTACAACTTCCTGCCGTTCATGGTCCTGCCGCTCTACAGCTCCCTGGAGCGCATCGACCCCCGCCTGCACGAAGCCGCCGGCGACCTCTACGCCCGCCCCGCCACCACCTTCCGCCGGGTGACCTTCCCGCTGTCCATGCCCGGCGTCGTCGCCGGCACCCTGCTCACCTTCATCCCCGCCGCCGGCGACTACATCAACGCCGAACTGCTGGGCTCCACCGACCAGAAGATGATCGGCAACGTCATCCAGTCGCAGTTCCTGCGCGTCCTGGACTACCCGACCGCGGCCGCCCTCTCCTTCATCCTCATGGCGGCCATCCTCGCCATGGTCACGCTCTACATCCGCAAGTCCGGGACGGAGGACCTGGTCTGATGGCCATCCGCGAAACCGGCGCACCCGCGGCGCCCCGCACCCCCAACAGGTGTCTGCGCTGGCTGCGCCGCCACATCATCACGATCGCCGGCCTGTGCACGCTGGCCTATCTCATCCTGCCCAACGCGGTCGTGATGCTCTTCTCCTTCAACAAGCCCAAAGGCCGCTTCAACTACCAGTGGCAGCACTTCTCCACCGACGCCTGGCGCGACCCGTGCGGCGTCGCCGACCTGTGCGGCTCGCTCGGTCTGAGCCTCCAGATCGCCCTGTGGGCCACCGTCGGCGCCACCGTCCTCGGCACGATGATCGCCTTCGCGCTGGCCCGCTACCGCTTCCGCGCCCGGTCCTCCGTCAACACCCTGATCTTCCTGCCGATGGCCATGCCCGAAGTCGTCATGGCCGCCTCACTGGCGACGCTCTTCCTCAACATGGGCATCCGGTTCGGCTTCTGGACGATCCTCATCGCGCACATCATGTTCTGCCTGAGCTTCGTCGTCACCGCCGTCAAAGCCCGCGTGATGAGCATGGACCCGCGCCTGGAACAGGCCGCCCAGGACCTCTACGCCTCACCGACGCAGACCTTCCTGCGCGTGACGCTGCCGATCGCCGCGCCGGGCATCGCCGCCGGTGCGCTGCTCTCCTTCGCGCTGTCCTTCGACGACTTCATCATCACCAACTTCAACGCCGGCTCCACCGTCACCTTCCCCATGTTCGTCTGGGGCTCGGCGCAGCGGGGCACACCTGTCCAGATCAATGTCATCGGCACCGCGATGTTCCTGGTCGCCGTGCTGTGCGTCGTCGTCGGCCAACTGGCCGGCACCCGCCGTAAGAGGAGTTAGAGGAGCTGAGAACCATGGCACGAGCTGCCATGACCCCCGTCCGCGCACTCGCGGACGCCACCCCCGCCCCCTTCTGGCTGGAGGACCCCGACCGGCCCGCCGCCCAGCCCGCCCTCGTCGGCGACGAGTCCTGCGACCTGCTCGTCGTCGGCGGCGGCTACTCCGGACTGTGGACCGCGCTGATCGCCAAGGAACGCGACCCGCAGCGCGACGTCGTCCTCATCGAGGGCGCCGAGATCGGCTGGGCCGCCTCCGGGCGCAACGGCGGCTTCTGCGCCGCCTCCCTCACCCACGGCCTGGGCAACGGACTGGCCCGCTGGCCCGGTGAAGTCGCCCGCCTCGAAGAGCTCGGCATCCGCAACCTCGACGCCATCGAGGACGCCGTCGCCCGCTACGGCATCGACTGCGCCTTCGAACGCACCGGCGAGATCGACATCGCCACCGAGCCCCACCAGGTCGCCGAACTCCAGGAAGCCGCCCGGGCCGCCACCGAGCTGGGCCTGGACCGCCACACCTTCCTCGACCAGGACGCCCTGCGCGCCGAGGTCGACTCGCCGACCTTCCGCGCCGGACTGTGGGACCGCGACGGCGTCGCCATGCTCAACCCGGCCCGCCTGGCCTGGGGCCTGAAGAGAGCCTGCCTCGACCTCGGCGTGCGCGTCTACGAGCGCACCCGCGCCACCTCCCTGGCCTCCGAGGGGGTGGGCATGGCCGTCCGCACCCCCTACGGACGCGTCTTCGCCCGCCACGTCGCACTCGGCACCAACGCGTTCCCCTCCCTGGTGCGCAGGGTCCGCCCGTACATCGTCCCGGTCTACGACCACGCCCTGATGACCGAGCCGCTCTCCGACGACCAGCTCGACGCCATCGGCTGGAAGAACCGCCAGGGCCTGGCCGACAGCAACAACCACTTCCACTACTTCCGCATCACCGCCGACAACCGCATCCTGTGGGGCGGCTACGACATCGTCTACCGCTACGGCGGCGGGGTGCGCGCCGAATACGACCAGCACCCGGCCACGTACGAGAAGCTCGCCCGGCACTTCTTCCGCTGCTTCCCGCAGTTGGAGGGCCTGCGCTTCAGCCACACCTGGGGCGGCGCCATCGACACCTGCGCCCGCTTCTCCGCCTTCTTCGGCACCGCGCACACCGGCCGGGTCGCCTACGCCGCCGGCTACACCGGCCTGGGCGTCGGCGCGACCCGCTTCGGCGCCGAGGTGATGCTCGACCTGCTCAGCGGCGAGCGCACCGAATGCACCGAGCTGGAGATGGTCCGCAGCAAGCCGCTGCCCTTCCCGCCGGAGCCGCTGCGCTGGGCCGGTATCGGCATCACGCAGTGGTCGATGACCCGCGCCGATACCCGCGGCGGGCGCCGCAACCTGTGGCTGAAGGCCATGGACAAGGTGGGCCTGGGCTTCGACAGCTAGCGCGGCGGGAGGGGCGGTCCGCGGGCCGCCGGAAAAGGCTCCCAACCCGTGTAAGGATGCCGCCCCCGCGCGCTCTCCCCCGAAGCGGCCCGACCGGGCCGGGAGAGCGAGGGAGCGACATGAGCGCCGCGGGGGCCAACAAGGCAGTGCAGTGGCTGGTTTCGGCGGCACCCGACCCCTGGGCCTGCCGGCGGGAATGGGAGCGCGACCCCCTCGGGGTCACGCTCCTGCCCGCCGGCGGCCTCTGGGACGTACTCATCCTCGACGGCACCCTCGGCTACCCGACCCTGGACGTGCTCACCCACGTCATCGACCGCCCCGGCCCCGTCCTGTCCGACTTCGGGGAATCCCGGGTGGGCTTCTTCGTCCCACCCGGCACGGCCACCCGCTGGCTGGGCACCGGCGTACGCGGCGCCGGGCGCGGCACCTGGATCGTCGTGCCCTACCCCGGCCGGGCCGCCGGCGGCGTCCGCTGGCTCATCCCACCCGACGGCAGCGGTACCCTCACCGATCCGCGCGTCCTGGAACTGGCGATGCACGAGGCGGCGGCCTCGCTGGCGGGGGAGTCGAGGGCGCGGTAGCGCGGGGGAGTAGGGGCGGCGCCCGGCGCCGCGTACCGAGGTAGTCCGCCTAGCCGCCGCCCGGATCCGGCGTACGCGACTCCTTGCCGCGGCCCGGCCCGCCGCTGCCCGCCGCCGCGCCCCACACCGACCCGCACACCGCGCCCCAGACCGCCAGCACCACCCCGGCCAGGCACCAACTGCCCAGCACGTCCAGCGGCCAGTGGTAACCCTGGCGCACCAGACCGGCTCCGACGCCGAGGTTGAGCAGGACGACACAGACCGTCAGGACGAGGCGCGCGCGGGCCGGACGGCCCGTCCGGCGCCGGGCCTGACGGTACGTCAGCAGCAGGAGCGCGGCCGCGCCGTACGCCACCGCGGCCGTCGCGCCGTGGCCCGACGGATAGAAGCCGTCGTGCCCGCCGCCCGCCATCCGGGGCGGTCCCGGCCGGGCGAGCCACAGCTTGAGCGGGACGACGAGCGCCGGCACCGCCGCCAGGGCGAGCAGTGCGGCGAGCGGTGGCAGCCACCCGCGCCCGTCCCGTCCACCGGTAGCGGCGCCGTCGCCGCGGCCTTCCCGGCTTCCAGGGTTTCCCCGACCGCATCGACTTCCGCGCCACGACGCCCACGCGGTGCCCACGGCGACGGCCAGCAGCACCGGCAGCGCCACGACCGTGTTGCCGAGGTCGGCGAGGAACTCGGCGAACCCCGAGGGCTGGGCCGGGTGCGCGGCGACGGCGCGGCCGAGCCGCTCGTCCAGGACACGCAGCGGGCCGCCGACCGCCACCTGCCAGGTGAGCACGGCGAACATCAGGGCGCTGAGCACGCCGACCCTGGCGCAGGAGACGCGCGGACGGCCGCCCCGGCCGGGAGAACCGGCGGGTCGCAGGAGCCCTGGGGGCCGTAGGAACCGTAAGAACGGTGGGAAGCGGCGGCGGCCGGAAAAGGGAGCCGGCCGCCTCGGAACAGGGGGGGTGGTTCCGAGGCGGCCGTGCTGACCGGTGTCCCGCGCGCCCCGGGGGGTGTGGGGCGGGCGGACATCCGATCGGTGAGGATTCCCGGAGACCCCCATTACAGGGGCTCCGGTGTCGTGCGCGAGGGCACGGCCTGGTCGAAGCCGGGGAAGCGCCGACCGGGCGTCGCCCGCAGTCCCCTGCGGGCGGGGTGTTTCTCTCATCTGCGAAAACCGTACGGCACCGCGAGCGCACCGGACAGCGGGATCACCCGGCCGCCATCGGCCCCCCACATCTTCTTCACCGGAAGTGACCAGCTACGCGCGTCCGCGTTCCTCCGGCCATGCCGGGAAAACGGGCGCGGGGGGGGGGGGGGGGGGGGGGGGGGGGGGGGGGGGGGGGGGGGGGGGGGGGGGGGGGGGGGGGGGGGGGGGGGGGGAGGGGGGGGGGAGGGGTAGAGAGAGGAGGTGAGGCAGGCGCC
>NZ_JBVIHH010000006.1:352888-360625 GCF_055570395.1 Streptomyces sp. NPDC031210
CCGGCAGGAAGGCAAGGAACGCACCGCACGCCTCCCGCTCCCCATGGACCGCGGAAAAAAGATGGAACCCCCCGGCCCCCCCCCCCCCCCCCCCCCCCCCCCCCCGCCCCGGTTCGTCCGCCGTCCTACAGGCCCGCGAACGCCGCCTCGATGATGTCCAGACCCTCGTTGAGCAGGTCCTCGCCGATGACCAGCGGCGGCAGGAAACGCAGCACGTTGCCGTACGTACCGGTCGTCAGCACCAGCAGGCCCTCCTGGTGGCACGCCTTGGCGAGCGCGCCGGTCGCCTCCGGGTTGGGCTCCTTGGAACCGGACTTGACCAGCTCGATCGCGATCATCGCGCCGCGGCCGCGAACCTCGCCGATGATGTCGAACTTCTCCGCCATCGCCCCCAGGCGTGCCTTCATGACCTCGCCGATCCGGCGCGCCTTGGCGTTCAGGTCCAGCTCGCGCATCGTCTCGATCGCGCCGAGCGCCGCGGCGCAGGCCACCGGGTTACCGCCGTAGGTGCCGCCCAGACCGCCCGCGTGCGCGGCGTCCATGATCTCGGCGCGGCCGGTGACGGCGGCCAGCGGCAGACCGCCCGCGATGCCCTTGGCCGTCGTGATGAGGTCCGGGACGATGTTCTCGTCCTCGCACGCGAACCACTGGCCGGTGCGGCAGAAGCCGGACTGGATCTCGTCGGCGACGAAGACGATGCCGTTCTCCTTCGCGAAGTTCGCGATGGCGGGCAGGAAGCCCTTGGCCGGCTCGATGAAGCCGCCCTCGCCCAGGAGCGGCTCGATGATGATCGCCGCGACGTTGTCCGCGCCGATCTGCTTGGTGATCTGCGAGATGGCCTGCTCGGCGGCCTCCTGCGCGCAGTTCTCCGGGCCGGTCAGCCAGCGGTAGGGGTAGGCCACCGGCACGCGGTAGACCTCCGGCGCGAACGGGCCGAAGCCGTTCTTGTACGGCATGTTCTTCGACGTCAGGGCCATCGTCAGGTTCGTCCGGCCGTGGTAGCCGTGGTCGAAGACGACGACCGCCTGGCGCTTGGTGTACGCGCGGGCCACCTTGACGGCGTTCTCCACGGCCTCGGCGCCGGAGTTGAACAGCGCGGACTTCTTGGCGTGGTCACCGGGGGTCAGCTCGGCGAGCTGCTCGCAGACCTCGATGTACGGCTCGTACGGCGTGACCATCACACAGGTGTGGGTGAAGTCGGCGAGCTGCGCGGTGGCGCGGCGCACCACGGCCTCGGCGCTGTTGCCGACCGAGGTGACCGCGATGCCGGAGCCGAAGTCGATCAGGGAGTTGCCGTCCACGTCCTGGAGGATTCCGCCGCCCGCGCGCTTGGCGAAGACGGGCAGGACGGCCCCGACACCGGCTGCCACCGTGGCCTGCTTGCGGGCCCACAGCTCCTGCGACTTCGGGCCGGGGATCGCGGTGACGACGCGACGCTCCTGGGGGAGGGCGGGGCCTCCGGACAGTTCGGTCATGGCAGTCTCCTGGGGGTGGAACAGACACGTGAAGATGAGTTGTCCTCGCAGGCTAGGGGCGGCCGGCCGGGTCTGGCATGTTCCGTTCGGGAGAAGTGCGCGTGTTGCGTTGTCCGCACCGGACATAGCGGCGGCGCGCGGCCAGTAGATTGAACGGCGGCGCCGCAGCGCAAGATCACGGCTGAAGAGCACGGCTTCACGGCTCAAGGGGGACAAGGGCACCCGATGGACACCGAGGGCACGCACGACGCACCGCACACCGCTTCCCCGCCACCGGACGGGGCGGGCCGGCCCGAACCCACCGTGCCGCACCCCGCCGCACCGACCCGGCCGCCGGCCACCGGGCGGCACGCCACGCCGGACGCCACGGCGGGGTCCGCCCCGGCCGCC
The DNA here is from genome assembly GCF_055570395.1 of Streptomyces sp. NPDC031210. Lineage (NCBI taxonomy): Bacteria > Bacillati > Actinomycetota > Actinomycetes > Kitasatosporales > Streptomycetaceae > Streptomyces > Streptomyces sp. NPDC031210. The sequence goes on from NZ_JBVIHH010000006.1 coordinate 354,754, forward strand.
CCGCCACCGCCCGCCGCGCCGCCCGCGATGCCCGCCACGCCCCCCGCCGGCGCCGCCGCCGAACCGCCGCTGCTGGGATGGCTGCGGACCCCGCGCCCGGCCGCCGCCCCCGGCATCTGGACGTACGGCCACCGGCCCCGGCCCGCCGAGGAGCCCGACCGGGTGCCCGCCCGGCAACTGGTCAGCGGTGCGGTGATCTCCTTCCTGTGCGGCTGGCTGCTGTGGTCGCTGCTGTGGAACAACTACCTCGGCAGCTACTGGATGTGGCCGCTGCTGCTGCTCACACCGGACTCCTGGCGCGCGCCCGGCGGCGACCACATGGTCTTCGTCTGGGCCACCTACCTCTACTACGGGCTGTTCCTGGCCCTGCTCGCCGTCGTCTTCGGCCGCCTCGGCCGCTGGCCCGAACTCGTCCGCCGCTGCGCGGCCCCCCTCCTGCGCCGCCTGCGCGACCGCGCCCCCACCGCCGCCCCCGCGCCCGCCGCGGACCGCGCGCAGTGGCCCGAGCTGCGCGCCGGCGGCGCCCACGACGCGGCCGACAAGCTGGCCGCCGAGGCCCGCGCCGGCCGGATGAACGACGTGGACGTCGCCAGGATCGAACGGGCCTGGCAGTCCGTGCGGGCCGGCAAGAACTCCCTCGCCTCCTTCACCGACACCGTGCTGCGCCACGGCGCGGCGGCCTGCGCGCACCCCTCGGGACGGCGCGACCTGGTCCGCAGGACCGCCCGCCACGACCTGCTGGCCCGCCAGGTCCGCATCGGTACGGCCGCCGACCACCCGCGCAACCCCTACCGGCACCGCGGTGCCGGATGCGCCCTGGAGCCGGGCGTCCTGGGCACCTCGCTGCTCGCCGTCGGACCCTCCGGCAGCGGAAAGACCACCCGGGTCGTCAAGCCGGTGGTGGAGTCGATGTGCCTCCAGGCGCTCGCCGGACAGGGCGCGGTCGTCGCCGTCGGCCCCGCCGGCGCCGACCTCGGGCCGGCCGACGCCTTCGACGTCGTCGTCACGATCGGCCGCCCCGACCCGCGGTGCGACCTCGACCTCTACGGCGGCACCACCGACCCGGACGAGGCCGCCGGAATCCTGGCCGAGGCGCTCGTCGGCGACCTCGCCGAGCAGCTTCCCGGCGGCGACAGCCGCCGCGCCGCGACCGCGCTCGCCCAACTGCTCGGCCCCTTCCGGGCCGCCCACGACCGCTTCCCCGCCGTCCCCGAACTGCGCGAACTCCTCGACGGCGCGCCCACCGCGCTGACCGCGCTGCGCGGCGCCCTGGAGGACGCCGGCGCCCACACCCTGCTGCGCGAACTCGACGCCCGCGCCCGGCAGTCGGAGCGGGCCGGCGATGTCGGAGTGCTGCTCGCCGACCGCATCGCGCTGCTCGACCGGCCCGCCTTCGCCGGCTACTTCGACCCCACCGGCCGCACCAAGCAGGTCTCCCTGCGCGCCCTGGACCACCCGCTGCGGGTCCGTATCGAGCTGCCCGAGCGCGGCCACGCCGAGGCGTCGCGCATCCTGGCGCGGCTGGTCCTGGCGCAGTTCACCGAGTGCGCCGTGGCCCGCACCGACCGTTCGCTGTTCGCCTGCCTGGTGCTCGACGAGGCCGCGCACACCATCACCGCCGAGGCGCTGCGCGGCCTCCAGCGGCTGCGCTCGGCGAACGCCGGCGCGGTGCTGACCCTGCGCTCGCTGGACGACGTGCCCGACGCGCTGCGCAGCGCCCTGCTGGGGGCGGTCGGCTGCCGGATGGCGTTCGCGGGCGTGACGACGTGGGACGGGGCGCGGTTCGCCGAGGTGTGGGGCAAGGAGTGGGTCGAGACCCGCGATGTGACGGATCGTCAGGTCATCGCGGAGGGCGCCGCGATGAAGGCGTTCCACGTCTTCCGCCACCTCGTCACCGGCAAGGCCGCCACCGCCAAGGCCGTCACCGTCCGCACCGTCGAACGCGAACGCTGGTCGGCCTCCGACCTCGCCAACTCCGTCCCGGCCGGTCACGCGGTGCTGTCGGTGACCTCCGTACAGGGCGAACACGCGCCTCCGGTGCTGGTGGATCTGCGGGACTGAGGGGCTGAGGGGCTGACGGGGCTGAGGGGCTCGGCGGGCCGCCGGAGCGCCTCCGGGCGAAGCCGCCCGGAGGGTGTCCCCGAAACCCGCCACTGAGGCACAATCGGGAGTAGTCGTTCGTACGCGACGGCGAAAAGTCACCCGGCACCCGCCGCCCCGCGCCCCTCCCGCACCGACGTCGCAACCGAAGGTCCCATGCCGCACACCCTCGCTTCCCTGGTCAACCACACCGCGCTCAAGCTGACCGTGCTCGCGGGCGAGGGACGGCTCGATGTTCCGGTGCGCTGGGCGCACGCCAGCGAGCTGATCGACCCGGTGCCCTACATGGAGGGCGGCGAGCTGCTGCTCATCACCGCGCTGAAGCTGGACGCGGAGGACGCCGAGGCCACCCGCCGGTACGTGCGGCGGGTCGCCGGGGCCGGCGTCGTCGGGCTGGGCTTCGCGGTCGGCGTCAACTACGAGGAGGCTCCGGCCGCCCTGGTCGAGGCGGCCCGGCAGGAGAACCTCCCGCTGCTGGGGGTGCCCCGCCGGACGCCGTTCATCGCGATCAGCAAGGCCGTCTCGGCGGCCGTCGCCGCCGACCAGTACCGCGCGGTGACCGCCGGTTTCGAGGCGCAGCGGGAGCTGACCCGGGCCGCGCTCAGCGCCGAGGGCCCCGCCGAGCTGCTGGCCCGGCTGGCCGCGCACCTCAACGGCTGGGCCGCCCTGTACGACGCCTCGGGCGCCGTGGTGGCCGCCGCCCCCGACTGGGCGGCCCGCCGCGCCGCCCGCCTCGCCGACGACGTCGGCCGGCTGCGCGAGCGCCCCGCCCCCGCCAGCTCCGTCGTCAGCGACACCGACGGCGACGACCGCGTCGAACTGCAGTCGCTGGGCACCGGCCGCCGGGCCCGCGGCGTCCTCGCGGTCGGCACCGGCGCCCCGCTGGGCACGGCGGAGCGCTACGCCGTGCACTCCGCCGTCGCGCTGCTCACCCTGACCACCGAACGCTCCCGGGCCCTCCAGGACGCCGAGCAGCGGCTGGGCGCCGCGGTGCTGAAGATGCTGCTCGCCGGCGAGCCGGACCACGCGCGGGCGGTCGCCGGCCGGCTCTACGGCGGGCTGCTGGACGCCCCGTTCCGGGTGGTGGTCGCCGAGCCCGTCGCCGGCGACGACGACGGCGCGGCGCCGGCCGCCCCCGGCGCGTCCCCCGCCGTCCTGGACGCGCTCGCCGACGCCATGGACTCCGCCGCCGCCAGGACCGGCGAGGCGGTGCTCGCCGTCCCGGACGGCAGCCGCCTGATCGCGCTGGTCGCGGACGGCGGTGCGGCCGCCGACGCCTGCGCGGAGTTCGCCGCGGCGGCCGAGGCCCGCTTCGGGGAGCGGCCGCGGCCCCGGGGCCGCGCCGCCCGGGCCGAGGCCGGCCGCGGCGCCGGCGGACTCGCCGCCGGACTGTCCGCGCCGACCGGCCCGACGGCCGCCGCCACCGCCTACCGCCAGGCCGAACAGGCCCTGTCCGTCGCCCGCCGGCGCGGCCGCGCCCTGGTCGAGCACGAGGACGTGGCGGCCGGCTCCGTCCTGCCGCTGCTCGCCGACGACGCCGTCCGCGCCTTCGCCGACGGACTGCTGCGCGCCCTGCGCGAGCACGACGCGACCGGCCGCGGCGACCTGGTGGCGTCGCTGCGCGCCTGGCTGTCCCGGCACGGCCAGTGGGACGCCGCCGCCGCCGACCTGGGCGTCCACCGCCACACCCTGCGCTACCGCATGCGGCGCGTGGAGGAGATCCTGGGCCGCTCGCTGGACGACGCGGACGTGCGGATGGAACTGTGGCTGGCCCTGAAGGCGACCTCGGCGCCGCAGGACGAATGAGCGCCGGGCCGGACGAGCGGGACGAGGGGGACGACCGGGACGGGTGAGCCGTACGGCCGCGCGAGGAGCCGCCGGGTACGCCGCAGACCCCGCGCACCCGCCCCGCCCCTCCACACCGGAGAGACGCGCCGCGGCATTACGCCGCTTCGGACAAACGCCACAACGCCGCCGCACCCCTACGGTGGGACAGAGCCGAGCGCATCCGACAACGCCACGCATTGACAGGCGGCGCCGCTCCCAGAGCAGAGCCATGCGCACCACCCACCACTTCGGAAGGGCCGGGATCCACTGTGCCGATCCACACTGATGCAGCCCCCACCGCCTTTTGGCTCGCCGGCCGCAAGGCCACCGGCGAGGCCACCTTCGATGTCACCTCCCCCTGGGACGGACGTCTCGTCGGCACGGTGAGCGTCCCCACCGAGGAGCAGGTCGAGGAGGCCGTCGCCGCCTCCGTCGCCGTCCAGGCCGAGTTCGCCGCGACCCCCGCCCACGTGCGGGCCGCCGCCCTGGACCACGTACAGCGCCGTCTGGTGGAGCGCACCGAGGAGATCGCCCGGCTGATCTCCGCCGAGAACGGCAAGCCCATGAAGTGGGCGCGCGGCGAGGTCGGCCGTGCCGTGTCCGTGTTCCGCTTCGCGGCCGAGGAGGCCCGCCGCTTCAACGGCGGCGACGCGCAGCGCCTGGACACCGACGCGGGCGGCGCCGGCCGGCTCGCGCTGACCCGCCGCTTCCCGCGCGGCACGGTCCTGGGCATCGCGCCGTTCAACTTCCCGCTGAACCTCTGCGCCCACAAGATCGCCCCGGCCATCGCGGCCGGCGCCCCGATCCTGCTCAAGCCGGCCCCGGCCACCCCGCTGTCCGGCCTGATCCTCGGCGAGCTGCTCTCCGAGACCGACCTGCCGGCCGGCTCCTGGTCGATCCTGCCGGTCCCCAACGACCGGATGGAGGCCCTCGTCCAGGACGAGCGCCTGCCCGTCGTCTCCTTCACCGGCTCCGAGAAGGTCGGCTACGCCATCCTGGACTCGGTGCCCCGCAAGCACTGCACCCTGGAGCTCGGCGGCAACGGCGCGGCCGTCGTCCTCGCCGACTTCTCCTCCGAGGCGGACCTGGACTGGGCGGCGCAGCGCATCGCCACCTTCTCCAACTACCAGGGCGGCCAGTCCTGCATCTCCGTCCAGCGGGTGATCGCCGACGCCACCGTCTACGACCGCCTGATCCCCAAGATCGTCGCGGCCGTCGAGGCGCAGGTCACCGGCGACCCCTCCGACGACGCCACCGAGGTCGGCCCGCTGGTCAGCGAGGACGCCGCCAAGCGCGTCGAGACGTGGGTGGACGAGGCCGTCCAGCGCGGCGCGCAACTGCTCGCCGGCGGCAAGCGGGACGGCGCCTCCTACGCCCCGACCGTGCTCGCCGACGTGCCCGCCGACACCACCCTCGCCTGCGAGGAGGTCTTCGGCCCGGTGCTGACCGTCACCAAGGCCGACGGCGAGAAGGAGGCGTTCGACGCCGTCAACGACTCCAAGTACGGCCTCCAGGCGGGCGTGTTCACCCACGACCTGCAGACCGCCTTCCGCGCCCACCGCGCGCTGGAGGTCGGCGGCGTGATCATCGGCGATGTGCCGTCCTACCGCGCCGACCAGATGCCCTACGGCGGCGTCAAGCAGTCGGGCGTGGGCCGCGAGGGCGTGCGCTTCGCCATGGACGACTACACCTACGAGCGGGTCCTGGTCCTGACCGGCCTGGACCTGTGACCGGCGGTTCGTAACCGCCCGCGGCGAAACCACCCGACCGGCCTGGACAGGTGGACAGCGGCGGCCTGCCCCGAGGCCGCCCGCCGTCCAGGCCCCGGCCGGCACGCCCCCCCGGCGCCGGCCCCGGGGGGGGGGGGGGGGGGGGGGGGGGGGGGGGGGGGGTGGGGGGGGGGTGGGGGGGGGGTGGGGGGGGGGGGAGGGGGGGGGGGGGGGGT
>NZ_JBVIHH010000007.1:0-275538 GCF_055570395.1 Streptomyces sp. NPDC031210
AAAGGAACCTCATCCACCGAGGTGGACGGGGTATCAACATATCTGGCGTTGACTTTTGGCACGCTGTTGAGTTCTCAAGGAACGGACGCTTCCTTTGGATTCCCTCTCGGGTTTCCTCCGGGCGCTTCCCTTCTGTGTTCCACACTCTATCAGGCCGTTTCGGGCTTTCGAACCACCGCTTTTCCGTAGGCATACGGAAACGCACGATTCGAGAATCTCGATCGGGATTCTGAGGAGTGCCGCCCGCTGTCTCCTGGCCGCAAGTTGCTTGCGTCCTGGCTGTCCGGGGCAGGTCTCAGACAGTACAACCACCGCGGCGGGCGAGGCAAATCGATTCGGCGCGGGCGGGGGGCTCTCGCCCGGTGTCGCTCATGCGGAACCGTCGATTCTTATGACTTACGCTTCTGAACGGTGCGCCGTCCAGGACAGGTAGTGACGGCGGCCTGATGAATCTCCACCCCTGGGAGGCTTCCCATGACCACCGTGACGTCCCCGCTCGCCGGACGCGCCATCGGACTCGAGGCTGTGCCCGATCCGGTGTTCTCCGGAGCGATGGTGGGCCCCGGTACCGCCATCGATCCGGTTCGTGAGCCGTCCGAGGCATACGCGCCCGTGGACGGCGTCGTTGTTTCTCTCCACCCGCACGCGTTCGTCGTCGTCGACGCCTCCGGTCACGGTGTGCTGACGCACCTCGGTATCGACACCGTCCAGCTCAACGGCGAGGGCTTCGAATTGCTCGTCAACAAGGGCGACACGGTGCAGCGCGGCCAGGCCGTCGTGCGCTGGAACCCGGCCGCCGTCGAGGAGGCCGGCAAGTCGCCGGTGTGCCCCGTCGTCGCGCTGGAGGCGACCGCCGACTCCCTCGGCGAGGTCCGCGAGGACGGCGACATCAAGTCGGGCGACACGCTCTTCACCTGGCAGTAGCCGGGCGCCGTCCGGGCGGACGGCAGGTACGACATCCACCGCGGCGGCACCGGCCGCCGCATCAACCGGAGACGGGTGAAATGGAGACAACGCTGCGAGGCGTCGGCGTGAGCCACGGTGTGGCCATCGGCGAGGTGCGGCACATGGGCACGGCGGTTCTCGAACCGCCGGCCAAGCAGGTTCCGGCGGACGAGGCGGAGCGCGAACAGGGGCGTGCCCGCCAGGCCGTGGAAGCCGTGGCCGCCGACCTGATCGCGCGGGGCAACCTCGCGGGCGGCGAGGCGCAGGCCGTCCTGGAAGCCCAGGCGATGATGGCTCAGGACCCGGAGCTGATGGCGGATGTCGATCGGCGGATCGCCGTCGGCAGCACCGCCGAACGTGGGGTCTACGACGCGTTCGCCGCCTATCGGGCGCTGCTCGCCGGGGCCGGGGAGTACCTCGCCGGCCGGGTCGCCGACCTCGATGACGTGCGGAACCGTATCGTCGCCCGGCTGCTGGGCGTGCCGATGCCGGGTGTGCCCGACAGTGACGAGCCCTATGTGCTGATCGCGCGGGATCTGGCGCCGGCCGACACGGCGCTGCTGGACCCGGCGCTGGTGCTCGGGTTCGTGACGGAGGAGGGCGGGCCGACCAGCCACAGCGCGATTCTCGCGCGGGCGCTGGGGGTGCCGGCCGTGGTGGCGCTGCCGGGTGCGGGTGAGCTGGCCGAGGGCACGGTCATCGCCGTCGACGGCAGTACCGGTGAGGTCTTCGTCGACCCGAGTGCGGAGAAGCGGGCGTCGCTGGAGCGGGCCGCGGCGGAGCGGAGGGCGGCGCTGGCGTCGTCGTCCGGTCCGGGGGCCACCTCCGACGGGCACAAGGTGCCGCTGCTGGCGAACGTCGGCGGTCCGGCGGATGTGCCGGCCGCGGTCGAGGCCGGGGCGGAGGGTGTCGGGCTGTTCCGGACCGAGTTCCTCTTCCTGGACGACAGCTCCAAGGCGCCGTCCGAGGACAAGCAGGTCGAGGCGTACCGCAAGGTGCTGGAGGCCTTCCCCGAGGGCCGGGTCGTGGTGCGGGTGCTGGATGCCGGGGCCGACAAGCCGCTGGACTTCCTGACGCCGGCCGACGAGCCGAATCCGGCGCTGGGTGTGCGGGGGCTGCGGACGCTGCTGGACCACCCCGATGTGCTGCGTACGCAGCTCACGGCGCTCGCCAAGGCGGCCGAGGGGCTGCCGGTCTACCTTGAGGTCATGGCCCCGATGGTGGCGGACCGGACCGACGCGAAGGCGTTCGCGGACGCGTGCCGGGAGGCCGGGCTGCGGGCGAAGTTCGGCGCGATGGTGGAGATTCCGTCGGCCGCGCTGCGGGCGCGTTCGATCCTCCAGGAGGTGGAGTTCCTGTCGCTGGGCACCAACGACCTGGCGCAGTACACCTTCGCGGCGGACCGTCAGGTGGGCGCTGTGTCGCGTCTGCAGGATCCGTGGCAGCCGGCGCTGCTGGATCTGGTGGCCCTCTCGGCCGAGGCGGCGAAGGCCGAGGGCAAGAGCTGTGGTGTGTGTGGTGAGGCGGCCTCCGATCCGCTGTTGGCGTGTGTGCTGACGGGTCTGGGTGTCACCAGCCTTTCCATGGGTGCGGCGTCGATTCCGTATGTGCGGTCGACGCTGTCGAAGCACACGCTGGCGCAGTGTGAGCGGGCGGCGGCCGCGGCGCGTGCCACGGACACCGCCGAGGACGCGCGGGCGGCCGCGCAGGCGGTGCTCTCCGGGGAGTGATCCTGTGCGGCGCGGTGCGCCGTAGGAGGCTTGATGGCCGTCCCGCCCTTGTGGCGGGGCGGCCGTTCGTCGTCAGCGGTGGCGGTGGGGGTCGGGTGGGGGTGTGAGGGGGAGGCCGGGGGCGTAGTCGACGCCGTGCTCGGGTGGGATCGGTTCGCCGGTGTCGGCGTCGGTGCAGTAGGCGGTGAAGACCTGGGCGGCGGTGAGGGCGTGGGGCCAGGCGTCGCGCAGGGACCAGCCGCGGACGGTGTCGCGGGGTGCGTCGTGTGGGGTGCCGGTGGTGTTGTCGGTGGTGCGGGAGACGAGGCCGCCGGGGGTGTGCAGGGCGAGGCCGGCGGCGAGGACCGTGCAGAAGACGAGGGCCTGGGTTTCGGAGAGTTGGAGCGGGCCGCCGTCGGGGGCGGTGGCGTGCAGGACGGCCAGGAGGGACGGTTCGCCCGCCGGGATGCTGCACACGAGGTGGTGGGTGCCGGCGCCGAGGGCTTGGAGGAGTTGGCGGACGGCGTCGGTGGCGCGGGTGAAGGCGGCGCGGGCGAGGTTTTCGCCGCATTCCTCGCAGTCGCCTGCGCGGGCGAGGAGGGTGGAGGCGTGGTCCCAGGTCGCCCGGCGGTCGGCCTCTTCGACGAGTAAGGGAAGCAGGTGGGTCAGCGGCTCGCCGGCGTAGGGCAGGGTCGGGCCGGTGCAGGCGAGTTCGGCGGTGTAGCGGGTGCGGCTGGTGGGGTCGTCGGGGTCGAGGGCGAGGTCGGTGCAGAACTGTTCGTAGGCGGCCGGGTCGAAGAGGCTGAGGGTGGTGTGCACGCCCTGGGTGGCGAGGGTGCGCAGCAGCGTCTCCATGTGGTGGAGGTAGGTGCGGTGGTCGTCGAACGGGAAGGTGCGGTAGCGGCGCATGGCCGCGAAGTCCCGTTCGTCCGCCAGGACGGCGGCGGTGCTGGGGACTTCGCGGCGCAGCGGGTGGTGGGCGCCGGTGTGGTCGGTGGGCCGGGATGTGGCTGTCATGACTCCCCCTCGGTGGGATGCGCGCAGCGCGCATCACCCGTCACCGAGAGTAATCGGGGGGTCTGACAATGGCGGTCCCGGCGGCGGGTGAGGGCCTGGGGGGCCGCCGGAGGGGCTTCAGTTCGCGCGGTCGTGGGCGATGCGCTCGTAGAAGCGGAGCAGTTCGAGGTTGTCCACGGAGCCGGGGTTGACGGCCTTTTCGAGGGGGGTGCCCTGGAGGAGGCGTTTGACGGGGACTTCGATGCGCTTGCCGGTGAGGGTGTGCGGTACGCCGGGGGCTTCGATGATGTCGTCGGGGACGTGGCGGGGGGAGAGCTGTTCGCGGATGGTGCGTTTGATGCGGGTGCGCAGGGCGTCGTCGAGGGTGGCGCCGGGGGCGAGGTGGACGAAGAGGGGCATCCAGTAGCCGCCGTCGGGGAGTTCGAGGCCGATGACGAGGGATTCGCGGATCTCGGGGAGCCGTTCGACGGCTTCGTAGATGTCGGCGGAGCCCATGCGCACGCCTTGGCGGTTGAGGGTGGAGTCGGAGCGGCCGTGGATGATGACGCTGCCCCGGGAGGTGAGGGTGATCCAGTCGCCGTGCCGCCAGACTCCGGGGTACATGTCGAAGTAGCTGTCGTGGTAGCGGCTGCCGTCGGGGTCGTTCCAGAAGTGGAGGGGCATGGACGGCATGGGGTTGGTGACGACGAGTTCGCCGACCTCGTCGGTGACGGGCTTGCCCTGGGGGTCCCATGCCTGGAGGTCGGTGCCCAGGCACGGGGCCTGGAGTTCGCCGATGTGGACGGGGAGGGTGGGGACGGCGCCGGCGAAGCAGCTACAGACGTCGGTGCCGCCGCTGACGGAGGCCGTCCACAGGTCGGCGCCGCTCTCGGCGAAGCTGTCGTGCAGCCAGCGGAAGCCGTCGGGCGGGAGCGGGGAGCCGGTGGTCGCGACGCAGGTGACGGTGGAGAGGTCGAGGTCGCGGGCGGGGTGGATGCCGGCTTTGCGGCAGGCCATGACGTAGGCGGCGGAGGTCCCGAAGACGGTGGTGCGGGTGCGTTCGGCGACCCGCCATTGGGCGGAGATGTCGGGGTGGCCGGGGCTGCCGTCGTAGAGGACGATCGTGGCGCCCACCAGGAGGCCGGCGACGAGGAAGTTCCACATCATCCAGCCGGTGGAGGTGTACCAGAAGAAGCGGTCGTCGGGGCCGAGGTCGCAGTGCAGGCCGGTCTGTTTGAGGTGTTCGAGGAGGATGCCGCCCTGGGACTGGACGAGGGCCTTGGGCAGGCCGGTGGTGCCGGAGGAGTACAGGACCCAGAGGGGGTGGTCGAAGGGGACCTGTTCGAAGACCGGTTCGGTGTCGCCGGTGGTCAGGTCCGACCAGTTCAGGGCGCCTTCGGGGGCGGGGGTGCCGAGCAGGGGGATGTGGACGACGGCGCGGAGGGTGGGCAGTTCGGCGCGGAGTTCGGCGACGGTGTCGCGGCGGTCGTGTTCCTTGCCGCCGTAGCGGTAGCCGTCGACGGTGAACAGGACGACCGGTTCGACCTGCTGGAAGCGGTCCAGCACGCTGCGGGCGCCGAAGTCGGGGGCGCAGGAGGTCCATACGCCGCCGACCGCGGCGGTGGCCAGGAGGGCGACGACGGCCTGCGGGATGTTGGGGACGTAGCCGCTGACGCGGTCGCCGGGGCGGACGCCGAGGCGGCGGAGTGCGGCGGCCAGCGACCCGACCTGCGCGCGGAGCGTCCGCCAGGTGACGGGGGTGGGTTCGTGGGTCTCGTCTACGTGGAGCAGGGCGGGGGTGTCGGCGCGGGCCGGGTCCTCGGCGGCGCGCAGGGCGTGCTCGGCGTAGTTGAGGGTGGCGCCGGGGAACCAGCGGGCGCCGGGCATGGCGCGGTCGGCGAGGACCGTTTCGTAGGGGGTGGTGAAGCGGACGTCGAACCATTCGGCGGTGGCCTGCCAGAAGCGGGGCAGTTCGTCGACGGACCAGCGGTGCAGGGCGGCGTAGCTCGCGGCGGGGTCGCCGGGGGTGGGGGCGGGCGCCTGGTGGTGGGCGGCGGCCCAGGTGTGGAAGCGGGTGACCTGTGCGCCGGCGATACGGTCCGGGCCGGGCTGCCAGAGGGGTTCCGGCTGGTGGGCGGACTGCGGTGCGGTGGTCATGTGGCGGCTCCCGGGCGGTACGCGTCGTGGGCGTCGGGCGCGCACGGCGGCGGGGGTCTCCCGGCCCAGCGGGTGGGCGAGTGCGCGTGACACGGCTTGTCAGGACGATGCCATGTGATCGACTCGTGCACCAGAGCGGGCCCCGCATTCGGGGATGAGGGGTGGGTGGGGTGCCCGGTCGCGGGTGGGGGGTTTCGGCCAGGGTGCGGCGGTGTGGGCGTCGGGGAGGTGGCCGGGTGGCCGTCCCCCAGGTGAACGGCAGTTGAACGAGGCCGCCGAGCGGGGGCGGTGATGGCAGGCTGACCGGCATGAACGGGCGGGATCTGGTGCGGTCGGTACGGATGGTCGGGACGGTGCGGGGGCTGCGGTCGGTGCGGATGGCGTGGCGGCGGCGCAGAGCGGACGCGCTGGCGTTGCCGGGGCGCGGGGCGGAGCGGGCGCGGGTGCCGGGCGCCGCGCTCGGCGCCGAGCCGCAGCCGGGCGGCGGGCTGATCCACTTCGCGCGGTCGTCCCTGCGGGTGCGGGTGGCGGCGGGCGGCGCGGTGTTCTGCGGCTGGGACGGTGCGCAGCCGGAGCCGTCGTACGCGCTGGCCGGCGGCTGTCCGGGGGTGGACGCGCGGGCGGTGCTGGAGCCGGACCGGGAGGGGGGTTGGCGGGTCGTCTCCCAGCGGGTGATGGTCGCGGTGTCGCGGTACGGCGCGGTGGAGGTGCGTACGCCCGGGGGTGTGGTGCTGCGGCGGGAGCTGCCGCCGCGGTGGTGGGACCGTACGGCGCCGTCGGCGGACGGGACCGGCGGGGAGGACGCTCCGGCGGGGTGCGGCGAGTCGCGGTGGGTGCAGCGCTCGCAGGTGGCGGCCGACGCGCGGTTCTTCGGGCTGGGCGGCCGGGCGCACGGGCCGCGGCTGCGGGACGGGGTGTACCGGCTGTGGAACACCGATCCGGGCGGCGCCTTCGAGCCGGGTGACGATCCGCTGTCGCTGACCATGCCGGTGCAGATGGTGGTGGCGGACGCCGGGACGCATCTGGTCTTTCACGACAATTCCTGGGACGGGCGGGTGGCTCTGCGTGAGGGCGCGGAGGGGGCTGGTTCCGGGCACGACCGTCCCGGCACGTGCGAGGTGCGGATGGACGGCGGGCCGCTGCGCTACTGGGTGCTGGCGGGGAGTCCGGCCCGGGTCCTGCTGGGCTGGACGGCGCTGACCGGTGCGCCCGCGCTGCCGCCCCGCTGGGCGCTGGGTTATCAGCACGCGCACGGGGGTTCGGGTGGCGGGGCGGAGGTGCGCCGGGTGGTCGCCGGATACCGGGAGCGTGCTCTGCCGCTGTCCGCCGTCCATCTGGACGGCGACCATCACGACGGGCACCGGGCCTTCACCGTCGACCGGGAGGGGTATCCGGATCTGCCGGCTCTGGCACGGGAGTTGCGGGCGGGGGGTGTGCGGCTGGTGTCGGTCGTGGATCCGGCGGTGAAGGCGGAGCCGGGTGGTGCGGTGTACGAGGGCGGGGCGGCGGCCGGTGCCTTCGTGCGGGACGCGCGCGGGCGCGAGGTGCGGGGCGTGGGGTGGGCGGGCGAGTCGGTGTTCCCGGATTTCACCGACGCGCGGGTGCGGGCGTGGTGGGGTGCGTGGTACGAGGAGCGGCTGGCGCTGGGGTTCTCGGGTTTCTGGCACGACATGAACGAGCCGGTCTCGTTCACCGCGTTCGGTGAGCGGACGCTGCCGCGGTCGGCTCGGCACGCGCTGGAGGGGCGGGGCGGTGACCACCGGGAGGCGCACAACGTCTACGGGCTGGCGATGGCCCGGGCCGGCTACGAGGGGCTGTGCGCGCTGCGTCCGCACGAGCGGCCGTTCGTGTTCTCGCGGTCGGGCTGGGCGGGTTCGCAGCGGTACGGGGGGAGCGGGTCGGGGGAGGTGGCGAGGGGCTGGCCGGGCCTGGCGGCTTCGCTGTCGCTGGTGCTGGGGCTGGGGCTGTGCGGGGTGCCGTACAGCGGTCCGGATGTCGGCGGATCCTCCGGGGCGCCGTCGCCGGAGTTGTATCTGCGGTGGTTCCAACTGGGCGCGTATCTGCCGTTGTTCCGGACCCGTTCGGGGCTCCGGGCGGGGCGGCGGGAGCCGTGGGAGTACGGGCCCCGGGTGCTGGAGCATGCCCGTGCGGCGTTGCGGGAGCGGGCGCGGCTGCTGCCGTATCTCGACACGCTGGGCCAGTGGGCGCGGCTGACGGGCGCGCCGTACGTGAGGCCGGTGTGGTGGAACTCGCCGCGCGACCGGGCGCTGCGGGACTGCGACGACGCGTTCTTGCTGGGGGACGCGCTGCTGGTGGCTCCGGTGCTGGAGGCGGGTGCGGTGCGGCGGTCGGTGCGGTTGCCGCGCGGGCGGTGGTACGACACGGCGACCGGGCGCGCCTATGAGGGGCCGGGGCAGGTGCTGGTGGAGGCACCGCTGGCGCGGATACCGGTGCTGGCGCGGGCCGGGGCGGTGATTCCGGTGGCCGGGGCCGATGGGGGGACGGAGCTGGAGGTGTGGGCGCCGGCGGCGGGGCGGCGCGGCGGCGGGCTGGTGGTGCCGGACGCGGGGGACGGCTGGCGGCGCCCGGGGGTGGAGCGCTTCGTGTCGCGCTGGGAGGACGGGCGGGTGGTCGTGGAGCGGAAGGACGGGAGCGCGGCGGGGTATCCGGTGCGGGTGCGGGGGGTCGCGGCGGAGGCGGAGCGGTAGCGGGCGGGGCGGGTCGGCGGGCCTGTCGCCCGAACATGCCTGGGCGTGCTCAGGAGTTGGGGGCCTTCCCTCGGCGCGGCGGTGCTGGTAGACGGGGGCCATGTCGAGACTTCCCGCCGCGTTGCGCGGCCTCGCCGTCGCCGCCGCTCTGTTGGCCGTCACCGCCCCGCCCTCCGCCGCCGTCGCGGGCGGCGCCGCCCCGCCCGCGCACGCCCCCGGCGCGTTCGCGGGGCACAGTGTGCCCAAGGACCCGGTGGCGCCTGAGGAGTTCGTCGCGCTGCGCCGGGTCGATCCGACGATCCTCCAGGACATGCGCTACTTCACGTCGCACAACTTCCTGGGCGTGCCGGTGACCGGCTACCGGGCGCCGATGTGTCTGCTGACCCGGGACGCGGCGCGGGCGCTGCACCGGGCGCAGCGCGCGTTCCTGCGGCGCGGCTACTCCCTCAAGGTCTACGACTGCTACCGCCCGCAGCGCGCGGTGAACCACTTCGTGGCGTGGGCGAAGGATCTGGACGACGAGCGGATGAAGGCGGAGTTCTATCCCCGGGTGGCGAAGTCGGTGCTGTTCCGGGACGGCTATATCGCGGAGAAGTCGGGGCACAGCAGGGGCAGTACGCTCGATCTGACGCTGGTGCGGCTGCCGGCGGCGCCCACCCGGCCGTACGTACCCGGTGAGCCGCTCTCCGCGTGCTACGGGCCGGCGGCGACCCGCTTCCCGGACAACTCGCTGGACATGGGCACCGGTTTCGACTGCTTCGACACACTGGCGCACACCCTCGATCCGCGGATCACGGGCGAACAGCGGGCCAACCGTCTGCTGCTCAAGGAAGGTCTGGAGCGGGCCGGATTCGTCAACTACCCGAACGAGTGGTGGCACTACACCTTCACGCCGGAGACGTTTCCGGACACCTACTTCGACTTCCCCGTCGCCCGCCGGTCGCTGCGCGGCCGGTGAGCGGCCCGGACTTGTCGGCGGCGGTCGGCCCGTAGGACTCCAGGACGACGGGTGCGGCGAGGGTCTCGGAGAGCGCGTCGGTCCAGGCTCCCGGGTCGCTGCCCGGTGTGCGCCACCGATCCGGCCGGGCGGTCAGCAGCCGTTCGGTGAGCCGCTGCCGGCGTGGCAGGTCGCCGGGCGGCGCGGCCGGGATGCGGTGCAGCGGGCCGTCGGGGGTGCGGTAGGCGGTGGCGATGCGCAGGGCGCCGTGGCGGGCCGGGGCGTCGAGGTGGGTGACGGCGAGGGCGTCCACTCCCCCGCAGACCGCGACGGCGTAGCTGTGCGCGGGCGCGTCGAAGTGGCCGGTGCGGAAGGCTCCTTGCCAGCGGCCGTGGCCGTTGTGGCACTCGGGGAGGGCGGCGGCGAGGTCCGGGTCCTCGGTGACGAGCGGACCGGGGCCGTGCCGGGTGGTGTAGGTGCGTACGACGCCCAGGCGCAGCGCGTCCCGGGCCCGACCGGCTTCGGCGAGGAGGGTTTCGGCGCCGTCGAAGGTGGTGGTGGACCAGGTGGTGTACGGGTGGAAGCCGTGCCATTCGTCCAGGAGGACGCCCTGGGCGCCTTCGAAGACGACCGGTCCGCGGCGCAGCAGCCGGGGCAGGTGGGTGTCGTCGACGAGGGTGACGTGGTCGGCGAAGGCGGTGAAGGCGGCCAGGCAGGCGTCGGGGGGCGGGGCTTCGAGGGGGCCGAGGGCCGCGGTGAGGCGGTCGCGCAGCAGGGTGAGTTTGCGGCGCAGCACCGCGGGTGCGGCGCAGTCGCCGGCGGTGGGGGCGTCGGTGGGGTGGTCGAGGGCGTAGGCGGCGGTTTCGCCGATGCCCATGCCGCAGGAGCCGTGCCGGGCGGCGCCGCGGGCGCGCTCGCGGGCGCGGTTGGCGGCGGCGTGGTAGGGGGTGGTGAGGCGGGCGCGCCGGTCGATGGTGAGCAGGCCGAGCGGGTCGGGGACGCGGAGGGAGGCGAGGTGGCGGGCCTCGGCGGCGAGCGCGAGGGGGTCCACCAGCATCAGGTGGGAGAGGAAGGTGGGGACGGCGTGGAAGGTGCCCGAACCGAACTGGGCGAAGGTGTGGTGGCGGCCGTCGATGGTGGTCACGTTGTGGGCGGCCTGGGCGCCGCCGTTGAAGCGGATCACGGCCGTGACCGGCGCCGCGCCCGCTCGCGGGGCGCAGAGCCGGTCGACGACGGTGCCCTTGCCGGCGTCGCCGTAGCCGAGGTCGACCACGAGGGTGTGCACGAGGGGTCCTTACCGGAAGGGGCCGTTGCCGGGGCGGCCCGTGGACGAGCGGCGTGGTTACAGGCGGGTGGTGCCCGGGCCCGCTTCGGCCGGCGCGTCGAGCAGGGGTGCGCTGGAGCGGGCGAGGGTGTCGCGGCCGCGGTCGAGGGGGGCCAGTGCCCTGCCGACGCTCTCGCCGGCGGCGGAGCCGATGTCGGCGAGGTCGTCGAGGCCGGCGGCGAGGTCGATGGCTTCCTCGCCGAGCCCGATGGTCAGGGCGAGGGTTTCGCAGACGGCGTCGAGGTCGTCGAGTTCGATGACGTTCTGACCGAGCAGTTTGCGCCAGGTGCGCAGCACGGCGGTGTTTCCGACGTGGGTGGCGCCCGCCGGGACGATGAAGTAGACCTCGAATTTCCGCCGTACCTCCGCCAGGATGGTGGTGAGGGGGACGTCTTCGGTGACGTGGTCGCCGAAGACGGCGCGGATCTCGCGGGCTTTGACCTTGCCGTAGGGCATTTCGTCGCCGATGAGGAAGAGGTAGCCGCGGCGGCCGCGCTTCTCGTGGCAGTCGAGGCTGGTGTGGCGTGCCATGGCGTAGAGGGCGAGTTCGTATGACTCGGTCATCTGGCCGCCTCCGCCGCCCTCCAGGAGGATGTTGCCGAGGTCGTCGTCCATGCGGTTGTCGGACTCGAACTGGCCGATCTGGAGCGGGACGCGGTCGCAGGTGGCGTCGCCGACGGCCCCGAAGAGGATCTGCGGATGCTCGACATATCCCTTGCGCAGCAGCAGGCCGAACAGCTCCGGCAGTTTGGTCTGCAGGACGCGCGGTACGGACCGCATCGAGCCGGTCACGTCGAAGATCACGGACACGGCCAGTGAGGTGGGGTGTTCGTCGGAGTCGCGGCTCTCGCGGGTGCTCAGGCCCTTGGGGTCGAGGGTGGGATGGGCCGTCCAGGTGTGCCGTGGGGCCGAGGTGGTGACGCGGTCGCTGTAGTCGAAGGCGCTGGTGCCGGCGGCGGCGCGGTAGTGCGCGGCGGCGCCGTAGACGTCGGTGGACCAGGTTCCGCTGCCCATGGTGAATCCCCCTGAGGTGGTGAGCGGTCGGGTGTCGGTGGTGTGCGTCGTGCCGGAGGCGCGTGCGGTTACGGGTGCCGGGCCGGTTCGGGCATCGTGAACGGGCGGAAGACGCGCGGCCCGTGGAGGCCGTCGAGGAGCGCGTCCAGTTCGGCCAGCAGGCGCCAGGCGTCGTGCGGGCGGCGGGCTTCGGCGGGCAGGGTGCAGCCGCGCAGGAAGGCGCGCATCGGTCGGGGGGCGCGCTCGCCCATGAGGGCGCCGAGCGTGCGGGAGGCGAGATGGATATCGGTGGCCTCGGTCGCCGGGCGGCGCGCGGTGGCCTCGGGCGGATAGCTGTCGCGGTGGCGGGTGACGAGCGCGGGGAGCGGCTCGCCGGGGGTGGTGCTGTAGCACCAGTCGATGAGGACGAGGCCGTGGTGCCCGGGGTGGATCATCACGTTCTCGGGGACGACGGCGCCGTGGACGCGGCCCGCGCGGTGCGCCCAGCCGAGGGCCACCAGGAGGCGGCGCCACATCCAGGCGGCGTCGCGCGGGTCGAGCCCGTCCGGATACGCGTCGTGGACCTCGGCCAGCGTGCGGAAGCCGGTCAGCGGGACGACGACGTTGACGCGGCGTTCGGCGGCGGTGGCGGGGTCGCGGTGCCGGAAGGATTCCAGCAGGCGGGGCGCGTACGCGCGGTGGCGGGGCGCGCCGTGCCGGGCCAGGTGGGACAGGGCTCGGGCCTCGCGTTCCATCAGGTCGTTGTCGGCGGCGGCGCGCGGGATCTTCAGCAGGACGGTGTGCCGGGTGCCCTCGTGGTCGTACGTGGCTTCGCGCAGTACCGCGAGGTCGCCGGTGGCCCGGGTCGGGCCGAGGGTGTAGGTGCGGCGGCGGGTGGTCAGGGTCGGGCGGGTGGCCTCGGTGCGGCCTCGCCACAGGGCGTTGAGCCGGGTGAACTCGGCGACGGCGCGGTCGTGTTCGGTGGCGGGGGCGGTGTCGGGGTGCAGCAGGCGGGCGAGTGCGCGGTAGGCACGGGCGGCTTCGGTGTCGTCGGCGGGGAAGAGGTCGGCGGGGCGGTGGGCGGCGGCCAGCGCGGTGCGGGCCGCGGCGCGGTCGCGGAGGGCGCCGGCGGCCGTGGTGGCGGTCACCGGACGTCGTCCTCACGGTCGGGGCGCAGCAGCGCCGGGTGCAGCAGGCGGGCGTCGCCCGCGCGGTAGAGGCGGGCGCGGGGGCCGCCGCGCGTTCCGCCACGGGTGGCGGTGGTGCCGGTGGAGTCGACGAAGCCGGGGACGGAGAGCACCTTGCGGTGGAAGTTGCCGGCGTGCAGTGCGCTGCCCCAGACGGCTTCGTAGACGTGGCGGAGTTCGGCGATGGTGAATTCCTCGCCGAGGAAGGCCGTGGCCAGCGGGGTGTACTCGATCTTGGCGCGGGCGCGGTCCAGGCCGTCGGCGACGATCCGGGCGTGGTCGAAGGCCAGCGGAAGGGAGGCGGCCGGGCCGGGCACGGCGTCGTCGGCGGGCCGGGGCACGGAACCACCCCCGTGGATCCCGTGCCCCGGGCCCTGCTCTGGGGGACGCGGGCGGGCCGCGTCCGGTTCGTCGTCGGCGCGCGCAATATCGGGGCCGGCCGCGCGCCCCCCACCCGGGGCGCGGTCGTCGCCGAGCGCGAGGGCGGCGACCGGGATCCAGGCCGCGGCGGACGCGTCGCCGCCGCCCCGCGCTTCGGGGAGGTCGGGGGCGAAGGCGAGGTAGGCGATGGTGACGACGGGCATCCGGGGGTCGCGGCCGGGGTCGCCGTAGGAGCCGAGCTGTTCGAGGTGGACGCGCTCCAGGTCGGTGGCCTCCAGCCCGGTTTCCTCGGCCAGTTCTCGGGCCGCGGCCTCGTCGAGCGATTCCCGGCCGGCCCGGACGAAGCCGCCGGGCAGGGCCCAGTCGCCCCGGAAGGGCCGGCCGCCGCGCTCCACGAGCAGGACGTGCAGGGCGCCTTCGCGCAGGGTCAGCGCGACGATGTCGACGCTCACGGCGATGGCCGGGAAGTCGCGGGGGTCGTAGGCGGCGAGGAACGCGCCGTCGCCGTCGCCCGCCGCGGTGTCTTTCCCGCTGTGTGCGTCGTCCGCGTCCACGGTCGCCCCCTGGTCCTGTCATTCTCAGTTTGAGTCTTTCTCGGAACGAGAACAATGTAGCACCGGGTGACGGCGCACGTCCAGGCGCCCGGCCGACCGGATGCCCGGAGGCGCCCTGGCGACCGGACTTCCCTGCCGGGGGGCGCCGTGCCAGACTCCAGACACAAGGTTCCTGACGCTTCGTCAGTTCACTTACGGAGGAGGGGTCGTGGCGCGCATACGCAAGCCCGTGGTGCCGGGTTGGTTCGACCAGGACGCCGCGGATTTCCGGCTGCTGGGCACGCGGTGCCGGGACTGCGGCGCGGTGTTCTTCCCGCCCGAGAACTCCTTCTGCCGCAATCCCGCCTGCGACGGCACCGAGTTGGACCGGGTCCCGCTGTCCCGTCGCGGCACCATCTGGTCCTACACCGACGGCCGTTACCGCCCGCCCGCGCCCTACGTGTCCGACCCCCACACCGCATGGCAGCCGCACCTCCTCATCGCCGTCGAACTGGCGGCGGAGCGCATGGTCGTCCTCGGGCAGGCCGCGCCCGGCGTCACCGCCCGGGACCTGACGGTGGGCGCGGAGGCGGAGCTGGTGCCCGGGGTCCTGAGCGAGGACGGCACGCACACCTGGACGACCTGGCACTGGAAGCCGGTCCCCCGGGACGCGGAGGGAGCGGCATGACGGGCGACGTGGCGGTGCTGGGCGCGGGGATGCACCCGTGGGGGAAGTGGGGCCGCGGCTTCGTCGCGTACGGCACGAAGGCGGCCCGGGACGCGCTCGCCGACGCCGGCCTCGGCTGGGACGCGATCCAGAGCGTGGTGGGCGCGAACACGGTGCGCGGCGGCTACCCCGGCTACGTCGCGGGCGCCACCTTCGCCAAGGCGCTGGGCTGGCAGGGTGCCCGGGTCACCAGCGTCTACGCGGCCTGCGCGTCCGGCGCGCAGGCCATCGACACGGCGCGGGCGCAGATCCTGGCCGGCATGGCGGACGTGGCGCTGGTGGTGGGCGCCGACGCCGCGCCGAAGGGGTTCTTCGCACCGGCGGGCGGCGACCGCCCCGACGATCCGGACTGGCTGCGGTTCCGGGTGCTGGGCGCCACCAACCCGGCGTACTTCGGGCTGTACGCGCGTCGCAGGATGGCGCTGTACGGCGACACGGTGGAGGATTTCGCGCGGGTGAAGGTGAAGAACGCGGCGGCGGGGGCGGCCAATCCGTACGCCCGCTATCGCGAGCCGGTGACCGCCGCCCAGGTCGCGGCCTCGCCGGTGGTCGCCGATCCGCTGCGGCTGCTGGACATCTGCGCCACCTCCGACGGCGCCGCGGCGCTGGTGCTCAGCAGCATGGACTTCGCCCGGCGGCACGGCGCCGCGGACCCGGTGCGGATCCGGGCGGTCTCCACGGCCACCCCGCGCTATCCGCGCACCGTGTTGGACCTGCCCGACATCGCCACCGATTCCGCCGCCGCCGTCCCGGAGCCGGCGACCGGCTTTCGCACCGCGCTCGCGCAGGCCGCCTACGAGGAAGCGGGCATCGGTCCCGGGGACCTGTCGCTGGCCGAGGTCTACGACCTGTCCACCGCCCTGGAGCTCCAGTGGTACGAGGATCTGGGCCTGTGCGGCACCGGGGAGGCGGCGAAGCTGCTGCGGGACGGCGCCACGGCGCTCGGCGGGCGGCTGCCGGTGAACCCCAGCGGCGGGCTCGCCTCGTTCGGTGAGGCGGTGCCGGCCCAGGCCATCGCGCAGGTCTGCGAGCTGACGTGGCAACTGAGGGGGCGGGCGGGAGCGCGTCAAGTGCCGGGAGCTCAGGTGGGCATGACGGCCAATCAGGGGTTGTTCGGGCACGGCTCGGCGGTGGTCGCCGTACGGTGAGGTCCCCTACGCTCCGGAATGGCGCGTGAACAGTGCGTGAACCGCGCGCCCCCGGGGTGCGCGCGGGGGCATGCTGCTGCTGTGCCTGCCTGGACGGACCAGCTCCGATTCGCCTTCCAACCCGTCGTGAACCTCGCGACCGGCTCGGTCGCCGCGCTGGAGATACTCGCCCGGCCCGAGGACGGCGCCGCCGGTCTCCTGTCGTCCGCGCACCGCTCCCCCGACCTGGACGCCGAACTCGCCGCGCTCGCCGTGCGGTCGGCGGCCCGCCAGGAGACGCTGCTGCCGCTGCACCTCAACGTCTTCGCCCGGACGGTCTCCGAACTCCCGGGGCTGACGGCGCTGGGCAGGGCCGTGCGCGAGGTGGGCCGACGGCCGTGGGAGATCACCCTGGACCTCGGCGGGCCGTTCACCCATGTGCCGCGCCGGGCGCTTCTGGAGAGCGTGGCGGGGCTGCGGGACGAGGGCTACCGCATCTGCGCGGACGGAGTCGGCGACGGCGACCTGCCGCTGCGGCTGCTCGGGGATCTCGCCCCGGACCTGGTCAAGCTCGACCGGTCGCTGTGCGCGGGCCTGGACGCCGACCGGGGGCGGCGGGCCGCGGTGGCCGCGATGCGCCGGCTGTGCGAGCAGGTCGGCGGGCTGCTGGGCATCGAGGGGGTGGAGACCGAGCGGCAGTACGCGGCGGTGCGGGAGGCCGGGGCGCAGTTGGCGCAGGGCCATCTGTTCGCGCCACCGACGCGCCGGCCGACCACCGACATCTACCTCCCGGCCGCCCGAACGCCCACCGGTGACGGCCCCGCCGCGCCCTGCCCTCCGCCCGCCGGGCCGCCCGTCACCCAGTTCCTGCAACCGGCCGCGCTGTTGCCGATGTCCGCGTCGGCGGGCGCGGTGCGCAGCCATCTGACCGGCTTTCCCGCGGTGTCGGGCGTACTGCTGGTGGACGGCGACGGGGTGCCGGTCCGGGCGATCGACCGGGACCGGTTCCTGCTGTCGCTCTCCGGGCGCTACGGGCACGCGCTGTACGCCGACCGGCCGGCGCTGCGGCTCGCGGACCGGCCGCGGACGGTTCCGGCGGACGCCACGGCGTGGGAGGTGCTCGATGTGATCGCCGACGGCGACCGGGACCGTACCGGCGACGATGTGGCGGTGGTGGACGAACGCGGCCGGTGCATGGGCGTGGTGCATCTCGCGGACATTTTGCGGGCGTTGGCGGAGAGCCGGGTGGAGGAGGCGGCGCGGCTCAATCCGCTGACCCGGCTGCCCGGGTCCGACGCGGTCAACGGCGAGGTGGACCGGCGGATCGCCGAGGGCCGGGCGTTCGCGCTGAGCTGGCTGGACGTGGACGGGTTCAAGCAGGTCAACGACGGTGCCGGGTTCGCGGCGGGCGATGAGCTGATCCGCGCGGTGGGGCGGGTGCTGGCCGAGGTGGCGGCGCGCGAGCCGGCCGCCCGGGTGGGCCATATCGGCGGTGACGACTTCCTGGTGCTGACCGAGCCCGCGGGCCTCGATCCGTTCGTGGCGGCGGTGCTGGACGCGCCCTGGTCGGCGGGCGGACTGCCGGTCACGCTGTCGCTGGCGACGGTGGTCTGCCCGCCCGGTGGCGTCACCGGCCACCGGCAGGCCGCGGCCGCGCTCGCGCCGCTGAAGAAGGCCGCGAAGGCCGCCTCGGGTGCGAGCTGGGTGGTGGGCCTGGCGGGGTCGGAACGCACCGAACTGCGCCGGGGAAGGCCGGCCCGGGCCCCCGGACCGGTCGGCCCGCCGTACGGCAGCCCGGCCGGTCAGGACGGGGTGCGGGCGGGCGGGTGACCGGCGCCGGCCGGGCGGCGGGGTGGCTGCCGCGCGCCGCGACGTCGATCAACTTGCCTTTGGACACGTGACCTTGACGCCCCCTCACCTCGGGTGAACACTTCCGGGTGTCAGTCGGCACGCCGCGTCCGGGCACCCCGGCAGCGTGGCGACCGCCGTGCGCCGCGCTGCCGGCCACCGGCGGTTTTCCGACGCGATGGCACGCTCGGCGCCCGTGCCGGGCGGGGCGCGTGACGCGGGTTCGACCCCGCCGTCGCCGGCTCCGCGGCACGGGTGGCACGCACCCTGCACGGAGGACCGGGGGCCGTCCCCCGGGCGAGGGCAAAAGGAGCCGCCATGTATTCCGCTGCGGACATTCTCGTCGGTGAAGTGATCGGCACCGCGATTCTCATCCTCTTCGGCGCCGGCGTGTGCGCCGCCGTCACCCTGCACCACTCCAAGGCGAAGGCCGCCGGCTGGGTGGCCATCGCCTTCGGCTGGGGCCTGGGCGTACTCGCCGGGGCCTACACCGCGGCGCCCCTGTCCGGCGGGCACCTCAACCCCGCCGTGACGGTCGGCTCGGCGGTCGCGGGCGGCACCGAGTGGTCGAAGGTGCCGCTCTACGTCGGGGCGCAGCTCGTCGGCGCGGTGCTCGGCGCCGTACTGGCCTGGGCGCTGTACTACGCGCAGTTCGCGGCCAACGACGGGCGGCCCGGTGGCGCGGCCTCCCAGCCCACGCTGGGCGTCTTCGCCACCGCGCCGGAGATCCGCAACCCGGCCGCCAACCTCGTGACGGAGATCATCGCCACGATCGGGCTGGTCCTGCCGCTGCTGTTCTTCGGACAGAACAAGGGCATCGGCATCGGGCAGGTCCCGGGCGAGGACGCGGGCGTCTACGGCTCCGGCATCAACGTGCTGCTCGTCGCGCTGCTCGTCGTCGGCATCGGGCTCTCCCTGGGCGGACCCACCGGCTACGCCATCAACCCGGCCCGTGACCTGGGGCCGCGCCTGGTGCACGCCCTGCTGCCGATCCCGCGCAAGGGCTCCTCCGACTGGGGTTACGCCTGGATTCCGGTGGCCGGGCCCCTGATCGGCGCGGTGCTGTCCGGTCTGGTCTTCCGGATGGTGTTCTGACCCGACGGGCCATGCCCTGCCTCAGCAGACCCCAGGAGAGGTGACGTCATGACGGAGCAGACCGGGAAGGCCGGCCAGGCCGACAAGAGCGAGGAGAGCGCACACAAGAAGAACAGGAAAGACGGGAAAGCCGAGAGATATGTGGCGGCCATCGACCAGGGCACGACGTCGAGCCGCTGCATCATCTTCGACCACGACGGTGCGCAGGTGGCCGTCGACCAGCGGGAGCACCGGCAGATCTTTCCCCAGCCGGGCTGGGTGGAGCACGACGCGACCGAGATCTGGTCGAAGGTGCAGGCCGTGGTCGCGGGCGCGCTCGCCAAGGCGGGGCTGCGCGCGGACCAACTCAGCGCGCTGGGCATCACCAACCAGCGGGAGACCACCGTCCTGTGGGACCGGGCCACCGGCCGTCCGGTGCACAACGCGATCGTCTGGCAGGACACCCGCACCGCACAACTGTGCGGGGAACTGGGCGGCGCGGAAGGCCAGGACCGCTTCCGCGAGGCCACCGGGCTGCCGCTGGCCAGCTATTTCTCCGGTCCCAAGGCCGCCTGGCTGCTGGAGACGGTGCCCGGCCTGCGGGCCCGTGCCGAGCGCGGTGAGATCGCCTTCGGCACCATCGACTCCTGGCTGATCTGGAACCTGACGGGCGGTACGGACGGCGGTGTGCACGTCACCGACGTCACCAACGCCGGCCGGACGATGCTGATGAACCTCTCCACCCTCCAGTGGGATCCGGCGATCCTGTCGGCGATGGGGGTGCCGGAGGCGATCCTGCCGGAGATCAGGTCGTCGGCCGAGGTGTACGGCACGGCCGTCGGGCAACTGCACGGCGTTCCGGTGGCCTCGGCGCTCGGCGACCAGCAGGCGGCCGTCTTCGGGCAGACCTGCTTCGGCGTCGGTGAGGCCAAGAACACCTACGGCACCGGCTCGTTCCTGCTGCTGAACACCGGAAACCGGCCGGTGGCGTCGAAGAGCGGGTTGCTGACGACGATGGGCTACCAGCTCGGCGGTGAGGCGCCGGTGTACTGCCTGGAGGGCGCGATCGCCATCACCGGCGCGCTGGTGCAGTGGTTCCGCGACCAGCTCGGCCTGATCTCCTCGGCCGCCGAGATCGAGTCGCTGGCGGCGAGCGTCCCGGACAACGGCGGGGCGTACATCGTGCCCGCCTTCTCCGGCCTGTTCGCGCCGTACTGGCGTTCCGACGCCCGGGGCGTGATCACCGGGCTGACCGGTTTCGTCAACAAGGGGCATCTGGCGCGCGCCGTGCTGGAGGCGACGAGCTGGCAGACCCGCGAGGTCGTGGACGCCATGTACCAGGACTCGGGCGTACGGCTCACCCAGCTCAAGGTCGACGGCGGCATGACGGCCAACAATCTGCTGATGCAGCACCAGGCGGACGTCCTGGGCGTGCCGGTGATCCGTCCGGTCATCCCGGAGACGACGTGCCTGGGCGCGGCCTACGCGGCCGGGCTGGCCACCGGCGTGTGGCAGGACCTGGACGAGCTGAAGGCGTACTGGAAACGTGACGCGGAGTGGACGCCGCGGATGACGGAGGCGGCCCGGGAGGAGGAGTACGCCAACTGGCACAAGGCGGTGGAGCGGAGCTTCGGCTGGCTGTCCGAGCACGGCGGTCCGAAGGCGTAGGCGTCCGCCCGGTCGGGTGTACGGTCCGCGTCCCGGACGGCGGGGTGCGGGCCGCACGGCCGGGTGGACGGCGTGCGGCTGTGTGTATGCCCGGCGTGTCCGGGCGGCCTGCCCGTAGGGATGCTCAGGGCAGGGCGGGTTCGCGTCGCCGGGGCGCCAGGCGCATGGCGTGCTCGACCACGGCGATCAGCACCTGGCGGGCGGAGTCCCGGTCCCGCGCGTCGCACAGCGTCACCGGCACCTCGGGGCCCAGGTCCAGGGCCTCCTGGACGCTTTCCACCGGGTACCGCTCGGCGCCGTCGAAGCAGTTGACGGCGACGGTGAAGGGCAGGCCGCGCCGTTCGAAGTAGTCGATGGCGGCGAAGGAGTCGGCCAGCCGCCGGGTGTCGGCGAGGACCACCGCGCCGAGCGCGCCGAGCGCCAGCTCGTCCCACAGGAACCAGAAGCGGTCCTGGCCGGGCGTGCCGAAGAGATAGAGCACCAGCTCGTCGTTGACGGTGATCCGGCCGAAGTCCATCGCGACGGTCGTGGTGGTCTTGGCCTCCACGCCGTGCAGGTCGTCGACCGGCCGGCCCGCTTCGGTCAGGTGCTCCTCGGTGCGCAGCGGTTTGATCTCACTGACGGCACCCACCAGGGTGGTCTTGCCCACCCCGAAACCGCCCGCGACCAGGATTTTGAGAGTCACCGGGTCCGCGGCGGCGGTCCGGCGGCGACGCTCGGAGCGCCCGAAGGACATGGGATTCTTCTCCTGAATTGCCGTGTGTGCACGGGAACTCGACGCCTGTCCCCCAAGAGGTCGGCGAAGGCCCGGGCGGCTGCACAGGCACGGTACAACGTGCCGGTGCGGGGCTTCACCCGAGGGCGGTGGGTCAGTGGTGGCGGCCCAGGTGGTCGAGGATCTTGGGGGTGACCACGTGGGGGACTTCCTCGGGGAGCCAGTGGCTGGCGCCCTGGAGGGCCTCGAAGTGGTACGGGCCGTCCACCCATTCCCCGGTCGACTCCGCCGCGCCGCGGCCCAGCGCGCTGTCCTCGCTGCCCCACAGGAACAGGGTGGGCACGGTGACGCGGCCGGCGGGCACCGCGATGACGTCCTCGGGGGCCCGGTACCAGTTGAGGGTCGCGGTCAGCGCGCCCGGCTCGGCGAGCCGGGCGATGTTGCGCTCCACCAGCGCGGCGGGGACCTTGTCGCGGTAGGCGGCGCGCAGCCGCCGCGCGCCGTCGGCGAGCAGGGTGGTCTCCGCGACGTCGCCCGCCCGGCGGAACAGGCGGACGTAGTCGAGCTGGTGGTACTGCGTCGGGTCCTCGGCGGCGGCGCGGCCCAGCGCCTCCGGGTGCGGGGTGGCCAGCACGCTGAGCGACTTCAGCCGCTCGGGGTGGGCGCCGGCCAGCGCCCAGGCGACCAGGCCGCCCCAGTCGTGGGAGACGAGGTGGAAGCGGCCCGCGCCCTGGGAGTCGGCGAAGGCGAGGGCGTCGGCGACGAGTTCGGGCACGGCGTAGTCGGCGATCCGGGGCGGGCGGGCGCGCGGGGAGTAGCCGCGCTGGTCGACGGCGACGGCACGGTAGCCGGCCGCGCCCAGGGCCGGGAGGACCTCGCTCCAGGAGTCCGCGAATTCGGGCCAGCCGTGCAGCAGGAGGACGAGATCGCCGTCGACCGGTCCGGCCGCCAGGGCGTCGTGGACGTACGGTCCGACCGTGATCTCCAGGCGTTCGAAGGGGGTCGGTCGCGCGTCGGTGGACATGGCGGCGGTCTCCTCGGATGGTGACGGTTGATCGACAAGCACCGTACAGCGGACCGCGCGTCACAGGGCGCGCAGACCGTCGATCACCTCGCGCAGCACCTTCTCGTCCGGCAGCTCGGCCGGGGGGACGGGCCTGCTGACGTGGACGAGTTCGGCGTCCAGCAGATCACCGATGAGCACCCGCACCACCCCGACCGGCAGGTCGAGTTCGGCCGCCAGCTCGGCGACCGACAACGGGGCATGGCGGCACCACTCGACGATGTCGAGGTGCTCGGGCGAGAGCGAGTGGTCGTCGGGGGTCTCCTGCGCCCGGGACTCGGCGATCACCAGCGCGATCAGGTCCAGGCGCCCTTCGGCGGCCGTCCGCGTGCGCCCGCGCGTCATCGCGTACGGGCGGACGACGGGCCCGGCCTCGTCATCAAACCAACGGGCCGCGCCCCGTTCCGGCACGGCCCGGCCACCCTGGTCCCTCATGGCGTCACCGCGTCACCCGCCGGTGGGCAGCCCGGACCGGGGCGCGGTGCCCAGGTGCGTGCCCACGCGCTTGACGAGCAGCGTCATCTCGTAGGCGATCAGCCCGACGTCGGAGTCCGCGTCGGCCAGGACCGCCAGGCAACTGCCGTCACCGGCGGCGCTGACAAAGAGGAACGCGTCGTCCAGCTCGACCATGGTCTGGCGGACCCGGCCGGCGTCGAAGTGGCGGCCGACGCCCTTGGCGAGGCTGTGGAAGCCGGAGGCGACCGCGGCCAGGTGCTCGCCGTCCTCGCGGGTCAGGTCCTTGGACGCCCCGGTGGCCAGCCCGTCGCTGGAGAGGACGAGGGCCTTACGGATGCTGCCGACCCGGTCGACCAGCTCGTCCAGGAGCCAGTTCAGCTCCCCCGAGCCCTTCGACGCGGCCGGTGCGGTGGAAGCTGCTGCCTTCGGTGCGGTCATGGACCGTCCCCTCCCGATGTGGTTCCTGGTGCTGTGGTGCCGCCGTCTTCGTCGTCGCGCGCGGCGGGGCCGTGGGCGGCGGTGTCTCGGGCGGCTTCGGTGCGGTGGTCGTCGTCGTGGTGGTGGGTCGCCGCGGCGGCGCGCGGGGCGTCGCGGCGGGTGGCGGGCCCGGACGCCGTGGCGTCGTCGGGGGTGGCGCCTTCGGCGGTGCCGGCCCGGGCCGCGTCCCCGGGGCCGGTGTCCGCGGCGGCCCCGTGCGGCGGCTCGCCGTTGTCGCGGCGGCCGCGCAGCCAGCCTCGCTGGAGCGAGGCCATCCGGGCACGGACCGCCTCGGCGTCGCGGTCGTCGGGCGTGGCCTCGGCGGCCTGCCGCTCCGTCCCGGCCGCCCGGGCCGCGTCGGCCTTGAGCTGCGGCGCGAGGCTGGCCTGCCGCACCCGGCGGGGCAGCCCGCCCGGCGTGGTCGGCGGCGCGGCGGGCGGGTCCTGGGGCGGCTCGGAGGTGTCCGCCGGGGCCTGCGGGCGGTGTTCGTCCCGCTCGGCGCCGGAGCGCCCGGTGGCCGTCTCGCGGCGGGCGTCGCCGTCCTCGACCGTTCGGCCGTGGTCGGAGATCAGGACCGGCGGCCGGGGGCGGCGCGGCAGCGGGGTCGGCCCGCCGGGCGCCTGGTCGCGGGTCTGCTGGTGCTGCTCACCGGACGGCACGGACGGCACGGGGCCGATGCCGGAGCGCGCGGGGCGGCCGGAAGGGGCGGACGGCCGGCGCCGGTCGCGGCCGGCGCCGCGGGACCGGCCGCGGAAGACGGTGTCCTCGCCGTCGAGCGGACCGAGCTCCTCCGGCCCGAGCGGGGCCTCCAGTTCGACGGGACCGTCGATGAGGGCGGGGTTGTGGCGCTCGCGCTCCGGCAGCGGTATCGGCACCTGGGCCAGCGCGGCCAGCTTGCCCGCCGCGTGCTCCAGTTCGTTGTCGGCCCGGCCGTCCGCGAGGCCGGTGGTGTCCGCCGCCCCGTCCTCGCGCCCGCCTTCCGTGGTCGCGGTGAGGATGGTGCCGGGGATGAAGACGACGGCGGTGGTGCCGCCGTACGGGGAGGGCTGGAGCGAGACCCGTACGCCCTGCCGCTGGGCGAGCCGGCTGACGACGAACAGGCCCAGCCGGTCGGTGTCGGACAGTTCGAACTCGGGGGTTTCGGCGAGCCGGAGGTTGGCGTCCAGCAGCAGGTCGGGGGCCATGCCCAGGCCGCGGTCGTGGATCTCCAGGGTGAAGCCGTTGGCGACCCGCTCGCCGAGCACCTGGACGGCGGTGTGCGGCGGGGAGAAGACGGTGGCGTTCTCCAGGAGTTCGGCGATCAGGTGCGTGAGGTCGGAGACGGCGGGGCCGTCCACCGCCAGGCGCGGCAGCCGACGTACCTCGATCCGCTCGTAGTCCTCGACCTCGGCGACGGCCGCGCGCACCACGTCCATCAACTGGATCGGCTTGCGCCACTGCCGGGAGGGGGCCGCGCCGGAGAGGATGACCAGGCCCTCGGCGTGGCGGCGCATGCGGGTGGTCATGTGGTCGAGGCGGAAGAGGTCGGCGAGTTCGTCGGTGTCCTCGGTGCGCCGTTCCATGGCGTCCAGGAGGGTGAGCTGGCGGTGCAGGAGGACCTGGCTGCGGCGGGCGAGGTTGACGAACACCTCCGAGACGCCGCGGCGCATGTCCGCCTGTTTGACGGCGGCCTCGACGGCGGCCCGCTGGAGGGTGTTGAGCGCCTGGCCCACCTGCCCCATCTCGTCGGAGCCGAATTCGAGCCGGGGGGCTTCGGTCTCCACGTCGACCTGTTCGCCGGCGGCCAGCCGGCGCATGACGCTGGGCAGCCGGACGCCGGAGACCTCGTGGGCGGCCTTGCGCAGCCGCGTCAGGTCCTTGACGAGCCGGCGGCCGATCCGGAACGAGACGATGACGGAGACCAGGAGGGCGATGAAGCCGAGGACGCCGGCGATGCCGGCCTTCAGGACGACGGCGGTGGCGACCGGTTCCACGCGTTCCTGGTAGCGGTCGCCGGCGTCCTTGCCCATCCGTTCGAGGTCGTCGAGGACCTTCTGCGCGGAGGTGTGCCAGCGGCCGGGGTTGACGGCGCGCGGGGCGTCACGCGCGCCGGCGGCGATGGCGCGGTCCTCGTAGGAGGTGATCTCGCGGGCGTTGGCGGTGCGCCAGTAGTCCTCGTAGAGGCCCCGCTCCTTGACGGGCATGATGGGCAGGCTGGTGCCGTACAGGACCCGGCGCTCCGCGACCCGGTCGGAGACGGCACGCAGGTCGCGCGCGCTCATGCTGCCGGAGGCCAGTGCGGCGGACATCAGGGCGTCCTCGCGGGAGAACGCCTCCCGAGCGCGGGTGATGTTGACCAGCGCGCGGCCCTGTTTGTCCATCTCGACGTTCTCCAGGGCGTGGAGGGCGGCGAGGAAGTCGTAGTGGGGGTCGACGAGGGCGTTGTAGGCCTCCATGGCCTCGTCGCGGGTGACGGTGTTGTTCTCGACCTGGCGGCGCAGGGACCCGAGGCCGGCCAGCCCCTTGACGACGCTGTCCATCCGGTCGCCGGCGTCGCCCGCCAGGTCCCGCCGTACGTCGGGGTCCACCGCGTTGGCGCGGAGCCGGGCGACGCGTGCGTCGGTGGCGTGGGTGCGCCGGCGCAGTTCGGTCAGCGCGTCGGCGCCGCGGCGGTCGGCGAGATAGAGCAGGCTCTGCCGGCGTTCGCTCTGGAGAGCCTGGACGAGGTCCTCGGCGGGATACCCCACATTGCGGATGACGTTGCCGACATCGAGTAGCTGGTTGGCCTCACGCCCGGTGAGATAGGTCGCGAACGCCCACATGGCCGTCAGGGACACCAGCGGCACGAGCAGCAGCGCCACGATCTTCCGGCGGATCGACTTCCCGCGAAAGCGCATGGCCTCCCCTACGTCAACCCCGGCGCACGGGGGTGGTGTTCCGTCAACAAACGGCGCGAGCCTACTACTGTCGGGTGACGAACCCGAAGGGCTGTCCAAGCCTTGTGGAAAGGGGGCGGGGCGGGATCGTCACGAGTTGTCCGTCGATTCCCGGACAACACACCCGCCGATCACCTCCGGGCCGACCTCGGCGCGGTCCGGTCGTGCGCGGGGGCGGTGGTCCGGTTGGCCGGTTTTCCGCTCCCCGGGCGCGCGCGGCCCGGCCCGGTGCGTGACCATGAGGGGACCGGGCCCGAAACGGCGGGCATGTGCCGGGGAAAACCGGGCAGCCACCGAGAAGTCGGACAGGCGGGGAAGCGCGGGGAGTGTGACACGTTCATGGACACCGGCAGGCGTCCCTTGTGGCAGGAGGAGCCGGCGACCCGGCGGCGGATGCCGGATCCGGTACGCACGGCCGCGGTGCGGGCCGTCATCATCGTGGCGCTCACCCTGACCCAGGCCATGGTGGCGTTCCTGTGCACGCTGGCGGGTTCGTGGCTGGCCTTCCCGGCGGTGATCAGCACGGTGGTCAGCACGATCGTGGCGACGTGGGCGGTGCTGGACGTGTGGGTGACCCGCCAGGTGTGGGTGCAGCGCAACGGGGTGTGGTCGCAGCCGAGCAGTACCGCCCGTGAGCTGCGCCGCGAGCGGCGGCGGGCGCGCCGCCAGGAGGGGCGGGAGTCCCGGGAGGGGCCGTCCCGCGTGGACGGCGCGGCGGCCTGAGGTCCGCGTACGGGGTGGGACGCGGAGCCCGAACAGGGCCGCGTGCGGCGGGCATTCGACGAGGCGGCCTTCTACCTGGCGGCGAGTATCTGGTCCCCCTCGCGCTCATCGGTATCATGGCGTTCTGAATAACGCATCGCAGCGCGTGATGCGCAACAGACTCCGAGCCGGGCAGCGGGCCGTCAGGGGCGTGCCGGCAGATGGCCTCAGACGCGCCCCGCCAAGGGGCGACCGGGTGGTGACGCGAAGACCCATGCCGAACACGACCGATACACCAGAGGACCGCGCCGAGGAGCGCCGCGCGGGCGCCGGATCCGTCCAGTCCGTCGACCGCGCGGTGAGCGTCCTGGAGATCCTCGCCCGCCTGGGCGAGGCCGGGGTGACCGAGATCTCCGAGGAGCTCGGGGTCCACAAATCCACCGCCTTCCGGATCCTGGGGGTCCTGGAGAACCGGGGGCTGGTCGAGCAGGAGAGGGACCGCGGCAAGTACTTCCTGGGCGCGGGGGTGCTGCGGCTGGCCGGCGCCGCGGCGATCCGGCTGGACATCTCCCAGGAGGGGCAGCCGGTGTGCCGGGCGCTCGCCGACGACACCGGCGAGACCGCCAACATCGCGGTGCTGGACGGGGACGCGGCCGTCAACATCATGCAGGCCAGGGGCGCCGCCGCGGTGACCGCCTACAACTGGCTCGGCCGCCGCACGCCGCTGCACGCCACCGCCAGCGGCAAGGTCCTGCTGGCGCATCTGCCGGCGGAGCGCCGGGAGGCGCTGGTGGCCCGGAAGCTGCCCCGGTTCACCGAGAACACCCTGACCGCGGCCGCTCTGCGCGAGGAGCTGACCGGAGTGATCGAGAACGGCTACGCCCGCACGGCCGAGGAGCTGGAGATCGGGCTGAACGCCGTGGCGGCGCCGGTACGGGCGCACGACGGCGCGGTGATCGGGGCGATCGGTGTCTCCGGGCCCGCGTACCGCATGGAACGCGCGCTGCTCACCGGGCTCGCGGAGCGGTCGGCGAAGGCGGCCGCCGAACTCTCCCGCCGGATGGGGTACGCGGGCTGAGCGGGCGGCGGACCGGCAGCGGAAAACGGCCCCTTGACGGATCGTCGGCGGACTTCCAGCATGTCTCCTATGGCGCATCAGGGCGCGCCATAGGCAACACCCGGGCCACGTAGGCGGATTTCCGGCCGCCGTCGTCGCCCGTGTCGGCGCAGCGCACCACCCCACCCCTCACAGGCATCCGTGCCAACTCCCTGCGCATCCGCCCCTGCCATGACGCAGGCGCCGTTTAGGAGTGAGAGACATGCCGCACGAAGCCCGCGCCTCCGTCGCCGTGAAAAAGGGCGCGCCGGTCGAGACACTGACCGTCCTCGTGCCGGATCCCGGCCCCGGGGAGGTGCTCGTGGCCGTGCAGGCCTGCGGGGTCTGCCATACCGATCTGCACTACCGCGAGGGCGCGATCGGCGAGGACTTCCCCTATCTGCTGGGGCACGAGGCGGCCGGGATCATCGAGGCCACCGGCCCGGACTGCGGGGACCTGAAGCCCGGTGACTATGTGGTGCTGGCGTGGCGGGCACCGTGCGGTGACTGCCGTTCCTGCCGCCGCGGCCGCCCCTGGTACTGCTTCGCCTCCCGCAACGCCGCCCAGCCCATGACCCTGCTGGACGGCACACCGCTGACCGCCGCCCTGGGCATCGGCGCGTTCGCGGAGAAGACCCTGGTCGCGGCCGGGCAGGCGGTGAAGGTCGACGCGTCCGCCCGTCCCGAGGCGGCCGGCCTGATCGGCTGCGGGGTGATGGCCGGCTACGGCGCGGCCGTGCACACCGGCGGTGTGGGCAGCGGCGACACCGTCGCCGTCCTCGGCTGCGGCGGCGTCGGCAACGCCGCCATCGCCGGCGCCTCGCTGGCGGGCGCCCGCCGGATCATCGCCGTCGACATCGACGACAAGAAGCTGGACGCCGCCGAGCGGTTCGGCGCCACCGACACCGTCAACTCCCGGGGCACGGACCCCGTGGAGGCGGTCCGGCGCCTCACCGGCGGCCACGGCGCCGATGTCGTCATCGACGCCGTGGGCCGCCCCGAGACCTACCTCCAGGGCTTCTCCATGCGCGACCTGGCCGGCACCCTCGTCCAGGTCGGCGTCCCCGACCCCGCGATGCGCGTCGAACTGCCCCTGATCGACCTGTTCTCCCGGGGCGGCGCCCTGAAGTCCTCCTGGTACGGCGACTGCCTGCCCAGCCGCGACTTCCCCGTCCTGATCGACCTCTACCTGAGCGGCAAACTCGACCTCGACCGCTTCGTCACCGAAACCGTCCCCCTCCACGGCCTCGAAGACGCCTTCGCCAAGATGCGGCGCGGTCAGGTGCTGCGGTCGGTCGTGGTGCTCTGACCGGGCGCGCGGGCGCCGCCCGGCCGGTGGTCACCTGCCGCCCTCGTCCGGCCCGGACTCCTGCTGGGCGGGCACCCGCGGCGGCTCGTCCGGGCGGCGGTACATCCGCGTCGCCGTGATCTGGCCGTGCACCACCTCGCCGGCCGGGTCCTGCTGCGGCAGACCCGGACGCAGGTGCTCCTCGACGCTGATGTACTTCAGCCCGGCCCGCAGGTCCGCGTCGTTGCGCAGCCGGATGACCAGCGGGAACTCGGCGAGCGCCGTGGTGTCGAACAAGCCGGTGGTGTAGAGCAACTGGACGCCCAGCGCGTCGGCGACGGCGCGCTGGAGCTCCAGCAGGTAGGTGGCGTTGGCGCGGCCGATGGGGTTGTCGAGGAACAGCGTGCCGGCGTGCCGCAGCTTGTCGCGGCCCCGGTCGTTGCTGCGCAGGGCCGCCATCGTGCAGTACAGGGCGATGGCGGCGGTCAGCAGTTGGCCGCCGGAGAAGACGTCGCCCATCTGCCCCACCGGCACCCGTTCGGCGCGCAGCACCGCGTCCGGCTTGAGGATCTCGACGGACACCCCGCGCGGCTGGAGGGCCGCGCCGACCCCGCGCAGCAGCAAGGACATGCCGTCCCGCCGCAGATCGCTGTTCTTCCGGACGGCGCTGCGGGTCGCCTCGTCGATGACCTCGCCCAACCGCTCGGTGAGCGTGGCCTGGTCCGGATCGTCGAAGCGGATCCGCAGGAACTCCTGCCCCGACCACTCCCCCAGCCCTTCGGGGAGCCGGGACAGCCGCTGCGCCGAACGCAGCGTCGTCAGCGAGGACTCCACCAGACCGCGGAGCCGGTCGACGATGCTGTCGCGGTTGCGCTCCAGTTGCTCCAACTCGTCGGTGAGCACCCGCAGCCGGGGCGCGAAGGCCGTCGCCCACTTGGCGGCGTGGTCCGGCAGCGCGGCGGCGGGCAGCTCGCGGATCTGCTGCCGGGCGGGGGTGCGGACCTGCTCGTAGCGGGTGGAGTTGGCGTGCCGTACGAGGATGTCGCTCGCCTCGCGCACCGCGGCCTCGGCGGCGGAGAGGTCGGCGGCGCAGCCCCGCAGGGAGCGTCGGGACTCGGCGGCGGCCTGCCGGGCGTCCTCCAACCGGCCGGCGTACGGCTCGGGCCCCTCACCCGCCGTCTCCTCGCCGTCGTGGTGGTCGCGCAGCAGATCGCGCAGCAGGGCCGCGGTCTCGTCGAAGCCGCCGGCCGCGTCCTCGGCGGCGCGATGGCCGCGCAGCAGCTCCTCATGACGCGTCCGGGCACCGGCCAACGCGTCCGTGGCGGTGGCCAGTTCGCCGGTCGCGGTGCGCAGCAGCTCCTTGGCGCGGTCGGCGTCGGCGGGCACCAGCTCCTCGGGGAGCTCGGTGTGCGCGTCGCCGTCGGTCGGCGCCAGCCGCTCCGCCTCACCGCGCAGCCGGCCTAGCTGCTCACTGGCGGCCGAGGCGCGGGTCTCCAGCATCTGGACGAGCGATTCGGCGCGGGCCGCGGCGGCCTGCCGGGACGGGCCGTCGGCGGCGTCGGGGCTCTGCAGGAGCTGTTCGGCGCGGGTGCGGACCTTGTTGGTGAGGCGGTTGAGCTCGGCCAGGGCCGCGGACTCGTCGCCCTCGGCGCGGGCCTGTTCGGCGCGCAGGTCGGCGCCGACGCCCACCTTTTCGTAGAGCTGGGAGGCGGCACGGTAGGCCTCGCGCAGCGCCGGGAGGGAGGCGGCGGCGCTCTCGGGGGCGGCGCCCAGGTCGTCGGGGACACCGGCGATCTCGGACCGCTCGGCGCGCAGCGCGCGGGCGGTACGGCGGGCGTCGTCGGCGGCGCGCTGCGCGGCCCTGCGGTCCTCGTCGGCGGCCCGTGCGCGGTCCACGCACTCCTCGGCGCGCGCCTCGAACTCGGCCGCCTCGTCGGCCAGTTCGCGCAGGCGGGACTGCCAGGCGGCGCGCTCGCGCAGCCGGTGGGCGAGCCCGGCCAGGACGTCGGCGACACGGCGGGCGCGCTGCGCGGCCTCCTGGCGCTCGTCGCGGACCCGGGCGGCCTCCGCCGCGACCTCGTCGGCCTCGGCGCGCAGCGTCCGGGCCTCGGCCAGCTCGGCCGCGGCGTCCCGCGCGGCGGCCTTGGTCCGCTCGGCGGCGGCGGCCAGTTCGGCGAGCCGGCCGGCCGGGCAGCCGGTGCGCCACGAGCCGAGGCGGGCGGCCAGCGCGCGGTCCCCGGCGAGCCGCGCGGCGAGCCGGCGGATCTCCTCGTCGCGCTCTATGGCGCGGGCGCGCAGGGCCTGCCGCTCCTCGTCCGCGGCGGATTCGTCGTGCATGGCCGGGTTCGGCGTGACGAGGAAGACGCTGTGGACGGCCGTGTCCCGCTCGTCGGGGGCCGGGGTGGGGGCGAGCAGGGCCGCGGCGGTGCCGACGGCGACGGCGGAGCGGGGCAGCAGCGCGGCCTGGGCGAGCACCTCGCGGGCCCGGGCGTGCGTCTCGGGGTCGGTGATGATCACGCCGTCGACCAGCTCGGGGCGGGCGGAGAGCACCCGGGCGTGGTCGGCGGGGTCGACGGACTGGGCCAGATAGCGCCAGCCGGGCAGAGCCGGGACGCCGTGCTCGCCGAGATACTCGACGGTGGCCAGGACGTCGGGCCCGGGCGGCAGCAGTCCGCCGTCGCCGAGCGCGCCGAGGATGCGGGCGTCGTCCGCGGCGGCCGTGCGCAGGTCGAAGAGCTGCCGCTCGGCGGCGGTGACGCCCTCCTCCAGGAGTGCGCGCAGGTCGTCGGCGTTGCGGTCCAGCTCTTCGGCGGTGAGCGGGGCCTCGGCCGGGCGGCGCGGGGCGCTGTCGTCCACGGCGGAGGACGTACGGGGGCCGGGCAGCGCGAGGGAGCGGGCGGCGGACTGCGGGAGGCCGAGGAGGTCGGCGAGCCGCTGCTCGGCGCCGATCGCCTCGGCGGCGCCGCGCTCGGCGTCGTACGCGCGCTCGGCGGCCTGCGCGGCGTCCTCGGCGCGGGCCGCGGCCAGTTCGGCGGCGGCGTGCCGGGCGGTGGCCTCCCGGGCCCGGTCGGCGGACTGCCGGGCGGCCTCGCGGGCGGTGTCCCAGGCTTCGACGGCGCTCTTCTCGGCGTCCGAGGCGGCGAGCGCGGCGCGGGCCGGGTCGGCGTCCGGAGCGGTGTCGTCCAGCCAGCCGGCCTCGACGGCCTCGGTGGTCTCCTGGGCGACCTCGGCGAGGCGCTGCTTGAGGTGGTCGGCCTCGCTGCGGGCGCGCTGGGCGTGGGTGGCGGCGGCGGTCGCGTCGCGGTGCGCCGATTCGCCGGCTTCCTGGAGGGCCGCGGAGCGCTCCTCCTCCTCGTTGGCGACGCGCTCGCCGGCTTCGGCGGCGGTGTGCAGGGCGCGGACGAGGTCGGTGGCGGCGGTGGCGCGGGCGGCGAGCGCGGGGGCGGCGTCCCGCTCGGCCTCGCGGATGGCGGCGGCGACGCGGGCGGAGCGGTCGGCGGCGGCGCGGTGGCGCAGCGCGATCTCGGCGGCCTGCCAGGCGCTGTGCAGGGTGCGGGCGTCGTTCAGCTCGCGGCGCTGGGCGGCGGCGCCCTTCTCGGCGGCGGCCAGCGCCAAGGAGGCGTGGCGGTAGGCGAGTTCGGCGGCGACCAGCGCGCGGCGTTCGCGGGTGCGCTCGGCGTCGGTGACGCGGTGCGCGGCGGCGGCGACCTCTTCGGCGAGTTCGGCGGCCCGGCCGCGCTCCTCGGTGCCGCGGGCGTGCAGCCGCTGGGCGAGGGCGCGGGTGCGGCGCTCGGCGCCGGCGTGCACCTCGCGGGCGGTCTCGCGGTGCTCGGCGGCCTCGGCGATCCGGGACAGCAGGTCGAGGGAGCCGGCGGTGAAGTCGCGTTCGGCGGTGAGTTCGGCGCGGCGGCCCAGTTTGTGGGCGAAGCCGTGCACGAGGTCGGCGAGGCCGTCGGTGTCGCGGGTGTCGGTGACGGCGCGCAGCAGCAGGTCGGTGAAGTCGGAGTCGTTCTTGACGGCGAACAGGCCGGCGGCCTCGCCCTCGTCGGCGTTCATCTCGCGCTGGTAGCGGAAGAGTTCGGGGTCCAGGCCGAGGGCGCCGAGGTGTTCGTTCCAGCGTTCGTGGATCTCTTCCCAGACCACGTCGAGGTTGGGGTAGTTCTTCCCGGCCTCGGTCAGGACGTCGCGGAAGCCCTTCATCGTGCGGCGGCGGCCCTGGGCTCCCCAGGCGCCGTCGCCGCCCTCCTGGCGGGGCCGGACGAGGGTGGCCTCGGCGACGGGCAGGGAGTCCAGGCTCATGCCCGGCCCGGGCCGGAAGCTGTACCAGGCCTCGGCGAACTTGCGGGGGTCGTTGGAGACCTGCCGGCCGCGCCATTCGCTGACCTTGCCGACGACGACGCTCTCGCCGGTGAGGACGTGCTGCCACTCCAGGGCGACGTGGCCGCAGTCGTCGGCGAGGAGGAACTTGCGCAGGACGCCGGAGCTGGCGCCGCCGAGGGTGTTGCGGTGTCCGGGCAGCATGACCGAGAAGATCAGCTTGAGCAGGACCGATTTGCCGCCGCCGTTCTCCAGGAAGAGGACGCCCGCGGGGGCGGGGCGGCGCGGCGGGCCGGCCGGTTCGTCCTCGAAGAAGTCCGCCTGGGCCGGGGCCGGGCGGGGCACCGGCGCGCCGACTCCGCGCAGGTCCAGCACGGTGTCGGCGTACCGCGCACCGGCGGGCCCGATGGAGTAGAGGCGGACCCGGGACAGCTCGTACATGGCGGACTCTCGTTGTTCGTGTGGGGCGGTGGTCGGGCGGGGCGGCGGGCGTGGTCAGCGGGAGTGGAAGGGCAGTCCGGCGTCGGCGACGAGATCGAGGTCGTCGGCGTCCTCGCCGGGCAGCAGGGAGGCGCTGCCGTCGGCGACGGCGACGACGCCCAGCTCCAGCAGCTCGGCCATGGCGGCGCTGCCGGCCATGTCGCGGACCTGGAGCTGGTAGCGGGCGGTGGTGCGGTAGGTGCCGCCGGCGTCGTCACCGGTGCGCTGGAGGAAGCCGGAGTCGACGAGGAAGGTGACGGCCTTGGCGATGATGCCGGTGGTCGAGCCGGCCAGCCGCCGGGCGTCCTTCGTGGCGCCGGTCGCGCTGCGCCGGGCGTAGACGCGCCAGGCCGATTCCAGGCCGGGGGCGTCGGTGGCCGGGTCGGTGTTCTCGCCGTCCCGTTCGGCGCGCTCCTCCAGGCGGCGGCAGGCCTGGCGGACGAAGGCGTCGACGCCGTTGACGGTGATCCGGCCGATGTAGCCGTCGTCGGCGAGGTCCTCGGGGCGGGGGAAGGCCAGCGCGGCGACGGCGAGGTGGGCCAGGCCGTGCAGGAAGCGGTCGGCGGAGTCGGCGGAGGCGCGGCGGGCGTAGTCGCCCATCCGGACGGCGAAGACGGAGTCCTCGGCGGCGGTGACGGCCATGCCGGCGCGCGGGGAGACCTCCAGGACGATCAGCCCGAGGCCGGTGGCCACGGCGTCGGCGAGGCGGGCGAAGGCGGGGTCCTCGCGGTAGCGGCGCAGCAGCTCGGCGTATTCGGCGTCGCGGGCGGGCAGCAGCTTGGGCTGGAGCCCGAAGGAGACCAGGCGGGCGGCGTCGGCGGCGTCGGCCGGGCTCAGGGGCGCGGCTCCCGCCGCGGCCGGCTCGGCGGGTGCGGCCGGGGCCCGCTCGCCGGCCGGGGACGCCTCGTCCGGCTGCGGCGCCTCGTCGGCGTCGTACTGGGTCACGGGTGCGGCTCCTTGCGGGGAACGGGCGGGGGGAACGGGAAGAGCCGTGCGTGCGGCGCGGGCGCCGGGTGCCGGGCGGGGCGGCTGGGCATCAGGCCACCTCCGAACGGTCCGCGGCCATCCCGGCCGCGTCCAGCAGGGCGGTGCCGACGATGAGGTCGGCGCCGCCGAATTCCGGGTCGGCCAGCTCGGTGCCGTCGTCGACGGCGAACAGCAGTTGCCGCTCGCCCTGGCGGTAGGCCGTGCCGACCGGCGGGCTGGCGGCGTGCACCGCCAGCAGGGCGACGAGGTAGGGGAGGTCGGGATCGGTGCGGCGGGCGTCGGCGAGGAGCCCGGAGAGCCTGCGGGGCGCCTCGGGCGGCAGGTCGAGCAGTTCCATCGCGGCGTCGAGCTGCTCCTCGCTGAACCGGCTGTCGTCGGGGGTCGCCACCAGGTCCGGTTCGGGCATCGCGGCGCCGAGGTGCTCGCGTTCCGTGGGCGGGGTCAGCAGGACGTCGACGAGGTCGCCGACGCGGACGGCGGAGGGGGTGCGCAGGCCCGTGCCGCGGGCGAAGAAGGCGTCGGTGACGCGGATGGCCCGCTCGGCGGGCAGCGGCAGCAGCGGGGCGAGGAGCTGGCCGTAGAGGTCGAGGCCGGCGCGGGCGGCGGGGGTGGCGAACGCCTGCCGGTCCTGTTCGGCGCGGAAGAGCGGGCCCGCCTCCAGCAGCCGGGACTGGAGCTGGGTGTGGCGGCGGATGCAGTCCTTGACGATGTCGACCAGCTCGGCGGCGCGCCGCTTGTGCTCGCTGGTCTTCTCGTCGACGGCCTCGGCTTCGTCGCGGGCCTTCCGGATATTGGTCAGGATGGCGTTCTCGTGGCGGTAGCGGTCCGCGACGTGGTCCAGGGCCTCGGCGATCATGTCGGGGACGGTCTGGAGCCAGTCGACGGCGCGGACGTCGCGCCGGGTGGCGTCCAGGGTCCTGCGCAGGGCCTCGGCGTACTGCACCGTGCGGTAGCGGGCCTGTTCGGCGGCGAGCTGGGCGTCGGCCAGCCGGCCGCGGTTGATCAGCACCTCCAGCTTGACCTCGGCGGCGATCTGGGCGCTGGTGACGTCCGTGTCGAGGGCGCCGACCAGGACGTTGACCGCTTCGTCGGTGGCTCGCAGATAGACGCTGCCGCCGGGCCCGGGGACCTCTTCGATGAGTTTGAAGTCGTAGTCGCGGCGGACGTAGGCGCCGTCGGGGCCGAAGGTGCCGTAGACGGCGCGGAAGCCGCGGTCCACGCTGCCGACGTTGATCAGGTTCTCCAGGACCCAGCGGGCGACCCGCTCGTGTTCGGCCGCGGGGCGGCCGGGGGTCTGCGCGGCGACGCGCGGGAGCACCTTGGCCACTATTTCCTCGTGGTCGGCGCCGGTGTCGAAGTCCATGTTGAGCGTGACGAGGTCGATGACGGCGAGAGCCACCTCGGCCATGGCGTAGACGCCGTACTCGCCCGCGAGGTTGGCCTTGCGCACGTCGAGGTCGTGCAGCGGCGCGGTGCAGGCCAGGGCGCGCAGCCGGCGGGCCAGGCCCTCGTCGGCGGCCGGGCCCGGCGCGGGCCGGTGCGGCCCGTTGAGCTGGGGCGCGGCGGCCCCGGGGGCGGGAAAAGTCACGTCGCACAGAGTAGGCGGTCGCACTGACAACGGACGAAACGGCGCGGATCGCCTCATGGTCGGACCCGCACGCCGGCCGACGCGTCAGTCTACGGCGTCGGCCGCGCCCGCCGCCCCGGCGCCCCCGTCGCCGATCAGTGGGTGGCCCCTTCGGCGACGCGGAGGTCGGTGCGCGTACGGGCGGCCGTGGCGGCGATCTCGCCGAGCGCGCGGGCGACGTCGGAGACGGGCAGCGAGGGGCGGCCGCCGTCCAGGACCTGTTCGGGTGCGAACGGGACGTGCACGAAACCGCCGCGCAGGCCGGGCAGTTCGGTGGCGATGAGGTGGGCGAGGGCGTAGAAGACGTGGTTGCAGACGAAGGTGCCCGCGGTGTTGGAGACGGAGGCCGGCAGGCCGGCGGCGCGGACCGCCGCCACACACGCCTTGACGGGCAGGGTGGAGAAGTAGGCGGCGGGCCCGCCGGGCACGATCGGTTCGTCGACGGGCCGGGCGCCGGCGGCGTCGGGGATGCGGGCGTCGTCGACGTTGACGGCGACCCGCTCGACGGTGATGTCGGGACGGCCGCCGGCCTGGCCGACGCAGATCACGATCTCGGGGCGGGCCGAGTCGATCGCGGCGCGCAAGGCCCCGCGCACAGCGCCGTAGACGCAGGGCAGCTCGGCGGTGGCCAGGTCGATTCCGGCGGGCGGGTGCGCCGCGGCGGCGCGTACCGCCAGCCAGGAGGGGTTGAGGGATTCGCCGTCGAAGGGCTCGAATCCGGTGAGCAGTACCCGGGTCATACGGGGTCCTCGGCGG
This sequence comes from Streptomyces sp. NPDC031210, assembly GCF_055570395.1. Classification (NCBI taxonomy): domain Bacteria; kingdom Bacillati; phylum Actinomycetota; class Actinomycetes; order Kitasatosporales; family Streptomycetaceae; genus Streptomyces; species Streptomyces sp. NPDC031210. The sequence continues at coordinate 37,194 of NZ_JBVIHH010000007.1, forward strand.
GTCGCGGTGGCGGACGGGGCGGGAGCGGGGTAGGTGGCCAGGGGCCGGTGGCCGGTCAGAAGGCGAACAGGGCCATGATCACGATATTGCAGCCGAGGAGGACGCCGGCGGTGGGCAACTGCGCCTTGATCGGTCCGTACTGGTCCTTCAGTTCCAGCAGCGCGGCCGGCACGATGTTGAAGTTGGCGGCCATCGGGGTGACGAGCGTGCCGCAGAATCCGGCGAGCATGCCGATGGCCAGGACGGCGGCGGGATCTCCGTCGAAGTGGCCGATCAGGACGGGCCAGCCGACGGCGGCGGTCATCACGGGGAAGGCGGCGAAGGCGTTGCCCATGATGACGGTGAACAGGAACATGCCCACGCAGTAGACGACGACCGCGACGTAGAGCGAGTCCTTGGGCAGCACGGAGGCGGTGAGCCTGCCGACCTGGTCGCCGACGCCGGAGACCTGGAAGATGGCGCCGAGGGTGGCCAGCATCTGGGGCAGCAGCATCGCCCAGCCCATCGCCTCCAGCATGGACCGGCCGGACTCCACGGGCACCGAGATCCGCTTCTCCCGCAGCATGATCATGGCGACGGCCAGCGCGGCGACGGCGCCGATGCCCAGGCCCAGGATGGTCTCGCTGCCCTCCTGGAGGACCGGTTCGCCCGCGATGGTCAGGTGTTTGACGCCGACGGCGCAGGCCATGGCGACGGCCGGGATGGTCAGGGCGGGCACGAACAGCTTGTTGCCGAGGGCGGCGGCGCTGGCGGTGCGCTGCCGGTCGGTGGTGGTGCGCGGGACGCCGCGGCCGGTGAAGCCGAAGCCGGCGAGGACGGCCATCAGGAGGACGGCGGCGCCGAGCGGCTCGGCGGGCGCCTGTTTGGTGACGACCCAGCCGCTGTAGATGAAGCCGGCGCCGATCAGTCCCCAGAAGGCGCCGGTGCCCAGGCGCTTGGGGTTGCTGCGGTCGGTGAGCATCTGGGCGGCCATCACCAGGAAGCTGAGGCCGACCAGCCAGTAGAACCACTCTGCCTTGATCACTGGGCGGCCTCCACGGCGGCGGTTTCGGCGTTGGCGACGAGCAGTTCGCGCTCCAGGCGGCGGTCCAGGCGCAGCAGTCGCCCGCCGTGGACGAGGAACGCGCACACGGCGGTGGGGATCGCCCACAGCGCGAGGTGCAGCGGTTCGAGGTGGGTGCCGTAGGTGGTGTTGACGAAGCCGGTGATCAGCAGGATCGAGCCGACGGCCAGGAAGACGTCCTCGCCGAAGAACAGGCCGACGTTGTCGGCGCTGGCGGAGAACGACCGGACCTTCTCCCGGGTCCGCTCCGGAAGTGGGCCGAAGCGGCGCTCGGCGGCGCCCTCGGCCATCGGGACGGCGAGCGGGCGGACGGTCTGGGCGTGGCCGAAGACGTTGGTCAGGCCGACCGCGGCGCCGATCTGCCGCAGCCCCAGGTAGAGGGCGAGGAAGCGTCCGGTGGTGAGCCTGCCGAACCGGGCGATGAGGTTGCGGGCCTGCTCCCGCAGGCCGTAGCGCTCCAGCAGGCCGATCACCGGGAGGGTGACGGCGAAGATGGTCACCGCCCGGCTGCCGGCGAAGCCTTCGCCGAAGGCGGCGAGCACCTTGCCGGGGCTCAGACCGCCCAGGAGGCCGGTGGCGATGCCCGCCACCCCCACGACCAGGAGGGGGTTGCGTTTCGTGGCGAAGCCGATCACGACCACGAGTACGCCGAGGAGCACGATCATGGGTCCGCCTTCCGCGTACGGGGCCCCACGGGTTCGTGAGGAGAGGGGTAAAGGTTGCTGCGGAGGCTAGGCGATTGTTCAACGATCCGACAAGGGGTGCGGGCGGACGGACCTCGGCCCCGCGCGCTCCTCGACCCCGCGCGATTCTCAGCCCTGGGCGATGCGTTGGGCGTACGCGCCCGACAACTGGCCCCGCGAGTCCTCCAGATAGGACGCCAGCAGCCGCTCGGCCTCGGCCGCGTCACCCGCCTGGAGCGCCTCCACGATCTGGCGGTTGCGGGTCAGGTACGGCGCGTGGAAGCGCCGCGGGTCGTCCATGACGTGGAAGACCAGCCGGAGTTCGGCCAGCACCCCGCGCATCAGCTCGTCCGTGCGCGGACTGCCGGCCAGCGCCACGACCGCCTGGTGGAAGCGGATGTTCGCGGTCGAGAGGTCCTGCCAGGCCCGCTCCCGGGAGGCCCGCTCGCCCGCCCGTACGGCCGCCTCGATCGCCGCCACGGCGCGGTCCGTCGCGGCGTCGTACGGCCCCTGCCCCAGCCCGCGGACGGCCGCGCACTCCACCAGGGCGCGCACCCGGTAGATGTCGTCCAGGTCCTCGACGGTCACCACCCGCACGAACACCCCGCGGTTGAGTTCGTGCACCAGCAGCCGCTCGTGCGTCAGCAGCCGGAACGCCTCGCGCAGGGTGTTGCGCGAGACGCCCAGCGCGCCGCCGATGCTCTCCTCCGACAGCCGCGCGCCGGGCGGGAAGTAGCCCTCGGCGATCCGGTCGCGCAGGATGTCGGCGACCCGTTCGGCCGTGCTGGAGCGCCCGAGCAGGGGGCGGTCGGTCTCCAGTCCCGAGACCTCCGCGAGCCGCCGCTGATCGTTCTTCGCCACTCCGCCGGCCATGCCGCTCCCCGCTGTCGCCTCTGGCGCCGTTTCACCCGAAGTCAATCCCAGAAGACAGCACGAAACAACACACCTCTTGTCGGATCGTTCAACGATCCCTTACGTTGGGCCGCAACGCCGGTCGGCCCGAGTGCCCTCGGAGGAGAGTCACTACGGATACGGGCCGGCCGGCCACGAACCGAGCACCTCTGGAACGGACCCACATGAGCGACGCGGTGGCCCCCGCTGTGACGAGCGCCGACGCCGAGGGCGCCGGTGACCCCGCCGACGCCGTCATCGACCTCAACGCCGACCTCGGCGAGGGCTTCGGCCGCTGGCAGCTCACCGACGACGAGGCGCTGCTGTCCGTCGTGACCAGCGCGAACGTCGCCTGCGGCTTCCACGCCGGCGATCCCGCCACGATGCGGCGGGTGTGCGAGCTGGCCGCCGAGCGCGGCGTGGTCATCGGCGCCCAGGTCTCCTACCGCGACCTGGCCGGGTTCGGCCGCCGCGCGATGGACCTGCCGCCCGACGAGCTGGCCGCCGAAGTCGCCTACCAGATCGGCGCGTTGGAGGTCTTCGCGCGCGCCGCCGGGGCCCGCGTCGGCTACGTCAAACCGCACGGCGCGCTCTACAACCGCTGCGTGCGCGACGAGGAGCAGGCCGGCGCCGTCATCGACGGTGTCCGCACCGCGGGCGGCGCCCTGCCGGTCCTGGGCCTGGCGGGCTCCCGGCTCCACGAGGCGGCGCGGCGGGCCGGGCTGCCCGTCGTCGGCGAGGCGTTCGCCGACCGCGCCTACACCGCCGAGGGCACCCTCGTCCCGCGCCGCGAGGCCGGAGCGGTGATCCACGACCCGGACGAGGTCGTCAAGCGCGCCCTGGGCATGGCCCGCGACCACACCGCCACCTCTCTCGACGGCCGGCCGGTCCCGGTCAGCGCCCGGTCGCTGTGCCTGCACGGCGACACCCCGGGCGCCGCCGCGCTCGCCCGCCGGGTACGGTCCGAACTGGCCGCCGCCGGGGTGCGCGTACGGAGCTTCGTGTGAGGCCGCTGCCCGTCGGCGAACACGGGCTGCTCATCGAACTGGACAGCGCCGGCGACGTCGAGGCGCTGCACGCCGAACTGCTGCGCCGGGCCGCCGCCGGCACCCTGCCCTCGGTGCGCGAGATCGTGCCCGCCGCCCGCACGGTGCTCCTCGACGGGCTCGCCGACCCCTACGGCTTCGCCGCCGAACTGGCCGGCTGGGAGATTCCCCACCTCGCCGCGGGCGACCGCCCCGCCGTCGAGATCCCGGTCCGCTACGACGGCCCCGACCTCGCCGAGGTCGCCGCCCTGTGGGACGTCGCCCCCGCGGAAGTGGCGCGGCTGCACTCCACCACCTCCTTCCGGGTCGCGTTCTGCGGCTTCGCCCCCGGCTTCGGCTATCTGACCGGCCTGCCCCAGGCGCTGCACGTCCCGCGCCGGGCCACTCCGCGTACCCGCGTCCCCGTGGGCTCGGTCGCCCTCGCCGGCCCGTACACCGGCGTCTACCCCCGCTCCTCCCCCGGCGGCTGGCAGCTCATCGGCACCACCGACACCGTGCTGTGGGACCCGCGGCGCGAACCGGCGGCACTGCTGGCTCCCGGCACCCGCGTCCGCTTCGTCCCCCAGGACGCGCCGTGACGGACCGCGCCTTCTCGGTGGTCCGGGCCGGCGCGCTCACCACCGTCCAGGACCTGGGCCGCCCCGGCCACGCGCACCTGGGTGTGCCGCGCTCCGGCGCGCTCGACGAGCCCGCGCACCGCCTGGCCAACCGCCTGGTCGGCAACCCCGAAGCGGCCGCCGCACTCGAAACCACGCTGACGGGCTGCGCCGTCCGCGTCCGGTCGGCCACCACCGTCGCGGTCGCGGGCGCCCCCTGCCCGGTGACCGTCGACGGCCGGCCCGCCCCCTGGGGGGCACCGGTCCGCGTCCCGGCGGGCGCCGTCCTGGACGCCGGTCCCGCCACCCACGGCCTGCGCTCGTACCTGGCGTTCGCCGGCGGCATCACTTCCGAGCCGGTCCTCGGCAGCCGCGCCGCCGACCTGCTCTCCGGCCTCGGCCCTGCCCCGCTCACCGACGGCGCGGTACTCCCCCTCGGTGCGCCGGCCCGCCCGCCGGCCGGCGCCGACGCCGTGCCCCACCCCGGCCCGGTCACCGAACTCGTCCTGCCCTTCCTCCCCGGCCCCCGCGCCACCTGGTTCACCGACCGGGGCCTGCGCACCCTGGTCACCGGCCGGTTCCGCGTCTCGGCCGCCGGCAACCGCATCGGCCTGCGCACCGAGGGCCCGCCCCTGGAGCGCGCCCGGCCCGGCGAACTCCCCAGTGAGGGCATGGTGCTGGGCGCGCTCCAGGTCCCGCCCGACGGCCTCCCGGTGCTCTTCCTCCACGACCACCCCACCACCGGCGGCTATCCCGTCATCGGCGTCGTCCCCGAGCGCTGCCTGCCGCCCGCCGCCCAGGCCGTCCCCGGCACCCCGGTCCGGTTCGTGCCGCTGCGCCCGCGGCGGCTCGCCGCGTAGGCCGTCACGCTCTGCCGTACCCGCCGCCGCCCGGGGTGCGGACCACCAGCACGTCGTCCACGCCGGCCTCCGCCACGTCGCAGCCCGCCAGCCGCCGCCGCGAACCGTCCGCCCGTTCCAGGACGTTCTCGCCCAGAGCGCCGGGACCGCCGCCCGCCATGCCGTAGGGCGGGACGCGGCGGTGGTTGCTCAGCAGCGCGACGGTCATCGGCTCCAGGAAGCGCAGACGGCGTTCGGCGCCGCAGCCGCCGCGCCGGCGTCCGGTGCCGCCGCTCCCCGCCCGGATGGCGAAGCTGTCGACGCGCACGGGGTAGCGCCACTCCAGGACCTCGGGGTCGGTCAGCCGGGAGTTGGTCATATGGGTCTGCACGGCGTCCGCGCCGTCGAAGTCGTCGCCCGCGCCCGAGCCGCTGGCCACGGTCTCGTAGTACTGCACCCGGTCGTTGCCGAAGGTGACGTTGTTCATGGTGCCCGAGCCCTCTGCCTGGACGCCCAGTGCCGCGTACAGCGCTCCGGTGACCGCCTGGGAGGTCTCGACGTTGCCGGCGACCGTGGCCGCGGGGAAGACGGGAGCGAGCATCGAACCGCGCGGGACGCGGACCGTGAGCGGGGTGAGGCAGCCGCTGTTGAGGGGGATGTCCTCCGCGACCAGGGTGCGGAAGACGTAGAGGACCGCCGCCATCACCACCGAGGTGGGGGCGTTGGCGTTGCCCGGCTGCTGCGGTGAGGTACCCGCGAAGTCGATCACCGCGGCGCGCGCCGCCCGGTCGACGGTCAGCGCCACCCGGATCTCGGCCCCGCTGTCGGTCTCGTAGCGGCAGCAGCCGCCCGACAGCCGCGCGATGATCCGCCGCACCGACTCCTCGGCGTTGTCCTGGACGTGCCGCATATAGGCGCGGACGACGTCCGTGCCGAACTGCCCGGTCATCCGCCGCAGTTCCGCGATGCCCTTCTCGTTGGCGGCGATCTGGGCGCGCAGGTCGGCGAGGTTGGCGTCCGGCGCCCGCGAGGGGTACGGGCCGGAGGTGAGCAGTCGCCGGGTCTCGCGCTCGCGCAGCTCGCCGTCGCGCACCAGCAGCCAGTTGTCGAAGAGGATGCCCTCTTCCTGGATGGTGCGGCTGAAGGCCGGCATCGAGCCGGGGGTGATCCCGCCGATCTCCGCGTGGTGGCCGCGCGAGGCGACCAGGAAGAGCGGTCCCGGGCTCTCGGAGGGGCCCGCGTCGGGGTCGGCCGTGTCGAAGACGGGGGTGACGACGGTGACGTCGGGCAGGTGCGTGCCCCCGTGGTACGGGTCGTTGATGGCGTACACGTCGCCCGGCCGCATCTGTCCGCCGCGCCGCCGGAGCACCTCTTTGATGGACTCCCCCATCGACCCCAGATGGACGGGGATGTGCGGGGCGTTGGCGATGAGGTTGCCGTCGGCGTCGAACAGCGCGCAGGAGAAGTCCAGGCGCTCCTTGATGTTGACGGAGTGGGCGGTGTTCTCCAGGCGGACGCCCATCTGCTCGGCGATGGCCATGAAGAGGCTGTTGAAGACCTCCAGCATCACCGGGTCGGCCTCGGTGCCGACCGCGACCCGGGCCGGGCGCGGCCGTGCCCGGGTCAGCAGCAGGTGTCCGCGGTCGCCGGCGCGCGCCTGCCAGCCCGGGTCGAGGACCGTGGTCGCGTCCTCCTCGGCGAGGATGGCCGGTCCGGTGAGGGTGTTGCCGGGGCGCAGGTCGGCGCGCCGGTAGAGGTCGGTGTCCCGCCAGCGGCCCCCCGCGTACATCCGGACCGTCGCCGCGGGCGTCAGCTCCCCTTCCCGGCTCGCCGGGGGCACCTCGTGGCCGGTGGCGCCGCCGGCCGCGCCGCGGGCCTCGACCGACACCGCCTCGGCCACCAGCGGCTTGTCCATGGTGAAGGCGTAGCGGGCGCGGTGGGCGCGGACGAACTCCGCGGCCATCGCTTCGGGATCGGCCAGCGGCACGCCGATGGTGGAGTCCGTGCCGTCGTAGCGGACCAGTACCCGCGACCGGGTCGCGATGCTGTCCTCGGCGACACCGTCGGCGAGGAGTTCACGCCGGGTCTGCCCGGCGAGCGTGTCGCACACCTCCTGGACGCGGGCCATCGCCCCGGCGTCGGCGAACCGCGCCTCGACGGCCTGTTCGCGCATGGCGGTGGCGTCGGCGACACCGATGCCGTACGCGGACAGGACCCCGGCGAGCGGCGGGACGAGGACGGTGTCGATGCCCAGCGCGTCGGCGACCGCACAGGCGTGCTGGCCGCCGGCGCCGCCGAAGCTGGTGAGCGTGTAGCGGGTGATGTCGTGGCCCCGCTGGACGGAGATCTTCTTGACGGCGTTGGCCATGTTGAGGACGGCGATGTCCAGGAAGCCGGCGGCGACCTCCTCCGGGCCCCGGTCGTCGCCGGTGGCCTCGGCGGCCCGCCCGGCCAGCTCCGCGAACCGCTCGCGTACGACGCCGGCGTCCAGCGGCTGGTCGCCCGCCGGCCCGAACACCGCCGGGAAATGCTCCGGTTGGACGCGTCCGAGCATCACGTTGGCGTCCGTGACGGTCAGCGGGCCGCCCCGGCGGTAGCAGGCCGGGCCGGGCACCGCACCGGCCGAGTCGGGACCGACCCGGTAGCGGCGCCCGTCGAAGTGGAGCACGGAGCCGCCGCCGGCCGCGACGGTGTGGATGTTCATCATCGGGGCGCGCATCCGCACACCGGCGACCTCGCTGCCGAAGACCCGCTCGAACTCGCCCGCGTAGTGCGAGACATCGGTGGAGGTACCGCCCATGTCGAAGCCGATCACCCGGTCGTGGCCGGGGCCCGCGTCGACGGCCGCGCGGACCATGCCGACGACCCCGCCGGCCGGGCCGGACAGCACCGCGTCCTTGCCGCGGAAGTGCGCGGCCTGGCGCAGTCCGCCGTTGGACTGCATGAACATCAGGCGGATGCCGGGCAGTTGCGCGGCGATCTCGTCGACGTAGCGGCCCAGGATCGGGGAGAGGTAGGCGTCCACGACCGTGGTGTCGCCGCGGGGCACCAGCTTCATCAGCGGGCTGACCTCGTGCGAGCAGCTCACCTGGGTGAAACCGGCCCGCCTGGCCAGCTCGGCGACGGCCTTCTCGTGGTCGGCATAGCGGTAGCCGTGCAGCAGGACGACGGCCGCGCTGCGCAGCCCGTCCGCGCGGGCCTCGGCCAGCGCCCGGCCGACCCGGCCGGAATCCAGCGGCCGGACCGGCTCGCCGTGCGCGCCCACTCGCTCGGGCACCTCGATCACCCGGTCGTACAGCGCCCGCGGCAGGGTGATCCGGCGGTCGAAGATGCGCGGCCGGTTCTGGTAGGCGATCCGCAGCGCGTCCCGGAACCCTTCGGTGATCAGCAGCACGGTCGGCTCGCCGGTGCGCTCCAGCAGCGCGTTCGTGGCGACGGTCGTCCCCATCTTGACGACGGCGACGCGGTCGGCGGGCACCGGCTCGTCGGGGCGCAGTCCCAGCATCATCCGGATGCCGGCCACCGCGGCGTCCCGGTAGCGCTCGGGGTGGTGCGAGAGCAGCTTGCCGGTCACCAGCCGCCCGTCCGGCCGCCTGCCCACGATGTCCGTGAACGTCCCACCGCGGTCGATCCAGAACTCCCAGCGTCCTGTCATCCGCCCATTGTCGCAGCGGCCCGCTCACCCGACAGGGCGGCGCGGGGCCGGGTGCGGCGTGCGGGGCCGGGTGGCCTACGGGCGGGGCGGGGCCGGTGCGGTCCGGGGGCTCGGTGCGCCCGAGGGGCCGCGGGTCCTCACACGGCCGTGGCGTCCGGTCCGAATCTGGCGCGGACGGCCGTCTGCACCTCGGCCTCCTCGGCCGGATCGGCGGCGAGGCGGCGCAACTGCTCCACGACCCGGTCATCACCGGTCGCGGCATGGCGCGCGGCCAGCTCGCGGGTGGTCTCCTCGCAGTCCCACAGGCACTCGACGGCGAAGCCGGCCGCGAATCCGGGGTCGGTGGCGGCCAGCGCGGCGGCGGCCCGGCCGCGGAGGTGGGAGGAGGAGGTCTCACGGTAGATGTGGCGCAGCACGGGGGCCGCGCAGGCGACGCCGAGGCGGCCGACGCCGTCGACCAGCTCCCACAGGCCGGCCGCGTCCGGGCCTTCTTCCCGTACGGTCCGGCGCAGCGCGGCGAGCACCAGCCCGGCGTCCCGCCGCGCGCCGCGGCGGGCGAGCACGGCGGCGGCCGAGGCGCCCAGACGGTCCGGGCGCCGGGCCCACAGGCGGGCCCGGCCTACGGCGGCGACGCTGCGCATCCGTGCGAAGGAGGCGAGCGCGGCGGCGGCCAGCGGCTCGGCGGAGAGGGGGTCGGCGGCCGCCGCCTCGATCAGGTCGAGGACGTCGGGATCGCCGCGTTCGGCGAGGTGGTGCAGGGCGGCGGCGCGGGCCGCGTCCGGTCCGCCGCGGGCGGCGCGCAGCAGCTCGGGGCGGTCCTCGGGGCCCGCCACGGCGGCCAGGCAGCGGGCGGCGGCGAGGTGCCGCTGCTCCTCGGGATGCTGGTCGAGCCCCTGCTGGGCCCAGCGCAGGACCTCGGTGACGCTCCAGCCGGGGCGCGGGCCGCGGGGGCGTAGCTGGCGCTGCCAGCGGTCGAAGGAGCCCTGTTCGCCGGCGGCGGTCAGGCGGGCGTGGTAGCGGGGGTCCTCGGCCCACAGCCGCCAGGGCCGGGGCTCGAAGGCGTCCCGGACGGCGGCGGCCAGTTCCGCCTCGCCCTCCTCCGTCCGGGGGAACCGGGCGAGCACAGCGGGAGCGAGCGTCATCAGGCCCGCGTCGTCGTCACGCAGCGCGAGCTCGTCCAGGGCCCACCGCCAGTTGCTGCCGGCCGCGGCGTAGCTGCGCAGCAGGAGGCGGGCGGCGTCGCGGCCGTAGGAGGCGAGGTGGCCCAGGACGGAGAGGGCGAGGCCGGTGCGCTCCTCCGCGGTGTCGACGCGGTCGTCGGCGTGGAAGAGGTGGCGTTCGATCTCTTCGAGCCCGCCGTCGAGCTGCATGTAGAGGCGCGCGTAGTAGAGCGAGCGGTTCTCCACCTGCCAGTCGCGGCGGGGGTCACGCAGCACGCTGTCGTTGAGTGCCGCGAGCGCCTCGGCCCGCGGCGCCGCGAGGGCATGCAGGGTCCCGTCGCCGCGGCCTCGCTGAAGGAGGCCGAGGAGGGTGCCACTGGGCGCTATGTCTGGATCGAACATGAGGTCAGCATCCGGTGCGGGGGACTGGCTGGCAACGGGATTTCCGCCGACCGGCATTCTTGCCGGTGACCGCGGGCCGTATGCGTCGTTCCCACCATGGATCGGCAGGCATGACTGCTGTACGGCGGGCGCAGCCTAGCCTGGAAGCCGTCATTCCGCCGATTCGGCCCCGGGTCCTCGCAGGGAGGCCGGGGGCATATGCCAGATGCACCACCGTATCGGGTAATGCCAAATCCCTTACGGACCGTCGCAGCCTGTGCAACAGTCGTTACCGGTCCTTTGTCAGACCTGGCGCCGCCTCATCACGGAGTACGTCATGCCGTCCCCTCTCTTCGCGGACCATCCAGCCGACCGGCCTCCCGAGCGCGACACGGTCGAGGCCCTGATCACGCAGGCCCGCCGTCTGCGCGGTGGCCTCGACGCGGTGCGCCGGGAGTCCTCCGTGGACACCGACGTCGCCACCGACCCGCGGCTGCGCTGGCAGCGGGCGCTGTGCGATCTCGCCGTGCACCACCTCGACGACCTCGGCGGCCACCTCGACCAGCTCAGAGAGGGCCTGCCGGCGGATGGCGAGGAGGACGACGCGGCATATGCCGGGCTCCCCCTGGCACCGCCCGAGCCCGAGCCCGAGCCGCATGAGCGCGGCGCGCTGCTGCGCCGGGTGGGCAGCGCCGAGTGGAATCTGCTGACCGACGAGGTGACCTGGTCCGACGAGCTGTTCGCGATCTTCGGCAGGCCACCGTCCGACGGTCCGCTGACGCTCGACGAGCTGCCGTCCCTGGTCTTCGCCGAGGACCAGGAGGGGCTGGCCACGATGGTCACCGACTGCCTGGTCGACGGCCGGCCGATCGACGGCGAATTCCGCATCGTGCGTCCCGACGCCACGGTCCGCACGGTGCACATGACCGGCGAACCGGTCCTCGACGCCGACGGCGGCACCGCCTGCATGTGGGCCGTGCTGCGGGACGTCAGCGAGCTGCGGCGCAGCCAGCGGGCGGTGCGCGAGACCCGCGACTCGCTGCGCCGCGAGCGGCAGATCGCGCAGACCGAACACCGGCTCGCGGTCGAGCTCCAGGAGTCGGTGCTGCCACCCTGGGGCGAGACCCTGTGCTCCCCGGACAGCGGCCCGCTCGCCCTCGATCTCGCCGGCCGCTACCTCCCGGCCGGCACCCGCGCGCTGATCGGCGGCGACTGGTACGACGCACTCCAACTCCCCGACGGCAAGACGCTGTTGAGCGTCGGCGAGCTCACCGGCCACGGCGTCACCGCCACCTCCGGCATGGCGATGGTGCTCGGCGCGCTGCGCGGGATGGCCGTCACGGGCCAGCAGCCGGGCCCGCTGCTGGGATGCCTCAACCACCTGCTGGACACCACCGCCCAACCCGCCCTGGGCAGTGCGGTGTGCGCCCGCTTCGACCCGGCGACCCGCGTATTGGAGTGGGCCCGGGCCGGTCACCCCGCGCCCCTGCTCTTCCGCGGCGGCACGGGGCGCGCGCTGGACCCGCCCGAGGGCATGCTGCTCGGAGCGACCACGGGCGCGACGTACGCCCAGCGCACCGAGCAGCTCCAGCCGGGCGATCTGCTGGTGCTGCGCACCGACGGGCTCGTACCGCGCCGCCGGCACAGTGCGGACGCCGATCGTGAGGGTGCCGAGCGGCTGCTCGCGCTGGCACCGAGGTTCGCCGCGGCCCGCAGTGCGCAGGACAGCGTGCGCGTCATCGTCGAGGAGTTCGGCAGCAGCGAGCGCGAGGACGACGCGTGCGTGCTGGTCGCCAGGGTCGGCGACTGAGGCGCGGCGCGGTGAGGACAGCGCCGGATGCGGTGGTGCGGTGAGGACAGCGCCGGGTGAGGGCGCGACGTGAAGAGAAGAGGGGTCGGCGCGGCGGGTGAGAACGAACGGACCTCGTCCGGTTCTCAGCCGGCCGCGCCGACGGCAGCGGATCCGATGAGGGGTAACGGGTCGTCGTCAGAGGGCGGCGGTCGGCGCCGGCGGTCCGCCGGTGCGGTTGGCGCCGGAGTCGTCGGACACGGTGTCAGGCACGCGGTCAGACCGAGAACTTCCTTCCCAGATCCGACCCCGGGGCCAGCACGGCGCTCCTGCCCTTGGGCTTGCTCCGCGCCTTCGGCAGGACCTGCTGGATCTCCTCGCGCAGGTCCTGGATCTTGGCGTAGTTGGCGTACTGCCCGGTGAGCCGGAACATCTCCCGCAACCGGTCCCAGGTGCGGTGGGAGGAGTTCTCACCGATGGAGACCAGGGCCAACCGGGCGTAGCGGTCGGCCTGTTCGGGGTCGTCGCCGATGAAGCAGGCGGAGGCCATCGAGATGTAGTCGAAGATCTGCGACCGCTGGTGCCCCTGCGCGCGCAGGCGGAGCGCCTGCCGGGCGTGGTTCTGGGCCAGCCGGGCGGCCGAGGGGTCGTGGTCGGCCAGCGTCCGGAAGGCCAGCGCCTGCATGCCGTGCAGATCGGCCTCGTCGAACATCTGCATCCAGCTCGGCGGTGGCACATCGCCCTTGTCCGAGACGAACAGCTCCTCGGCCTCGCCCAGGGTCCGGCGCATCGCCTGCCCCTGGCCCTTGGAAGCCTGGGCCCATGCCTCGATGGTGTGCAGCATCGCGCGGGTACGCGGCAGGGTCTCCTCGCCGGAACCGGACTTGGCCAACTGCATCAGGTCCAGCGCGTCGTCCGGACGGCCGAGGTGGACCATCTGACGCGCGGCGCGGGACAGGGCCTCCCCGGCGCGCGGCCGGTCGCCGCCCTCGCGCGCGGCGTGGGCCGCGATGACGAAGTACTTCTGGGCGGTGGGCTCCAGGCCCACGTCGTGGGACATCCAGCCGGCCAGCACCGCCAGATTGGCGGCGACCCCCCACAGCCGGCGCTGGAGGTGGTCGGGGTGACGGTAGGCGAGCATGCCGCCGACCTCGTTGAGCTGGCCGACCACGGCCTTGCGCTGCAGTCCGCCGCCGCGCGCCGCGTCCCAGGCGCGGAACACCTCCACCGAGTGCTCCAGCGCGTCGATCTCCTGCGACCCCACGGGGGCCGCTTCGTAGCGGTCGAGGCCGATCTGGTCGAATTCGTCGAAGGGGTCGGCGGTGAACGGATCGTCGTGGCGTGGGGCGTCGGCCGCCAGGGCCGGTTCGGTGTGCAGCCAGTCGTGCATGGCGCCGGTGAGTGCGGAGCCCGCGGCGAGCGCCGCGCCCGCACCCACCAAGCCGCGTCGGTTGAGCATGAGGTCCATTCCCGTGAATTCCGTGAGGACCGCGGCGGTCCGCTCGGGTGCCCACGGCAGACCGTCCATGGCCTGCCGTTTCCCCGAGCGACCGGTTCTTGCGAACCCGAGGTCCTCGATGGTTACGACACGGCCGAGTCGCTCGGTGAAGAGGGACGCCAGGACTTTCGGCACCGGATCCCGGGGGGTCTCCCCCATATCGATCCAGCGCCGCACTCGCGAGGTGTCGGTCGCCAACTGCGGATGGCCCATGGCCGCCGCCTGCCGGTTGACCAGTCTCGCCAGTTCTCCCTTGGACCAGCCCGCCAGGCCGAAAAGGTCCGCGAGACGGGTGTTCGGCTCCCTGTCCACGTCAAGCCCCCAGGTTCCTCGACTGAGTTGACAGTAACCGCCGGTGACATGGGCTGCGACCATTCGCCAGGGTTCGCCAGGGTCCGCCAGATGGTCTGCCACCCGCGCCCGCGTGTTCTGTAGGTGTGCAGCCCCCGGCCCGGTGGCGGGACCGCATTCCCCAGGGTGCGCGCCCTTCACAGGGACCCTGGATCGGCCTGCTGCACGAGGCCCGTTCACCGGGTTCTCACCACCGGGCCGGGGAGCGCACGCAACTCGTCGGCGCACGAAGGGATCTGTCTCACCCATGTATGCAGCATCGTCCGCCGTGACCGCCCCCGCCCGGCCGTACCGCCCGCACCCTTCCGGCAGCGGGCCGTATCTCGACCCCTCCCCTTCCGGGGGGGTGGTCACCGGCCTCGGCGGCCGTAACCGGCGGACACAGGGGACGGGCACCCAACCGCTCAGCGGGAGACTCGACTTGTCCGGCCCCCAGGGCGCCCAACTTCGCGCCGCCGTCGCCTCTGTGCACCGCATCTGTCCGGAGTTCAACCCGGTCCAGGTGCTGCGCCGCAGCGGCAAATCGGTCCTCCTGGTGGGCACGACCGGCCGTATGACCGCGGTCGCCAAGTGTTTACTGGACCACTCCCCCGCGTGGTCGGAGCGGTTCCGGCAGGAAATAGCTGCTTACCGCGCGTTCGTCCGGCATCGTCCGCCGGTACGGGTGCCGCGGCTGGTGGCGGCCGATCCCGACAACTGCACGCTGGTCGTCGAGCGCATGCCGGGCCGGGTCGCGGCGACGTCGCGGCATCCGGCCGAGGCGCCTCCCCGCGCAGACGTACGCGCCGCGCTCGGCGCGATCTGCCGGATCAATCTCTGGCGCCCGCCGGCCGGGCTGTTCGACGCCCCGCTGGACTACGCGGGCCGGATCGGCCGGTATCACGACCTGGGGCTGCTGACCGACCGTGACCTGGGGGATCTGCAGAAGCTGCTGCACGGCCTGTCGCACACCCAGGGCCAGTTCTGCCACGGCGACGCCCTGCTGAACAACGTCCTGCTGTCCCCGGCCGGCCCCGTGCTGCTGGACTGGGACAACGCGGGCTGGTACCTGCCGGGCTACGACCTGGCGACGCTCTGGTCGGTGCTGGGCGACGCGCCGGTGGCCCGCCGCCAGATCAGCCAGCTCGCCCAGGCCGCCGGACCGGCGTCGCGGGACGCCTTCCTGGTGAATCTGATGCTGGTGCTGACGCGTGAGATCAGGAGTTACGAGACCGCGGTCCAGCGCACCATGCGCGAGCCCGCGCCGACCGGGACCCCGGGGCCGGGACAGCCCGGGGCGCCCGCGGCGGGCGAGGAGCAGCGGCTGCTCCTGCGCCGGCTGCACGACGACTGCCAGATGGCGCGGCGTGCGGTGCGGGCGGCGGTCGGCACGCGCTGACCGTCTGGGGGAAACGTTGAGCGGCGCGCCCGAATGCGGGCGCGCCGCTCACCCATTCGCGGCCGGCGCCCAGGTCACGGTGCCGGTTGCGGGCCGCGCATTGGTCCATTCCACTGACGCCGCGCAGGCCCGGAAGCCGTGGCGGGAAAGCTCCCGCGGGCCCGTCCTGACATGCGAAATCCCGTGTCGGCGGGATGATTGACGGATCGTCGGCAAACCGATACCCCTAAGACGTGCCTTTCGGATCAGGCCGGGCTCGCGGGGTCTTGTGCCGGGTCCCGCCCCGCACGGCCGTCTGCGCACCCACCGTCACACCGTCCCGTCCCGGGCCGGCTAGAGGAGGCCGTTTTGCGAGGATCCGCCGCACCTGACCGGAAGAGAACGCCCCGCCCCGCCCTGCGCAGGTCCGCCACCGCCGTCGCCGCCGCGGCGGCGCTGCTGCTGCCGCTGATCTCGGCAGCACCGTCCGCGGGCGCCCGCGAGCCCGGCCGGGACGCGTTGCAGCAGGCTTTCACCGAGGCGGCCGCCCGGTTCCAGGTGCCCCGCGCCGTGCTGCTGGCCGTCTCGTATCTGGAGTCCCGCTGGGACAGCCACAGCGGCGCGCCCAGCGTCTCGGGCGGCTACGGCCCGATGCATCTGACCGACGCCCGGGCGGCGCTCGCGCGGGTCCCGGAGTTCAGCGACGACGAGGACGCCCGCGGCGACGGCGCGCGCGCCCGTAGGACGGCGTCCGCGCGCGCGGTGCGGCGGGCGCCGCTGCCCGCCGAACTCCCTGCCCGGCTGCGGACGTTGGTGGCGGCCGCGCGGCTCACCGGGCTGCCGGCGGAGCAACTGCGCACCGACCCCGTCGCGAACGTGCTCGGTGGCGCGGCGCTGCTCGCCGCGGAGCAGCGCAAGCTGGGGGCGGCCGGCGGCTCGGATCCCGCCCGGTGGTACGCGGCGGTGGCGCGCTACGGCGGCCAGGACGACGCGCGGGCCGGCAAGGCGTTCGCCGACGAGGTGTACGCCATGATGCGCCGCGGCCAGAGCCGGACCACCGACGCGGGGCAGCGGGTCACCCTGGCCCCGTCGCCCTCGTTGGCCGCCGATCCGGCCCAGAGGAAACGTATCGCCACACCCTCGGGCGCGGACGCGCTGCGGGCACCGGCGCAGGACGCGGGCCGGTCGCCGGAGTGCCCGGCGAGCGTGGCGTGCGAGTCGGTGCCGGCGCCGTACGAGGAGTTCGGCGACGACGACTACGGCAATCACGACAAGGCGGACCGGCCCCGCGACCAGCGCGTGGACGCGATCGTCATCCACGACACCGAGGGCTCCTGGGAGACCACGCTCAGGCTGATCAAGGACCCGGCCTATGTGTCCTGGCATTACACGATCCGCTCCTCGGACGGTCTGATCGCCCAGCACGTGCCGACCAAGGACGTCGCCTGGCACGGGGGCAACTGGTACCTCAACTCGCACTCCGTCGGCATCGAGCATGAAGGTTTCCTCGCCGCCCCGGACGCCTGGTACACCGAGGCGATGTACCGTACGTCGGCCCGTTTGGTGCGGTATCTGAGCCGTAAGTACGACGTGCCGCTGGACCGGCAGCACATCCTGGGGCACGACAACGTGCCGGGTACGACGACCGCCACGATCAAGGGCATGCACACCGACCCGGGCCCCTACTGGGACTGGGCGCACTACTTCACGCTGCTGGGCAAGCCGTTCCGGCCCACCGCCGGCCCGCACGGCGGGATGGTGACCATCCGGCCCGACTACGACCGCAACCAGCCGCTCTACACCGACTGCGAGAAGGCCGGCCGGCCGTGCGCCGCGCACGGCTCGACCGCGGTCCGGCTGCACACCGCGCCGCAGGAGAGCGCGCCGCTGGTGAAGGACATCGGGTTGCGCCCGGACGGCGCGGACTCCACGACCGGCGTCAACGACACCGGCGCCCGCGCCACGACGGGCCAGCGGTTCGCGGTGGCGGACCGCTCCGGCGACTGGACGGCGATCTGGTACCTGGGCCAGAAAGCCTGGTTCCACAACCCGCCCGGGCGGCCGACGGCGGTACACGCGCGCGGCCTGGTGGCCACGCCGAAGGCGGACGCGAAGGAGATCCCGGTCTACGGCCGGGCGTACCCGGAGAAGAGCGCCTATCCGGCCGGGGTGCCGGTCCAGGCGGTCTCCCCGCTGCCCTACAAACTGGCCGCCGGCCAGCGGTACGCGGTCGGCGAGCGGGTGCGGAGCGCCTACTTCTACGCGCCGGAGTACGACGTCAGCAAGCAGGTGATCGTGCGCGGCGAGGACGTCTACTACGAGATCCAGCTCGGGCACCGGGTCGGCTACGTCCGGGCCGCCGACGTCGAGGTGCGGCCCTCGGATTCGTAGCCGTACGGCCGGGCCGGGGCCGCCGGGCGTACGGCCGGCCGGGTGAAAACCACGCGCCCGGTGAACGGCGAGTGCCGTTCACCGGGCGCGAGGGTGTCCACCGGGCCGTGCGTGCGGGTCAGCTCTGCTGGAAGAGCTCCGCGGGCAGCGGCTTGAGCAGGGCGTAGAGGTCGTCGGTGATCGGCCGGTCCCAGCTTGCGATGGTGACGAGCACGCCGTCGCTGCGGTCGAACTGGGCGCAGGAGATGCGGCTCTCGGAGCACTTGACGCGCTTGACGATCAGCAGGTTGTCGTCGTGCATCACGGGGGTGTCCTCGGTGTCGACGACCACCACGGGCTCGTCGTTGCCCAGCGCCGCGAGGAGCTGCGCCACCTCGAAGGGCACCTCGTCGTCGTCGAGCTCGCGAGCGGGCGAGCCCTCCGGCAGATTGCCGATGATCATCGCGGGACCGCGGCCGCCGAAGAGGTCGTAGCGGAGGAAGACGCCCTGGCAGGTGCCGTCGGGGGCGGGCAGCAGCCCGGCTCCGAGGTTGCCCGGCCAGTCCCCGGGGTCCATGGCGAGGACGTCGAAGTCAGGCCCGGCGGGCGTGGCTGCGCTGCGGCGGCGGAGGAAGGACATGCCGCCATCGTACGTGGCCCGGCCGGGCTCGCAGCGCCGGACGCCGGCGTCCGGTCACGGCCCCGCCCGGCCTTCCCCCGTCCGCCTGGCGCTCACGCCCGCGCGGCGAGGGAGATCAGGTGGCGCAGCGCCTCGTCGGCCACGGCGTACGGGACGAAGAGGTGGTCGTGGTGGAAGCCGGCGACGACGTTGCAGCTCAGGCTCGCGGCGGTGAGTTCGGTGGCGACGGCGGCGGTCAGGCCGACGGCGTCGAGGGAGGAGTGGACCCGCAGGGTGATCCACGCCGCGACATAGTCATACGCCAGGCCCGCCCGGTCGGCTTCTTCCTGCCGGACGACGAGGGTCAGGCCCTCCTCCTCGGCGACGGTGACCACCGGCGTCAGCCCCTCGGGGACCGCGCCGTCCACGGTCGTGAAGACGTAGCGTCCCTCGTTCAGCTCGGGCCGCATACCGCTCAGCAGCCGCTGGAGATCCCGCTCACCGGTCATACCTTCCAGGCTACGGCGTGATCCGGTGCGGCCGCCCGGCGGTCCCGCGGCGCTTGGTAGCGTCGCCGGCATCCAGTCACCGGCATCCAGTCGCCGGCCTCCATCGGTGCGGGAGAGCCGGCAGGGCCGAGGGACGAAGACCGCCGCGCGGCCTCCCGGTCCGCCCCCGAAGGGAACGCGCCCCATGACCCGCCCCGCGCCGCGCACGCCGTCCCCCGCCCGCACCCTGAATCTCTGGAAGGCGGGCCTGGGAGCGGTGCCGCCGGAGGTCTGGCGGCGCGACGACTGGGAGGTGCTCATCCTCGCCGACAACGCGCTCACCGAGGTCCCCGCCGCGCTCGGCCGGCTCCGCGCCCTGCACACCCTCGATCTCGGGCACAACGCCCTGACCGGGGTGCCCGCGGAGATCGGCCGACTGGTCGGTCTGACCCGCTACCTCTACCTCCACGACAACCGGCTCACCGCCCTGCCGGACGCCCTGTGCGCACTCGACCGGCTCGCCTACCTCAACGTCGGCGAGAACCCCCTCGGCAGCCTGCCGGCGGACCTGGGCCGGATGGCCGGGCTGGTCGAACTGCGGGCGCAGCGGGCGGTGTTGAAGGAGCTGCCGGCCGGCGTCGGCAGGCTCGCGCGGCTGCGGGAGCTGTGGCTGGGCGGCAACGCGCTGACCGGCCTGCCCGCGAGCGCCGGCCACCTGCGCGCCCTGCGGGTGCTGGAGCTGCGGGAAAACGCCCTGCCCCACGTCCCGGAAGCGCTGCGCACGCTGCCGCGCCTCAGCCGGGTCGACCTGCGGGGCAACCGGATCACCGAACTCCCCTCCTGGATCGCCGGGTTGCCGTCGCTGGAGAAGCTGGACCTGCGCTGGAACGCCGTGGCGGACGGGTCGGTGCCGGTCCGCGCGCTGCGGGAGCGGGGGTGCGTGGTGCTGACGTAGGACCCGGCGCCCGCTTCAGCCCGCCGGAGCGTCCGCGCCGACCAGCCACATCGAGAAGAACTGGGCGCCGCCGCCGTAGGCGTGCCCCAACGCCCGCCGGGCGCCGTCGACTTGGTGGGCGCCCGCTTGGCCGCGGACCTGGAGGGCGGCCTCCGCGAAGCGGATCATGCCGGAGGCGCCGATGGGGTTGGTGGACAGCACGCCGCCGGAGGGGTTGACGGGGAGGTCTCCGTCCAGTTCGGTGACGCCCGACTCGGTGAGTTTCCAGCCCTCGCCCTCCGCCGCGAAGCCGAGGTTCTCCAGCCACATCGGCTCGTACCAACTGAAGGGCACGTACATCTCGACGGCGTCGATCTCCCGGCGCGGGTCGGTGATGCCGGCCTGCCGGTAGACGTCGGCCGCGCAGTCCTTGCCGGCCTGCGGGGAGACGAAGTCCTTGCCCGCGAAGAGCGTCGGCTCGCTGCGCATCGCGCCACCGTGCACCCAGGCGGGCGGGTGCGGGGAGCGGGCGGCGCCGGCCCGGTCGGTGAGGATCATGGCGCAGGCGCCGTCGGAGGAGGGGCAGGTCTCGGAGTAGCGGATGGGGTCCCAGAGCATCGGCGAGGCTTGGACCTTCTCCAGGGTGAGGTCCTTCTCGTGCAGGTGGGCGTAGGGGTTTTTGAGGGCGTTGCGGCGGTCCTTGTAGGCGACCAGGGAGCCGATGGTGTCGGGGGCGCCGGTGCGCCGCATGTACGCGCGGACGTGCGGGGCGAAGAAGCCGCCGGCGCCGGCCAGCAGCGGCTGCTGGAAGGGGATCGGCAGGGACAGGGCCCACATGGCGTTGGACTCGGACTGCTTTTCGAAGGCCAGGGTGAGGACGGTGCCGTGGACGCGGGCGGCGACGAGGTTGGCGGCGACCAGGGCGGTGGAGCCGCCGACGGATCCGGCGGTGTGCACCCGGAGTATCGGCTTGCCGACGGCGCCGAGGGCGTCGGCGAGGTACAGCTCGGGCATCATCAGGCCCTCGAAGAAGTCGGGGGCCTTGCCGATCACCACGGCGTCGATGTCCGCCCAGGACAACTGGGCGTCTTCCAAGGCGCGTTGGGCGGCCTCGCGGACGAGTCCGGCGAGGGAGACGTCGCGGCGGGCGGCGACATGGACGGTCTGGCCGATACCGACCACGGCCACGGGCTCCTTGCTCATCGCTCCCCCTCCAGTACGGCGACCAGGTTCTGTTGCAGGCAGGGCCCCGACGTGGCGTGCGCGAGGGCGCGGTCGGACGCGCCGCGGTGGATGCGGGCGGCGGCCTCGCCGAGGCGGATCAGGCCGGTGGCCATGACGGGGTTGGCGGCGAGCGCGCCGCCCGAGGGGTTCACGCGCACGGTGTCGTCGAGCGACAGGGCGCGGCGCAGGACGACCTCTTGCGAGGTGAAGGGGGCGTGCAGTTCGGCGGTGTCGACGGGCCGTTCGAAGGCTCCGGCGTGTTGGGCGGCGAGCCGGGTGGACGGGGAGTCGGTGAGGTCGCGGACGCCGAGTGCGTGTGCCTCGATGCGGTGGTCCAGGCCGCGGATCCAGGCGGGGCGGTCGGTCAGCCGGCGGGCGGTGTCGCCGGCGGCGAGGATGACGGCGGCCGCGCCGTCCCCGACGGGCGGGCAGTCGCCGGTGCGCAGCGGCGCGACGACGTGTTCGCCCAGGGGCAGGTCGCCGCGGAGCTGGGCGTGGGGGTTGTCCGCGGCGGCGGCCCGACTGCGGGCGGCGATGCCGGCCAGCTCGCGTGCGTCGGTGGCTCCCGCGTCGATCAGCGCCTGCGCCTGGAGGGCGGCGAGTGCGACGGAGTCGGGCCACAGGGGGGCGAGGTAGTAGGGGTCGAGCTGGCGGGTGAGGACCTCGCGGACGTCGCCGGGCGAGGATTTGCCGTACGCGTAGACCAGCGCGGTCTCGGCCTCTCCGGTGAGGATCTTGACCCAGGCTTCGTACAGCGCCCACGCCCCGTCCATCTCGACATGCGATTCGGAGATCGGCGGCCAGGCGCCGACGCCGTCGAGGGCCATGGTGAAGGAGAAGGCGCGGCCGGCGAGGTAGTCGGAGGAGCCGGAGCAGGTGAAGTCGATGTCCCGGGCTTTCAGGCCGGTCTGTTCCCGTACGTCGTGCAGGACCGGCATCAGCATCTCGACTTCGGAGGTGTCGGCGCTGTCGCGGACGTGGGTGCTCTGCCCGAAGGCGACGATGGCGACCTCGCGCGTCGGACGGGGCATCAGATCAGCTCCTTGTAGCTGTCGTAGTCGGCGTCCGGCTCGCCGGTGGGGCGGTAGTGGTCGGGGTAGCGGCCGTCGTCGGTCCATACGGGTTCGACGCGCAGGCCCATCCTGACCTGGTCGTAGGGGATGCCGCCGATGCGGGCGTGCAGGGCCAGGTCGGCGCCGTCGAGGGCGATGTGGGCGTAGACGTACGGCACCTGGATGTCGGGGTTCGCCGCATGGCGGGACGTGATGTTGACGATGCAGTAGGTGGTCACGGTGCCGCGGGGACCGACCTCGACCTGGGTGTCGGTGGCGATCCCGCAGGTGGGGCAGGCGCCGCGGGGCGGGACGTAGACCTTGCGGCAGGAGGGGCACCGTTCGCCGATGGTCTTGCGTGCGGCGAGCGACTGGATGTAGCGGGACTGGGCTCGGCCGGGTGCGTAGGTGTAGTCGAGCCGGGCGGGGGTGGTGATGCCGGTGACGGGGTCGGCGAACTCTCCGCTGTGGGCGGAGGGTTCGCGGCCTTCCGGCGCCGCGTCGCATGCCTCGAAGCAGGCGATGTCGGTGATCGCGCCGGTGCGTCGCGGGGCCCAGCGGACGCGGACCCGCAGTCCGGTGCGTACGGCCTCGGGGCCGGGTGCGTCGAGGGCGTGCAGCAGCGCGGTGTCGGCGCCGTCGAGGCGGACCAGGACCCAGGCGAAGGGGGTGGTCAGCGGCTGGCCGCGGCGCGGGGCGGGGTTCCAGGCCCAGGTGGTGACCGTGCCGGTCGGGGCGACCTCGACCAGGTCGCGGACCTCCTCGGCGGTGACCGGGTCGTATTCGGTGGGCGGGACGACCACCCGGCCGTCGCCCGCCCGGACGCCGAGGACGACGCGTTCGCGCAGTCCGGTGAGGAAGGCGCTCTGGACGGGGCCGAGCGAGCGGGTGAAGGGGAATTCCACGACGAGGGGCGCGCTGAGGATCTCCGGGGGGCGGGCGGGCGGAGCGGTGGGCACGGGGGGCGGCGTAGGGGACGGCACTGGAGCCTCCTTGGGTCAGGCGCGCCGGTAGACGGGCGGTCGCTTCTCCGCGAAGGCCCGGGAGCCCTCCTTGGCGTCGGCGGTGTCGAAGACCGGCCAGCCACGGGCGAGTTCGGCCGCCAGGCCGTCGGTCTCGGTCATCTCGGCGGTCTCGTGGACGGACGCCTTGACGGCTTCGACGGCGAGCGGGCCGCAGGCGTTGATCTGTTCGGCGATCTCCAGGGCCTTGTCGCGGGCGGTGCCGTCGGGGACGACGTGGCCGATCAGGCCGATCCGGGCGGCTTCGCGGGCGGGGTAGGGCCGTCCGGTGAGCAGCATTTCTAGGGCGTGGGTGCGGGGGATCTGGCGGGGCAGGCGGACGGTGGAGCCGCCGATGGGGAACAGGCCGCGCCGGACCTCGAAGAGTCCGAAGGTGGCGCTCTCGCCGGCGACGCGGATGTCGGTGCCCTGGAGGATCTCCGTGCCGCCGGCGACGCAGTGGCCCTCGACGGCGGCGATCACCGGTTTGCGCGGGCGGTGGTGCCGCAGCATCGCCTTCCAGTGCAGGTCGGGGTCCTCGCGCAGCCGGTCGCGGTACCTCTCGCCGGCCATCGCGCCACCCGCGAGCGCCTTGAGGTCCATGCCGGCGCAGAAGCAGCCCCCGGCGCCGGTGAGGACGATCGAGCGGACCTCGTCGTCCTCGTCGGCGGCCAGCCAGCCGTCGTACAGGCCCACCAGCATCGGCAGTGACAGGGCGTTCTTCGCCTCCGGCCGGTTGAGGGTGAGCACCAGTGTGGCGCCGACGCGCTCCATGGTGAGATGTTCTGTTCCGCCCATTTCCGTCCTCCTGGTCTCACGACGTAGAACAGGTTGCAGTAGCCGCACACCGACTTCAAGAGTTTTCTGACAGACAGTCAGATTTCTTCGCCGGGGCCCTTCCCTGCTCCTCCCCGCGACGCTCTAATGACCGCCAAGCGCACCCGCCCGGGTCTGGAGGAGACGTGGAGTACAACCTTGCCGACCTGTTCGAGTCGATCGTGGACACCGTTCCCGACCGCGAGGCACTGGTGTACGTCGACCATCCCGGCTCGGGAGCCGAGCGCCGGCTGACCTACGCGCAGCTCGACCGCGCCGCCAACCGCCTCGCCCACCACCTCGCCGATCACGGCGTGGGGCTGGGCGATCACGTCGGTCTGCACCTCTACAACGGCGTGGAGTACCTCCAGGCCGCCTACGCGTGCCTGAAGATCCGGGCCGTCCCGGTCAACGTCAACTACCGCTACGTCGAGGAGGAGTTGGCCTACCTCTACCGGGACGCCGACCTGGTGGCCCTGGTCTTCGACGCGGAGTTCACCGAGCGGGTGGCCGCGGCGCTGCCGCACGCGCCCACGCTGCGGCACCTCCTGCGCGTCGGCACCCCGCCCGCGGGCGCCCCCGAGCCGCGCCTCGCCCCCGTCGCGTTCGCGGACGCCGAGGCCGAGGGATCACCCGGGCGCGGCTTCGGCCCGCGCTCCGCCGACGACCGGATCGTCATCTACACCGGCGGCACCACGGGCATGCCCAAGGGAGTGGTGTGGCGCCACGAGGACCTCTTCTTCTCCGGGATGGGCGGCGGGGCGCCGACCGGCGAGCCCGTGAAGCGGCCGGAGGAGCTGGCCGAACGGGTCGCGGCCGGCGGTGCGGGAGGCGCCGGTCTCGTCTTCTTCCCCACGCCCCCGCTGATGCACGGCACCTCCACCCTGACCGCGTTCATCGCCTTCCACTTCGGCCAGAAGGTGGTCCTGCACCGCAAGTACGTGCCCGAGGAGGTGCTGCGGACCATCGCGCGCGAGCGGGTCACCAGCGTCTCCCTCGTCGGCGACGCGATGCTGCGCCCGCTCGTCGACGCGCTGGACGGGCCGCTGGCGGGCACCGACTGCTCGTCGCTGTTCAGCGTCAGCAGCTCCGGCGCGATCCTGTCGGAGACGGTGCGCGCCCAGTTCGGCGCGCTGGTGCCGAACGCCCTGCTGCTGAACAACTTCGGCTCCTCCGAATCGGGTTTCAACGGCACCGCCACCGACGACTCGGGGCCCGGCAGGGGGTTCCGGCTGCGCGTCAACTCCCGTACGGCGGTGGTCGATCCGGCGACGCGCGAGCCGGTGGCGGACGGCGAGGTGGGCCGGATCGCACTGCGCGGCCACGTCCCGCTGGGCTACCACAACGACCCGGCGAAGACCGCCGAGACGTTCTTCGAGGCGGGCGGGGAGCGGTGGGTGCTGCTGGGCGACATGGCGACCGTGGACGCCGACGGCATCGTCACCGTCCTGGGACGCGGCTCCCAGTGCATCAACTCCGGTGGCGAGAAGGTGTATCCGGAGGAGGTCGAGCAGGCGCTGAAGTCCCATCCGGACGTGTACGACGCGCTGGTGGCCGGCGTGCCGGACGACCGGTGGGGCCACCGGGTCGCGGCCGTGGTGCAACTGCGGGAGGGGGCGCCGCCGCTGGACCTGGAAGGCGTGCAGGCCCACTGCCGCTCCCGGCTGGCCGGCTACAAGATCCCGCGCGCGGTCGTCCTCACCGACCGCATCCGGCGGTCGCCCAGCGGCAAGGCGGACTACCGCTGGGCGAAGGCGGTGGCCGCGGGCGGCGGGGCGGGGTGAGCCGTCCCCTCAGGCCCGCTCCCTCCCGGTTCAGACGGGGCCGCAGACCGACCGCAGGGAGCGGCCGAGCCCCAGCGTGTGCAGCACGTCCAGCCGCCGCCCGGCCACTTCCCGCCGGGCGGCGGCGGTCAGCAGCGGGGTGCAGTAGTGGGCGGAGCGGGCGGTCGGGGAGGCCACGATGGCGCGCACCAGCGCGCCGTTGACGCGGTCGATCCGCTCGCGGACCTCGGCGAGGTCGGGGCGGCGCCCGGTCGGCGCCTTCGTCGCGTCCGCCGTCCACCGGCGGTGCAGCCCGTGCTGGACGACCTTGCCCGCCTCGATCTGGTCGCGGAAGATCCGTACGGTCGCCTCCACGTCGCCGCCCATCCGACGGGCCTGCGCCCCGACCGCGTCCAGGACCGCCCGCTCGCGGGCCGGGTCGTCGACCGGGCGGCCGGTCCCCCACTTGGCGGCGGCCACCAGGTCGGCGAGGGCCAGCCGCTCGGCGGACAGCTCGGCGAGCGGCCGGAGCCGGTGGTACGGGGAGGGTGCGGCGGCCTCGGACGGTGCGCGGGCCGGGACCGCGACGGCTCCCTCCGCACCGGTGAACAGGACGGTGGCTGCGGCGCCGGCAATCAGCACGCGGCGCATCGGGGTGGTGAGCTGCACAGTCGGCCTTTCTCGCGCGGTCGGTCAACCTGGGGGGCGAGGGAGTCGTATGGCCGTGAGCCTAGGGCTTGGGCGCCGTCCCCGCCCGCCCAGGTGCGCTATCCCCGCCCGCCCAGGAACGCGTTGACCTCGGCGAGGAATTCACCCGGGCGCTCCTCGTGGACGAGGTGGCCGGCGCCCTCGATCGTCACCAGGCGGGCGTCGGGGATCCGTTCGACCATGGCGGTGAGCCGCTCCTGCGGGACGTGGCTGGTCGCGCCGCCGCCGATGACGAGGGTGGGGGCGGTGATCTTCGCCAGCTCGTCCCACCACAGCGGGTCGGGCGCGTCGCGCTCGGCGGCCACCGCTTCCACGGCGCGCCGGTCGAACGCCTGCGGACCGCCGGGCGCCTGGGGCACCTCCTGCGGTGGATCGGCGGCCAGCGGCGGCGCGGCTTCCTCGATGATCAGCCGGTCCACGGCCTCCGGCCGGGCCGCGGCCACCCGCAGCGCGGCCTCCGCGCCGAGCGAGTGCCCGATCAGGGTCACCCGTTCCAGGCCCAGCGCCCGCAGGAAGCCCAGGGCGTCGTCGCGCCACCGTTCGACGCCGTACTCACCCGGCCAGTCGCTGCGGCCGTGGCCGCGCAGATCCAACGCGTAGACGCGGTGGGTGGCGGTGAGCCGGCCGACCACTCCGCGCCAGTCCTCACCGTCCTCCCCCAGACAGTGCAGCAGCACGGCCGGGGGCGCGGACTCCTCACCCCACACCCGATATGCCAGCTCGACCTCACCGACCCGGATTTTCTGGACCTCACTCATGCGCGGGACGCTACCCGCGGGCCGGTCGCGCCACGCCCCTTGACGTGTTCGCCGCGCGCTGATTACTTGGAGCCGCATTCAGCTACCGAATGATCGGTAGGGCGACGAAGCGGGTGACACTGCATGGCGGAGGCGGCTATCGGCGGCGAGACGTACGACGAGGCGGAGCGGCTCTCCCCGGACGCCTTGCGCGCGCGGCAACTGACGCGGCTGCGCGCCTCGTTGCGGCACGCCTACGACCGCGTCCCCTTCTACCGCGAGTCCTTCGACAAGGCCGGAGTGCGGCCGGA
This sequence comes from Streptomyces sp. NPDC031210, assembly GCF_055570395.1. NCBI lineage: Bacteria > Bacillati > Actinomycetota > Actinomycetes > Kitasatosporales > Streptomycetaceae > Streptomyces > Streptomyces sp. NPDC031210. The sequence goes on from NZ_JBVIHH010000007.1 coordinate 64,526, forward strand.
GGACTGCCGCTCGCTCGGCGACCTCGCCCGGTTCCCGTTCACCGTCAAGGACGATCTGCGCGCCCACTACCCCTTCGGCATGTTCGCCGTCCCCCGTGGCCAGGTGCGCCGCCTGCACGCCTCCAGCGGCACGACGGGCAGCCCCACCGTCGTCGGCTACACCGAGCGGGACCTGACGACCTGGGCGGACGTGGTGGCGCGCTCGATCCACGCGGCCGGCGGGCGCCCCGGCCACACCGTGCACATCGCGTACGGCTACGGCCTGTTCACCGGCGGACTGGGCGCGCACTACGGCGCGGAGCGGCTCGGCTGCACCGTCGTGCCGGCCTCCGGCGGCATGACCGGCCGTCAGGTGCGGATCATCCAGGACTTCCGCCCCGAGGTCATCATGGTGACGCCGTCGTACATGCTCACCCTCCTGGACGAGTTCGAGCGGCAGGGGATCGATCCGCGTGCGACCTCCCTCAAGGTGGGCATCTTCGGCGCCGAGCCGTGGACGGGCGAGATGCGCCGGGAGATCGAGGAGCGGTTCGCGATCGACGCGGTGGACATCTACGGCCTGTCGGAGGTGATGGGGCCGGGTGTCGCGCAGGAGTGCCTGGAGACGAAGGACGGCCCGCACATCTGGGAGGACCACTTCTATCCGGAGGTGGTCGACCCGATCACCGGCGAGGTGCTGCCGAACGGGGAGCACGGCGAGCTGGTGTTCACCTCCCTCACCAAGGAGGCGATGCCCGTCATCCGCTACCGCACCCGCGATCTGACCCGGCTGTTGCCCGGCACGGCGCGGCCCGCCTTCCGCCGTATGGAGAAGATCACCGGGCGCAGCGACGACATGATCATCCTGCGCGGGGTCAACCTCTTCCCCGCGCAGGTCGAGGAGATCGTGCTGCGTACGCCCGGTGTGGCCCCGCATTTCCAGCTACGGCTGAGCCGCGAGGGCCGACTGGACCAGTTGACCGTGCGCGCCGAAGCGCGGCGGGGGGCGACGCCCGACCAGCGGGCGGCGGCCGTCGGACGGATCGCGCGGGACGTGAAGGAGGGCATCGGGGTGTCGGTCGAGGTGGAGATCGTGGCGCCGGAGACGCTGGAGCGGTCGGTCGGCAAGATCAAGCGGATTGTGGACACCCGGCCGCGGGACCGGGGATGACGGGGAGCGCCGCGCCGGTCCCGGCCCCGGCCGGCGTCAGCTCGTCGTCGGGTCGCCCTTGATCAGCGCGAACGGGGCGCCCGCGGGGTCCTTGAGCATGGCCAGCCGGCCGACGCCCGGCGCGTCACTCGGCGGGATCAGGACCGAGGCGCCGTGCCCGGTGGCCGCGGCGAAGGTGGCGTCGCAGTCGGTCACGCCGAAGTACGGATGCCACTCCGAGGTGGAGCCGGCCTCCAGGTTGGCCTTGGGAAGCTGCATCACGCCGCCCTGCCCGGAGTCGCCGCCCTTGCCGCCGCCGGGCGAGGAGACGACGGAGTAGACGAGGTCGTCGCCCATCGGCATGTCCTGGTATTCCCAGGAGAAGACGGAGCGGTAGAAGTCCTTCGCGCGGGCCGCGTCGGTGGTGTACAGCTCCGTCCAGCAGAGCGTGTCCGCCTCCATGACCCTCTCCAGCCCTTTGTTGTCACCCGATTGCCAGACGGCGAACTCCGCGCCCGTGGGATCGGTGAAGGCGGCCATCCGCCCGGCGGTGAAGATGTCCATCGGCGGGACGCGGACCGCGCCGCCGGCCTGCTCGACGGCCTTGGCGCAGGCGTCCGCGTCGGCCGCCTGGAAGTAGACGTTCCAGGCCGAACGGGCGCCCGGCTCCGTCAGCGGGCCGACGGCCGAGACGGTCTTGCCGTCGAGCTGGAAGAAGCCGTAGCCGCCGGCTTCCGCGCCGGCGGACGTGAAGCTCCAGCCGAACACGGCGGAGTAGAAAGCGACGGCGGCGTCGACATCCGGGGTGCCGAGGTCGAGCCAGTTCGGCGTGCCGGGGACGTAATCGGTCGTCAGCATGGGCGGTCCTCCGTTGTTCCGGTCGTCCGGCCGTCCGGCGCCGGGCCGGGCGTGCGCGGGGTCATGGGCCTTCTCCCCCCACCTCGTCAGCATGGCAGGGGGCACTGACAGCCGCCCTCCGTCGCACGCCGAACGGCCGCCCAACCGGCCCCCTGGCACGTACGGCATCCCGCACAGGTGTCGATCCGCGAGACACGCCCCGGGGTGAACCGGTGATTTCCCGGCGGCGCGACAGTCTCGTCGCGTACACCCGGAGCCGACCGGAGCAACCGGGCGAAGAAGAGGAGTGGGTCCCATGCGCATCGTCATCATCGAGTTCATGAGCCTGGACGGTGTCGCGCAGGCGCCGGGCGGTCCCGATGAGGACACCGACGGCGGTTTCGCCCACGGCGGCTGGTCGCACCGGTACTTCGACCCGGAGGCGATGGGCGGGGCCTACGCCGACGCGATGGACAAGGCCGAGGCGCTGCTGTTCGGGCGCCGGACGTGGCAGACGATGGCCGCGGCGTGGCCCGGGCGGGCCGGCGACCCGTTCGCCGACCGGATGAACGCCATCCCCAAGTACGTCGTGTCCCGGACCCTGGGCGACACCGAGCTGACGTGGGAGAACACCACGCGCATCCCGGGCGAGCGGGCCGTCGCCCGGATCCGGGAGCTGCGGGGGAAGGCGGGCGGCGACCTGTTGGTGATGGGGAGCGCCTCGCTCGTGCGCACCCTGCTGCGCGAGGGCATGGTCGACGAACTCCGGCTCATGATCGAGCCGGTGCTCCTCGGCGGCGGCAAATCACTCTTCCCGCACGACGGTTCGATGCGCCCGCTGGAGCTGGTCTCCAGCGTCACCAGTGGCACGGGCGTGCACGTCTGCACCTACCGGCCGACCGCCGAGGCGTAGGTGCGCGGCAGCCCCGCGGGGCTGGGGGCACCTCCCGGCCGAAGGCTGGGGGAGGGACTTCGGACTCACTCCTCTAGACGGCGCGCTCGCGGCCCTCCCAGTACGGGTCGCGCAGCCGCCGCTTGTAGAGCTTGCCGTTGGGGTCGCGGGGCAGGGACGGCAGGAAGTCGACGGTCCTTGGGCGTTTGTAGCCGGCGAGGCGGTCGGCGCAGTGCGCGAGGACGGCGGCGGCGAGTTCGGGGCCGGCACGGTGGCCGTCGGCGGGTTGCACGACCGCCTTGACCTCCTCGCCCCAGTCGTCGTGCGGGATGCCGAAGGCGGCCGCGTCGGCGACGGCGGGGTGGCTGAGCAGCGCGGATTCGATCTCGGCGGGATAGATGTTGACGCCGCCGGAGATGATCATGTCGATCTTGCGGTCGCGGAGGAAGAGATAGCCGTCCTCGTCGAGAAAGCCGAGGTCGCCGACGGTGAAGAAGTCACCGATCCGGTTCTTGCGGGTCTTTCCCTCGTCCTTGTGGTAGCGGAAGCCGCCGGTGGTCATCTTCATGTAGACGGTGCCGAGTTCGCCCGGCGGCAGCCGGTTGCCGTCGTCGTCGAAGACGGCCAGCTCGCTGATCGGCCAGGCCCGTCCGACGGTCCCGGGCTTCTTGAGCCAGTCCTCGGCGGTGGCGAACGCGCCGCCGCCCTCGCTCGCCGCGTAGTACTCCTCGACACACCTCCCCCACCAGTCGATCATCGCGCGCTTGACGTGGTCGGGGCAGGGCGCGGCGCCGTGCAGGGCGTGCCGCATGGAGGACACGTCGTACGCCGCCCGCGTCTCCTCCGGGAGGGCGAGGAGCCGGTGGAACTGGGTCGGCACCATGTGGGTGTGGGTGCAGCGGTGCCGGTCGATCAGCTCCAGCATGTGCTGCGGCGTCCACTTGTCCATCACGACGAGAGGGTGCCCGATGTGCAGGGAGGCGCCGGCGAACTGCAGGACGGCGGTGTGGTAGAGCGGCGAGCAGACCAGGTGGATGTTGCCGTCGAACGGCCGGATGCCGAAGATGCCGAGGAAGCCGCCGAGGTGGGTCTCCTCCGGGGGCTTGCCGGGCAGCGGGCGGCGGATGCCGCGCGGGCGGCCGGTGGTGCCGGAGGTGTAGTTCATGACCCAGCCCAGGGTGCGGTCCTCGGGCGCGGAGGGGCTGTGGCCGTCGAGGAGTTCGGCGTACGGGCGGAAGCCGGGCACGGCGCCGACGGCGTAGCGGTGGCCGGCGGGCAGTCGCGCCTCGTCGGCGGCGTGCCGGGCGGCGTCGGCGAACCGCTCGTGGGCGATCAGGACCTTCGCGCCGGAGTCGGCGGTGATCCAGGCGATCTCCGGGCCGGTGAGGTGGTGGTTGACGGGGACGAGGTAGAGGCCGGCCTGGGCGGCGGCGAGGTAGGCGGTGAGGAACTCGGCGCCGTTGGGGAGGACGACGGCGAAGGCGTCGCCGCGCTCCAGGCCCGCCGCGCGCAGCCCGTGGACCAGCCGATTGCTCGCCGCGTGCAGCCGGCCCGCGGTCCACTCCGCGCCGTCCGGCGCGATCAGGACCGTACGGTCGGGGTCGGCGGTGGCTTGCGCCCAGAAGCCGTTGGGCGGTGCGGGGTCGTGGGTCATTGCGCTTGCCTCCTCGGGATCAGGCGCGTCCGGCGATGCGGTTGACGCGGTCGATGGCCCGCTCGAAGCCGCGGGTGAGGTCGCCGAAGACGGCCTGGACGCTGCGTTCGCTGTTCATCCGGCCGACGATCTGACCGACCGGGGTGCCCAGCAGCGGCTCGACCTCGTGTTTTTGGATACGGGAGTTGGCCTCGGCGACCAGCAGTCCCTGCAACGGCATGGGCAGGGCGCCGGGGCCGCTCGGGTCGTCCCAGGCGTCGGTCCATTCGGTGCGTAGCTGGCGGGCGGGTTTGCCGGTCAGGGCGCGGGAGCGGACGGTGTCGCCGGGCCCGGCGGCGAGCAGTTTGGCGGTCAGCCGCGGCGAGTGCAGGTCCGCCTCCCGGGTGGTCAGCCAGACCGACCCGAGCCAGACGCCCTGGGCGCCGAGGGCGAGTCCGGCGGCGATCTGTTCGCCGGTGCCGATGCCGCCCGCGGCGAGTACCGGCAGCGGGTCGACGGCCGCGACGACTTCCGGGGTGAGGACCATCGTCGCGATCTCGCCGGTGTGCCCGCCCGCCTCGTAGCCCTGGGCGACGACGATGTCGATGCCGGCGTCCTTGTGGTGGAGCGCGTGGCGGGGGCTGCCGGCCAGTGCGGCGACGAGGATGCCGTGGTCGTGGGCGCGCCGGATGACGTCGGGGGGCGGCGAGCCGAGGGCGTTGGCGAGCAGTTTGACGGGGTAGCCGAAGGCCACGTCGAGCTGGTCGCGGGCGACCTGTTCCATCCAGCCGGTGATGCGCCAGCCGGACGCCTCGCCGTCGGCGAGGTGCGGGACCTGGTGCCGGTCGAGGAGGTCCGCGACGAACCGGCGGTGGCCCTCGGGGATCATCGCCTCGACCTCGGCCTCGGTGACGCCCTCGACCTTCTTGGCGGGCATCACCACGTCGAGTCCGTAGGGCAGCCCTTCGGTGTGGTCCTGCATCCAGTCCAGGTCGCGGGCGAGGTCGCCGGGCGCGGTGTAGCGGACCGCGCCGAGCACCCCGAATCCGCCGGCGCGGGTGATGGCCGCGGCGACCGCGGGGAAGGGGGTGAACCCGAAGACGGCGTGCTCGACTCCCAGTGCGTTGCTCAACTCCGTCTGCATGGGCGCAGGATGCCGCAGCGGGCCGTACGAGGGAAGAGATTTTCTGATGCGGCGTCAGATAATTGCGGGTGCCGGACCGCCCGGCGAGCGGTCCGGGCCGGTCTCCTCAGCCCTCCTCCAGCACCGCCATCGCCGCGTTGTGTCCGGGAATGCCGCTCACTCCCCCGCCGCGTACCGCTCCGGCCCCGCAGAGCAGCACATTGGCGTGCCCGGTCGCCACGCCCCAGCGGGCCGCGGCGGTCGCGCCCGTCTCCGCGGTGTCTTCCGCGAAGGGAAACGCCAGCTCGCGGTGGAAGATGTTGCCGCCGGGCAGCCCCAGCTCGCGTTCCAGATCCAGCGGGCTGCGGGCTTCCAGGCACGGCCGGCCGTCGGCGTCCCGGGCCAGGCAGTCGGCGAGCGGCTCGGCGAGATGGGCGTCCAGCTCGGCGAGGGTGGCGGCGAGCAGCCGCTCGCGGGTGGCGTCGTGGTCGGCGGTGAACAGCCGGGCGGGGGCGTGCAGGCCGAAGAGGGTGAGCGTCTGGTAGCCCTGGCGGACCAGTTCGGGGCTGAGGATGGAGGGGTCGGTCAGGGAGTGGCAGTACAGCTCCGAGGGCGGCGCGGCGGGCGGCGCGCCGGCCGCGGCCTGCCGGTAGGCGGTCTCCAACTGCGCGTAGCCCTCGGCGACATGGAAGGTTCCGGAGAACGCCTCGCGGGGATCGGTCCGGGTGTCCCTGAGCCGCGGCAGCCGGGTGAGCAGCATGTTGACCTTGAGCTGGGCGCCCTCCGCGGGTGGCGGCGCCGGCGCGCCGAGCAGGCGGGCCAGCTCCCGGGGCGCGGCGTTGACCAGCACCCGGCGGGCCCCGACCGTGCCCCGTTCGCAGGTCACCTCCGCCGTCCGGCCGTCCGTGGCGACCGCGCTCACCGCGCAGCCGGTGACGATCTCCACCCCGGCCCGCCGGGCGGCGCCGGCCAGCGCGTCGGTGAGCGCGCCCATGCCGCCGAGCGGTACGTCCCAGTCGCCGGTGCCGCCGCCGATGACGTGGTAGAGGAAGCAGCGGTTCTGCCGCAGCGAGGGGTCGTGCGCGGTGGTGAAGGTGCCGATCAGCGCGTCGGTGAGCACCACTCCGCGCACCAGGTCGTCGCGCAAGGCGGCCTCCACCGCCTCGCCCAGGGGACGCTCGAACAGCGCCTGCCACAGGGCGTCGTCATCGATCCTGGCGCGCAGCGCGGCGCGGCTGGGCAGCGGCTCGGTGAGGGTGGGAAAGACCCGCTCGGCGAGCCTTCGCAGGCCGCCGTAGAAGTCCTGCCAGGCGCCGAACTCCCGCTCCGACCCGGTGAGTTCGGCGAACGCCTCACGGGTGCGCCGCTCCCCGCCGCCCACCAGGAGGCCGGTGGGCCGGCCGTCGCGCACGGCGGGGGTGTAGGAGGAGATGGCGCGTTTGCGGACCGCGAAGCGCAGGCCGAGGTCCCGCACGATCTTGGCCGGCAGCAGGCTGACGAGGTAGGAGTAGCGGGAGAGCCGGGCGTCGACGCCGGGGAACGCCCGGGCCGACACGGCGGCGCCACCGGTGTGGTCCAGCCGTTCCACCACGAGCACACTGCGCCCGGCGCGTGCGAGGTAGGCGGCGGCGACCAGACCGTTGTGCCCGCCGCCGACGATGACCACGTCGTACGAAGTCCGTTCCGGCATGCCCCTTCGTAGCACGCGCCGAGGGCGGTGGCCAGGCGCAGGAGAGGGAAACCTCCGGCCCGGTCGGTGGGGCTTCTTGACCGGGCCACGGGCGCCTCCTAGCGTCCGGCCGTGCTCCCGCTCCCCCGGGGGCGCCCCCCGCGCGCCCCCGAGCGCCCCGCCCCGCACGCCGTCCCGCCCACCCGTGAGGTGTCCCGTGTCCCACCCATCGGCATTCAGACCCGGCCGCACACTCGCCGCGCTGACCGCGGTCGCCGCCTGCTCGGCGGGGCTGCTCGCGGCCACCGGCCCGGCCTCGGCCGCCCCCGGCCCCGGCCGGGGGCCCGGCGCCCCGCGCACCACGGCGCCGTACCCGAATCTGGCCCCCACGCCGCCGATGGGCTGGAACAACTGGTCGTACTACATGTGCGACATCGACGAGAAGGTCGTCCTGGACAACGCCCGGGCGCTGGTCTCCTCGGGGCTGGCGCGCAAGGGCTACAACACCGTGACCGTCGACGACTGCTGGATGGACCGGCAGCGCACCGCCGGCGGCGAGCTGCGCGCGGACCGGCGGAAGTTCCCGCACGGGATGGCCCAGCTCGGACGGCAACTGCACGAGATGGGTCTGAAATTCGGCATCTACGCGGACGTCGGCACGCTCACCTGCGAGAAGTACCCCGGCAGTCTGGGCCACTTCCAGAAGGACGCCGACCTCTTCGCGCGCTGGAAGGTCGACTACGTCAAGGCCGACGGCTGCAATGTGCCCACGACCCCGGGTAGGACCAAGGAGCAGACCTACCGCGACGTGTACGAGCAGTTGAGCCGCGCGCTGCGGGCCACCGGCCGCCCCATGACCTTCTCGGTGTCCGCGCCCGCCTACTTCCAGTACGACGGGGACAGCGTCTGGCACCGGGTCATCGGCTGGTCCGCCGAGGTCGGCAACCTGTGGCGGGGCGGGCGGGACGTGGCGCTGCGCAAGCACACGGCGTCCGCCAAATGGAACTCGATCCTCTACAACTTCCGCTACAACGCGAAGCTGGCCCACCTCCAGCGGCCCGGCCGCTGGAACGACCCCGACTTCCTGCTCGCCGGCGACCCGGGGCTGACCCGTGCCGAGACGCAGAGCCAGATGTCGCTGTGGGCGATGATGGCCGCGCCGCTGATCTCCAGTACGAATCTGGCCGCGCTGCCCCCGGCGGCGCTGGAAGTGCTCGGCAACGAAGCCGTCATCGCCGTCGACCAGGATCCGCTCGGCGTCCAGGGGCGGATCGTACGGCAGGAGGGCGACGCGGTGGTGCTGTCCAAGCCGCTGCACAACGGCGACCGGGCCATCGCCCTGTTCAACTCCGGCGACACGCCGCGCACGCTGTCCACCACCGCCGCCGAGGCCGGGCTGCCGGACGCCGCCTCCTACCGGCTGCGGGACCTGGTCAGCGGACGCACCTCGAACAGCCACGGGGACGTCGTCGCCGAGGACGTGCCGGCGCACGGCACGGTTCTCTACCGGGTCACCGCCCGCTGACGGACCCGGGCCCGGCGCTCACCCGCGCTGGGCGCGCAGCGCCGCGACCCGGCGGTGGAGGGTGACCGCCTCGGCGGGCCGGCCGAGGCGCGTCAGGACCTGCGCCTCCTCGGTGCGGCTGGCCAGCGCGTCGGGGTGGGCGGCGCCCAGGACCCGTTCGCGGGCGTCGGCGACCTCGCGGTTGACGCTCAGCGCCTCCTCCCACCGGCCGAGCCAGCCGAGCGCCACGGCGGCCTCCCGACGGCTGACCAGGGTGTCGGGGTGGTCGGCGCCGAGCGCCCGCTCGCGCGCCGCCGCCACCTCGCGGGCCTCGGCCAGCGCCTCCTCCCAGCGGCCCAGCCGGCCGAGGCTGACGCCCAGGCCGTGCCGGGCGCGCAGCGTCTCGGGGTGGTGGTTCCCCTGCGCGTCGGTACGGGCCGCGACCAGGTCGCGGTAGAGCGCCAGGGCCTCGGCGCCGCGACCCAGCTTGCCGAGGCCGATGGCCGTCTCGTAACGGGCCGCGAGGGTGTCGGGGTGCCCGGGGCCGAGCGTCTCGGCGCGCGCCGCCGCCACCTCCCGGAAGGTCTCCAGCGCCTCGGCCCAGGCGCCCAGCCGGCCCATCACCAGGGCCGTTTCGAAGCGGGTGCGGAGGGTGTCGGGATGCCGGGCGCCGAGTACCCGGGTCCGCGCCCGGGCGACGTCCACGGCGAGGGCGTAGCAGTCCTCCAGACGGCCGAGCCGCGCCAGGAGGAACGCCAGGCGGTGGCGGCAGCCGAGGGTGTCGGGGTGGTCGGTGCCCAGCGTTCGTTCCCGTCCGGCCAGCACCTCGGCGCACACCTGGTGGGCCTCGACATGACGGCCGAGCCCGTCGAGCGGGTCCACCGTCGCGAGCCGGTCGGTGAGGGCGGCGAGTTCACCGACGGACGGCAACGGGCCGGGCGGGCGGCCGGACGGGGACGCCTCGACGCGCCACGGGCCGGAGCCACCGGTCCACGCCTCGCCGAAGGCGCCGACCCGGCCGGGCGGGCCGGGCCGGGTCCCGCCCGCCGGTGGGCCGGTGGTCATTCCGTGGGCCCACGAGGGCAGGGACCCGTCGGGCGCCGGCGGGTGCCCGAGCGACGGTCCCGGACGCGGGCCGCTGTGCGGATGCCGGGCGTCGGCGAGGCGTTTGCCCAGCTCGTCGGCGTCCGCGGGCCGGTCGTCCGGGTCCTTGGCCAGCAGGTCGAGCACGATCCGCTCGTAGGCGGCGGGCAGGTCGGGCCGCAGCGTGCGCGGCGGTTCGGGGGCGGTGTCGCGGTGCCCGACGAGCACCGCCCAGGCGTCACCGAGGTCGAACGGCGGGGCGCCGGTGGCGATCTCGTACAGGACGCAGCCGAGGGAGTACAGGTCGCTGCGGTGGTCGACGGTGCCGCCGGCGATCTGCTCGGGTGACATGTAGTGCGGGGTGCCCATGGCGATGCCGGTGCCGGTCAGGCGGGCGGTGAAGCCGATGTCGTGGCCGAGGCGGGCGATGCCGAAGTCGCAGATCTTGACCGTGCCGTCGGTGATCCGCACGATGTTCGCCGGCTTCAGATCGCGGTGCACAATGGCTTGTTCGTGGGTGTAGGCGAGGGCGGCGGTGAGCTGTTCGGCGATCTCGATGACGTCCGCGACGGGCAGCGGGGCGCGCCGGTTGTCGTCCAGCAGTTGGCTGAGATTGCGACCGGTGAGCAGTTCCATGACGAGGAAGAGGGTGCCGTCGTCCTCGCCGAAGTCGTGGACGACGGTGATGCCGCGGTGCTGGAGCGCGGCCGCAACCCGGGCCTCGCGGCGGAACCGTTCGCGCAACACCCGCAGGAAGGCGGGCTGGTGGCCGGGCCCCAGCGGTTTGAGGCACTTGACGGCGACCTGGCGGCCCAGCGATTCGTCGCGGGCGCGCCACACCTCCCCCATGGCGCCGCGCCCGATCGTGTCGAGCAACTGGTACCGGCCTTGGATCAGTCTCTCTTCCGCCATCGCGCAGCGCCGCCCCCGTCCCCGCGTCCCGTCGCGCGGCTCCCCCTGCCAGTCCTGCCCAGTATGGCGGCGGAACGTCCCGGCTCGCAGGGTGCCGGGGCGGGTGTCGGTCGGAGTCACTCCACGGTGCGCCAAGCGGGTATCACCACTTCCAGTCCCTGCGACCGGGTCAGGAGCTTTGGCCCGGCTAGCTGGAAGACCCTTCGGGAAAGCTCCTCGGAACGCGGTGGCGCCTCGGGCACCCGGGCCCGAAGAGGGACCCGTCGCGCCCCCCTCGCGCCCCTTTCACCGGCGCACGCGGGGCATCCCCAGGCCGATCCAGGAGATGATCTCGCGCTGGATCTCGTTGTTGCCGCCGCCGAAGGTGAAGATGACGGCCGAGCGGTAGCCGCGTTCGAGTTCGCCGTGCAGGACCGCGCCGGCCGAGCCGTCCTTGAGCGGGGCGGCGTTGCCGACGATCTCCATCAGCCAGGCGTACGCGTCCCGGCGGGCCTCGGAGCCGTAGACCTTGACCGCGGAGGCGTCCTGGGGGGTGAGCGTGCCGTGCTGGAGGGCGGCGACCATCTGCCAGTTGAGCAGTTTCATGGCGTCGAGCCGGGTGTGGGTACGGGCCAGCCGGCCGCGTACCCAGCCCAGGTCGATGACCCGGCGGCCGTCGGCGAGCTTGGTGTCGGCGGCCCAGCGCTGGACGTTGTGCAGCGCGCGGATGGCCATGGTGCCGTGTGCGGCGAGGGTGACCCGCTCGTGGTTGAGCTGGTTGGTGATGATGCGCCAGCCCTTGTTCTCCTCGCCGACGCGGCGGGAGGCGGGCACGGTGATGTTCTCGTAGTAGCTGGCGGTGGTGTCGTGCGAGGCGAGGGTGTTGATCAGGGTGCAGGAGTAGCCGGGGTCGGAGGTCGGCACCAGCAGCATGGTGATGCCCTTGTGGGGCGGGGCGCCGGGATCGGTGCGTACCGCCAGCCATACCCAGTCGGCGGTGTCGCCGTTGGTCGTCCAGATCTTCTGGCCGTTGACGACGTAGTGGCCGCTCTCCTCGTCGCCCTCGCGGACGGCGCGGGTCTTGAGGGCGGCCAGGTCCGTGCCGGCGTCCGGTTCGCTGTAGCCGATGGCGAAGTCGATCTCGCCGGAGAGGATGCGGGGCAGGAAGTAGGACTTCTGCTCGTCCGTGCCGTAGCGCATGATCGTGGGACCGACGGTGTTCAGCGCCATGAGGGGGAGCGGCACGCCCGCCTGCGCGGCCTCGTCGAAGAAGATGAACTGTTCCATCGGGCTCAGGCCGCGCCCGCCGAACTCCTTGGGCCAGCCGACGCCCAGCCAGCCGTCGGCGCCGAGCCGGCGCACGGTCTCGCGGTAGAACCGCTTCGCGGCGGCGCCGGTGCCTTCGGCACCGCGGCTGCGGGCGTAGGCGTCGTCCGGCACCAGCCCGGCGAAGTACGTCCGCAGTTCGGCGCGCAGGCGCTGCTGTTCGGGGGTGTATTCGAGGTGCACGGCCCCTCCAGTTCATCCGGTCCCTTCGTCCGGCCCGAGGGCGCCATTTCTGACGGGCCGTCGGATGCCGGATCGAAGGGCACAGTAGAACGTGTTCCAGTAATACGGAAGGGTGCGGACGGCACCCGGAGGGCCGGATCTCCCGGGAAAGCGCCTGGCGGCGGCTCAGCCCTTGGCGTGCTTCGACGGGGCGCCGGGCAGGACGGCGACCGGCATGGCGTCCTTGCAGTATTTGACGGCGCCGGTGCTGACCACGTACTTCGCCGACACCCACGTACGGCGGTCGCGGACCAGGTACCAGACGGCGTTGCCCCCGATGCTCTGGACGCGGGCCTTGCACACCAGCCCGACCTGGGTGCCGTGACGGAGGAAGCCGCGCACGGAGGAGTCGGTGCTGGGGAACTGACGCTCGTTCAAGCCGATGGTCGCCGTGACGACGCCGTACGGCTTGGTGGGCGGAGCGGCCTGGGCCGGCGCCGCGGCGAGCAGTGTCGCACCGAGAGCGACGGCGGTGGTCAGAGCGCCCGCACCGGGTGCGAGCCGTCTGCCTCGGGCCACGAGGATGTCGGTCGTGGACATAGGGGTCTCCTGTTCTTGACGCGCAAATGCCACCCATTGGCGCGGAGTGGACATTACGCCCACCTCGCCTCGGCGGAGTGATGAAACGACGGCGAGGGAGCCGATCGTGTGACGAACCGATCGTGTGACGGCGCAAGTGCGCCCGGACGGCGGGCGATCGCCGCTCGCGGCGGACCCCCGACCCGGGCCGGAGCGCCGGGGCGGCGTCAGTGAGGGCGGCGCGGGCGGTGCGCGGGCCCGGTCCGCGGGGCGTCGGGGGGCAGCGCTTCGTCCAGAGCGCGGGCGGCGGCTCGGGCCGCTTCGGCGGAGCGGGGCAGCATGGCCGCCTCGTAGGCGCGCAGCGCTTCGTCCCGGTCGGTGTGGCGGGTCAGGGACCGGGCGAGTTCGCAGCCGTCGAGCATGGCGAGGTTCGCGCCCTCGCCGGCGAAGGGCGTCATCAGGTGGGCCGCGTCCCCCAGGAGCGTGAGGCCGGGGGTGTGCGGCCAGGTGTGCGGCACCGGCAGGGCGAACAGCGGCCGGTTGGCGAATCCCTCGTCGCATTCCCGCAGCAGGGCCAGGAGTTCGTCGTCCCAGTCGGCGAACCTGCCGAGCAGCGCGGCGCGGACGGCCTCGGCGTCCTGGAGGTCCACGCCCTGCTCCCATGCCCAGTCCTGGGAGCCGCGGAAGGCGATGAAGAGGCGGATGTGGCCGGTGCTGTCGCGCTGGGCGAACAGGCCCCGGCCGCCGGACAGCGCCCGCATCCTGCCGCCGCCGACCAGGCGGGAGATCTCCGGGTGCCGGGTGTCGGCGTCCGTGAAGCCGGTCTCGACGAAGGTGGCGCCCGCGTAGTGGGGCACCGCGTCCGAGAGCATCGGGCGGACCCGGGACCAGGCGCCGTCGGCGCCGATGACCAGGTCGAAGGTCTCGGTGCGGCCGTCGTCGAACTCCGCTGTGTGGGCGCCGTGGCCGCCCGGGTGAAGGGTGCGCAGATAGCTGCCCCAGCGCACGGTGCCGGGCGCGAGGGAGTCGAGCAGCAGGCGGCGCAGTTGTCCGCGGTCGATCCCGGGTGCGGCCTCTTCGCCGGCGGCGGGGGTGCGGTGGCGCAGGAGGGCCGCGGTGTGGTCCAGCACCCGCTCCTCCTGGCCCTCCGGGCGGGCGAGAGCGGTGAACTCGTCGTACAGGCCCGCCGCGTGCAGGGCCGCCTGGCCGGAGCGGGGCCGCAGGTCCAGGGTGCCGCCCCGCCGGCGGGCGGCGTCGGCGGCGTCCCGTTCGAAGACGGTGACGTCCGTGCCGTGCCGCTGGAGGACCCGGGCGCAGACCAGTCCACCGGGGCCGGCGCCGATGACCGCGATGCGCGGCGGAGTGGGGGGCATGGCGCTCCTCGGCGGGCGGGAAGGGCGGGCACCGGCGCGGGCGGGAGGCGGGCGACGCGGCCGGCGTACGGCGGGTGACCTCGGCCTTCCCCCAGAAGAGCACAGCCGCCCAGAAGGTGCAATCACCTCCTTTCCGGGTGATTCGCCCACGGCGTCGAGGGAGACGTCCCATCGCGGCGGACAAACCGGATAGTTGAGCGCTTCAGCGCCGACTCACTTGCAGGTTTAGGTATGCCTAACCTAATGTAACGAGGCGTGTCCACGACCAAACCATCTGCCACCGCACCCCCCGTGCCCGGCGCGCGGCCTGCCGCGACGGGCCTGCGGCGGGTACCGCTGTTCGCCGTCGGGCTCGGTGCGCTGGCGGTCTGTGCGGCCCTCAGCCTCGCTCTGGGCGCGCGATCCGTACCGCTGTCGACCGTACTCGACGCCCTGTCAGGAACCGCCCACGGGCGCGACGCACTGGTGGTGACGGGGCTTCGGCTGCCGCGCACCGCCGTCGCCCTCGCGGTCGGCGCCGCGCTCGGCGTCGCCGGAGCCGTCGTCCAGGGCATCACCCGCAACCCGCTCGCCTCACCCACGACGCTCGGCATCAACGCCGGCGCCGGCTTCGCGGTGGTCACCGCGATCTACGCCCTCCATCTGACCCGCCCGGCCGAATACCTCTGGTTCGCGTTCGCCGGTGCCGCGGGCGCGGCGCTGTTCGCCCAGGCGATGGCCCGGCGGGCCGGCGACCTCGACCCGGTGCGCCTGGCACTGGGCGGCACGGTCCTCCAACTCGTCCTGCTGTCCTGGACGTCGACGGTGATGCTGGCCAGCAAGCGGTCGCTGGACGAGGCCCGGTTCTGGCTGGCCGGCTCGCTGTCCGAGCGTCCCCTGTCGGTGCTCTACCCGGTGCTGCCCACGCTGGTGATCGGTCTGGGCATCGCCCTGGTCCTCACCCCCGCGCTCAACACGCTGGCGCTCGGCGACGATTCCGCGCAGGCGCTGGGCGTGCCGGTGTCCCGCATCCGGGCGGCCGGCGGGCTCGCCGTGATCCTGCTCGCCGGCTCCGCGGTGGCCGTGGCCGGTCCGCTGGCCTTCATCGGCCTGGCCGCACCCCACCTCGTACGGCAGTTGCTGCGCACCTCCGACCACCGGATCGTGGTGCCCGGCTGCCTGATCGCCGGACCGCTGCTGCTGCTCACCGCCGACATCCTCGGACGGCTCGTCATCCGGCCGTCCGAGCTCCAGGTCGGCATCATCAGCGCGTTCCTCGGCGCGCCGCTGCTGGCGCTGCTGGCCCGGAAGGTGGCCCGATGAGCGACATCCTCACGTCCGGCACACCGGCCGGTCCCGTCACCGGGCGGGCCGGGCACCGCGCCGCGGGGCGGCGAACTCCCCTGCTCACACTGGGCGCCACCGCGGTGCTGCTGGTCCTCGTCACGGTGTCCGTGGCCAACGGCGAGATCCCGCTCGCCCCGGCCGACGCGCTCAAGGGCCTGCTGGGGCTGGGCGATCCGGGCACGGTGCTCGTCGTCCAGGAGTTCCGCGCCCCGCGCATGGCCGCCGCGGTCATCGCGGGTGCGGGTCTGGCCGTGGCCGGTGCGCTGCTCCAGCGGCTGTTCCGCAATCCGCTCGCCTCGCCCGACGTCATGGGCGTGACCGGCGGCGCGTCGTTCGGCGCGGTGGTGATGCTGGCCGCCGGCGCCGCGCAGGCCCTGATTCCGCTGGCCGCGCTCGGCGGCGGGCTGCTCGCCGCGGTCCTGCTCGGCGCGTTCGCCTGGCGCTCGGGCGTCAACGTCACCCGGTTGGTGCTGGTGGGGCTCGCCGTGCAGGCGGGGCTGGCCGCCGCCGTGAACTTCATGGTGGTGCGCTTCCCCACCGAGCTGGCCGGCTCGGCCCTTCAGTGGACGACCGGTTCGGTCTACGGGCGGACCTGGACCGAGGTGGGGGCCGCCGCCGGGGCGGTGGCCGTGGCGCTCGCCGTCGCGTTCCTCCTGCACCGCCGGCTGGCCGTGCTGGACCTGGGCGACGACTCGGCCGGCGCGCTGGGGCTGCACACCCACTCCGCCCGCCTCCAGGTGCTGGTGACCGCCGTCGTCCTGGCGTCCCTCGCCGCCGCGCTGACCGGCCCGGTCGCCTTCGTCGCGCTCGCCGTCCCGCACATGGTGCGCTTCCTCGCCGGCCCGCCGACCGCCGGAACGCTGGCGCTCTGCGGCCTCGCCGGTGCCGTGCTGCTGCTCACCTCCGACCTGGTGGCGCAGTATCTGCTGCCGGTCGGCGGGCTGCCGGTCGGGGTGGTCACCGCCACCCTGGGCGCGCCCTGGCTGCTGGTGCTGATGATCCGTCAGAGCAGTTCCGTCAACAGGAGTGTCCGATGACCGCCAACCAGCTCTCCACCCAGGGACTCGACCTTCGCTACGGCGACAAACTCATCGTCGGCGGACTCGACCTGGTGCTGCCCGGCGGTGCCGTCACCGCCGTCGTCGGGCCCAACGCCTGCGGCAAGTCCACCCTGCTGCGCGGTCTGACGCGGCTGCTGGCTCCGTCCGCCGGAACCGTCGCCCTGGACGGCGCGGACATCCACCGGATGCCGGCCCGCGCGCTCGCGCTGCGGATGGGCCTGCTGCCCCAGCAGCCCGTCACCCCCGAGGCGATCACCGTCGAGGCGCTCGTGCGGCTCGGCCGCTATCCCCACCAGCGGCTGCTGAGCCCCTGGTCGGCGGCCGACCAGCGGGCGGTGGACGAGGCGCTGGCGCGCACCGGCACCAGCGCGCTGCGCGACCAGCCGGTGGACCGGCTCTCCGGCGGCCAGCGGCAGCGCGCCTGGATCGCGCTCGCGCTGGCCCAGGACACCGACCTGCTGCTGCTCGACGAGCCCACCACCTTCCTGGACCTGCGGCACCAGCTCGACGTACTCGATCTGGTCGCCGCCCTGCACGCCGAGGCGGGCCGCACCGTGGTGATGGTGCTGCACGACCTCGGGCAGGCCGCCCGTTACGCGGACCACCTGGTGGTCCTCAAGGACGGGCGGCTGGCCGCGGCCGGGGCCCCGGCCGACATCCTCGACGCGGAGCTGGTCAGGTCCGTGTTCGAGGTGGACTGCCGGGTGATCCCGGACCCGGAGACCGGCACGCCGCTGGTCATCCCCAAGGGCCGGGCGGTACGGCAAGGCGCCGTCTCCGCCTGATCCGCCGCTCTCCCCCAGGAGCACACCGCTACGCGCTCCACAGGAGCGTCAGTCCCCGCTCACTTTAAGGAAGTCGAACCCTCATGTTCAGCAGACTCACCTTCCGCGGCATCAGCCGGCTCCTCGCCGCGCTGCTCGCCGTCGTCCTGGGCACCGCGGCCCTCGCCGCCTGCGGTGGCGGCACGTCCGACGGCGGCGACGACAAGAAGAAGGGCGGCGCCGACGCCGGTGCCTTCCCCCGCACCGTCAAGGACGCCATGGGCGGCGCGAAGATCCCGGCCAAGCCCCAGCGGGTCGTCGTCCTGGACACCGGCGAGCTCGATGACGTCACCATGCTCGGCATCAAGCCGGTCGGCGCGGTCTCCCCGCACATGAAGACCGAGGGCGGCTTCCCGGCCTACCTCAAGGACAAGGTCCAGGGCGTCACGGACGTCGGCCCGCTCCTGGAGCCGAACCTGGAGAAGATCGCCTCACTCAAGCCCGACCTGATCCTGTCCTCCAAGGTCCGGCACGAGAAGATCTACGACAAGCTCAAGGCCATCGCCCCGACCGTCTTCACCGAGACCACCGGCGGCCCCTGGAAGGCCAACCTCAAGGTCCACGCCCAGGCGCTGGGTCTGGAGAAGCAGGCCGCGCGGAAGCTGAAGGAATACGAGACGCGCGCCAAGGCCCTGGGCGCGGCCATCGGCAAGAAGTACGACGGCAAGATGCCGTCCGCCTCGGTCGTCCGCTTCGTCGCCGGCCCGACCCGCCTGTACCAGAAGTCCTCCTACAGCGGCGTCGTGCTGAACGACATCGGCCTGGCCCGCCCGAAGTCGCAGAGCTCCACCGACCCGGCCATGACGATGCTCGACGTCAGCGCGGAGGAGATCGACAAGGCCGACGCCGACCTGGTGTTCGTGACCCTCGCCGACAGCCCGGACAAGACCGAGCAGAAGGACGTCACGTCCAACCCGGTCTGGAAGTCGCTGCCCGCCGTCAAGAAGGACAAGGTCTTCGACGTGCCGGACGAGACGTGGATGTCCGGCATCGGCCTCCAGGCCGCCGAGCACATGCTCGCCGACGTGGCCAAGGCCACCGGCGTTCAGCTCCCGAAGAGCTGATCCACCGGGAGCGGGCCGTCGTCCCCACGGCCCGCTCCCGCACCACCCGCACCACCCAGCACCACCCCCGCACTCCCTCGAACCTGAAGGGGCCCCGCTCATGCGGATGTACCTGCTCGCCCTCAACCCCACCGACTCGGTCACCGACGGCTTCCTGCCCGCCGCCGCCCGCCTGGGCCTGACGGTCACGATCCTGACCGACCAGCCCGCGGCGCACCGGCACGCCGCCCCGCAGGCCGAAGTCCTGGAGTGCGACGTCCACGACTTCCGCGCCGTCATCTCCCGGATAGCCACCCACCATCCGGCCGACGCGGTCTTCACCAACAGCGACCACCTCCAGACCCAGGCGGCCCTGGCCGCCGAGTACTTCGGGCTGCCGGGCAAGGACTGGCGGGCCGCGCTGCGCGCCAAGAACAAGGCCGAGACGCGCCGCCACCTCGCCGCGACGGGTCTGGACACCGTCCGCTCCGCGGAGCTCGCCGCCGGCCAGGACCCGTCCGCGCTCGCCGCCGCCGGCCTGCCCTACCCGTGCGTCATCAAGCCCCGTGAGGGCGTGGCGAGCGAGGACGTGATCCTGGCCGCGGACGCCGAGGAGCTGGTGACGCGCGCCAAGGAGATCCAGGCGCGGCGCCCGGGAGCGGCGCTGCTCGCCGAGGAGTTCCTGGCCGGCGAGCTGTACACCCTGGAGACCCTCGGCGACGGCCGCGTACGGCATGTCCTGGGCGGCTTCCACACCACCGTCTCCCCGCCGCCGGCCTTCGTCGAGGAGCGGCTCGACCTCCTCGACGCCCACCCCGAGCCCATCGTCGCGCAGGTGCTGGCCCAACTCGACGCCCTGGGCGTCGGCTTCGGCGCCTGCCACACCGAGTTCGTCGTGAACGAGGGCCGCGCACGGCTCATCGAGGTGAACTACCGCGTCATCGGCGACCAGTGCGACCTGATGCTGGCGCAGGTCCTCGACATCCCGCTGTTCGAGCACATCCTGCGGGTCCATCTGGGCGAGCCGCTGCCCGCGGACCTCGGCGCGCGGCGCGACGGCGCGGCCCGGGTGGACTATCCCTGCGCGGACCGGGCCGGGACGCTCACCGCGGCGCCCGCCGCCACGGACCGGACGGTGGACGGCGTACGGCTGACCTACCGGCCGCTGCGCGAGGTCGGCACCGAGCACCCGCACTACGGCACCAACCGCGACTACCTCGGCGTCCTGCGGGCCATCGGCACCGACCGGAGCGCCGTGGACCGGGTGTGCGACGGCTTCCTCGCCGACGAGCGCTGGGAGATATCGTCGTGACCGTCGCGCTCGGCACCACACGGGAGCGGGCCGCCGGTGATCTCGCCGGGGCGGCCGAGGAGTCGGAACTGCTGCTGCGCGTCCTGGGCGCACTGCTGCGCGAGGACGTCGTCGGGCTGCGCACCCGGAGCACGCTGCTGGAGCGGCCGGACGGCCCCTGGCTGCGGCTGCCCGCCGACGAGGCCGCCGGAGCGCTGCTGCTGCCGCTCGGCGAGGACGGCTACCAGAGCGAGTACACGGCCCGGTCGCCGCTGCTGGTCCGGGAGTCCGACGGCGCCCGTCTGACCACGGCCGACGAGGTCCTCGCGGCGCTGCGCGCGCTCGCCGACCCCGCCGACCAGGAGGGCTTCGACGCCTTCGCCGAGGAGTGCCGGCAGACCCTCGCCACGATGCGGCTGCACGCCCGGACGCGGGACGAGGCCGAATCCGTACTGACCGACCGACACGGCCCGGACCCGAGCACCTGGTCGGGCCTGGACGGCGGTCTGGGGTTCGACACGCTCGCCGCCCGGCTCGACCACCCCGTCTACCCGACGGCCCGCGGCCGCTCCGGCCTGAGCGAAGCGCAACTGCGCTCCTACGCACCCGAGTTCCACCCGGACTTCGCGCTGCGCTGGCTCGCCGTGCCGCGCGCGGCGGTCACCGTGGCCGGCGGTGAGGCGGCGCTGCCCGCCTGCTGGCCGACGCCGGCCGATCTGGGCCTGCCCCACCTCGACGGTGGCCATCTCGCGCTGCCGGTCCATCCGTTGACCCTCGGCGACCCGCTGCGGCGCGCCCTGCGCGAGAGCGGCCTGGAGGGCGAGGCGGTGCTGTCCGAGCGGCCCCTGCTCGCCGCGGTGCCGACGCTGTCGATGCGTACCGTCGCGCTCGACGCCGACCCGCGCCTGCACCTGAAGCTGCCGCTGGCCACCGCGACGCTGGGCCTGCGCAACCGGCGCACCATCAAGCCCCCGACGCTCGTCGACGGCGCCGAGGGCCAGCGGCTGCTCCAGACCGTGATCGCCCGCGAGCCGCGCTTCGGCGCATCGGTCCTGCTCGCCGACGAGACCGCTTACGCGCACGCCGGACACGAGCTGCTGGCCGTGCTGTGCCGCCGCTACCCGGCCGGTCTGGACGGCAGCGCCGTGGTGCCGATGGCCGCCCTGCTGAGCCGGGCGCCCGGTGGGCGGCTGGTGATCGACCACCTCGCCGACCGCTTCTACGCCGGCGATCCGCTCGCCCTGCTGGACGCCGCTCTGACCCTGCTCTTCGACTGGCAGAGCACGCTCTTCGGCTACGGCATCGCCCTGGAGTCCCACCAGCAGAACATCTCGCTGGTGCTGGACCGGACGGCGGACGGCACGCGGCTGCGACTGCTGTTCAAGGACAACGACGGGCCGCGGATCAACGCCGCCCGGCTGCGGGACCGCCTGGGGGACGACGCTCCGGACCCCGCGGCCTTCGCCGACCCGCGGATCTTCGGTGACAGCGACCGGCCGGTCCTGGACCTGTTCACCACCATCACCGTCCACCTGTGCGCCGGCGCGTACGCCTTCGGGCTCGCCCGGCACGGCCGCGCGCCGCTCGCCCGGCTCCTGGGCCTGGTCCGCGACCGTCTCGCCGAGTCCTTCGACCGGCTGGGCACCGGACCGGGCGACCCGGGGACCGTGCTGCGCGCCTATGTCCTGGACGCTTCGCGACTGCCGGTCAAGGCGATGGTCAGCGCCGGCACGCTGCTGTCCAAGGAGCGTTCGGGCGCGGCCGACATCAACAAGCACTACACCACCGGCCCCAACTACCTTCTGCCGAGGTAATCCGATGAAAACCGCCACGTCACACCCGGTCGCGCCGGCCACCGTCGAGACCAAGGTCCGCCCCGGCCTCGCCCGCCGCCAGGTGCACGCCGTGGCCGGCTGCTACTTCGTCGCGTCGTTCGCCGCCCTCGGGCTGCCGCCGTATCTCACGGAGATCCTGCCCGAGCTGGGTGACGGCGCCGCCCGCTGGGCCGGTCTGATGTACATCGTGCCCACCATCTTCGGCGCCGTCGGAGCCCCGCTGTGGGGGCGGCTCGCCGACCGCTTCGGCCGCAAACGGCTGCTGCTGCGGGCCCAGTTGGGCCTGGCCTTCGCGTTCCTGCTGGCCGGCTGGGCCGACTCGCTCGGCATGTTCGCCACCGCCCTGGTGCTCCAGGGCATCCTCGGGGGCACCTTCGCCGCCTCCAACGGCTACCTCGGCGCGGCCCTGGAAGGCCAGGCCCTGTCGCGGGCGCTGACGCTGATGCAGGGCAGCGCGCGGGCGGCGCTGGTCTTCGCGCCGATCGTCGTGGGGGCACTGACGCCGTGGCTGTCGCCGCACCGCCAGTACGCCCTGCTGGCCGTGCTGCCGCTGACCGCCGCCGTGATGCTCGCGGCGCTGCCCGAGCCGCCGAAGGCCGCGGGGCGCCGGAACCCGGCCGCCGCGGAGTTCGAGGCCGCGGAAACCTCGGAGGTGGCCAGGGCCGCGACGGCGGAGTCCGCCGGAGGCGCGGAGCGCGCCCCGGCCGCCTCCCTGCGGGCCCTGTACGCGCTGGAGTTCGCGTTCGTCTTCTCCACCGTCATCTCCTTCCCGTACCTGATCTCCCTGATCAAGGAGCGGATACCGGGGACCGGCCCGATGGTGTCCGGTGTCCTGTTCGCCCTGCCGCACATGTGCTACCTGGTCGCCGCGATAGCGGTGCACGCCGTCTTCCACACCCGCCCCCGGCTCGGGATCGCGCTCGGCTTCGCCGGGATCGCGCTCGGCCTGGCCGGTCACGGCGTGGCCGACTCGCTGACCGCCTTCATCGCCGTACGCCTGGTGCTCGGCGCCGGGCTCACCCTCGGACTGGTCTGCCTGTCCGTGCTGGCCGCCGACTGCGCCAAGGGCCGCGCCCCCGGCGGGCTGTTCGGCTCGATCGAGTTCTTCTCCAAGGCCGGCGCGGTCGCCGCCGGCGTGGCCGCCGCGGCCGGCAACGACTGGTTCGGCCCGGCCGCACCCGTCCTGACCGGCACCGCGATAGCCGTGGCCGCCGTGCTCGCGACCACCGCCCCCGCTCTGCTCCCCCGTCTCCCCCGCACCCGCAGGAGCCCTCGATGCCCCCGCTGACCAATTCCCCCGGCACCGTCCCGGCCCCTACCGCCCCCGCCGGCCCGCCCACCGCCGACCAGGCCGTGGCGCACACCCTGCTCAACTGCCTGCTGCGCGAGGTCTCCGGACCCGAGCACCAGACCGCCGTGGACCTGGGCCATCTGCTGATCAGGCTGCCGCGCCGGGGCGTGCTGCTGCGCGTCCCGCTGCGCCGCACGTCCCTGCTGGGCGCGCACCGCTTCACCGGCCCGGTGACCGAGGAGTGCGCGGACGGCGGCTGGGCCGAGGTCGGCTGGCGCCGGCTGGCCGAGTACGCGCACGCCGAACTGTCCCTGCGCACCGGTGTGCGCAACGAGGAGTTCCTGGAGCAGATCGCCTCCAGCCACCAGGCCGTCGCCGCCGCGCTCGTCGCCCGTGACGCGGCGGGCCCGGCCGGTTCCGCCGACGCCGACGCCAACACCAACACCGACCAGCTCGCCGCCTACCTGGCGTCCGAGCAGTCCCTGATCCTCGGCCACCGCTTCCACCCGACCCCCAAGGCCCGTACCGGCGACCCCGCGTCCTGGCAGTCCTACGCTCCCGAGACCGGCGCCTCCTTCCCGCTGCTGCTGCTCGCGGTGCGCGAGGAGCTGATCGCCGAGGAGTCGGCCGCCCCCGGCGCCACGGACCCACTGGACGCGCTGGAGGCCGACGTCCCGGACGGCTACCGGCTGCTGCCCGTCCACCCCTGGCAGTACGAGCTGCTGAGCGACCACCCGGGCCTGCGGGCGGCGCTGGACCGCGACGACATCCGTGTCCTGGGCACCAGCCGGCGCCCGTTCGCGGCGACCGCGTCGGTGCGCACGCTCTACGACGGCGAGGCGTTCCTCAAGTTCAGCCTGAACGTGCGGATCACCAACTGCCTGCGCAAGAACTCCAGTTACGAGCTGTCGGGCGCCGTGGCGCTGACCCGGCTGCTGGAGCCGGTGCTCGCCGACCTCGCGGCCCGCTTCCCCGGCAGCGCGGTGCTGCGCGAGCCGGCCTACCGCAGCCTCGCCCTGCCCGGGCCGGGCGGGGAGCCGGACACCGAGCTGCTCGAAGGGTTCGGCGTCATCGTCCGCGAGGGGCTGGCGCAGCGGCTGCTGCCCGGCACCACCCCGCTGCTGGCGGCGGCCGTCGCCGACGAGTACCCCAACAGCGACGCCCACATCTCCCGGCTCCTGGACGGCGCGGGGCCCGGCGACGCCCTGGCGTGGTGGGCGGCCTACCTCGACCTGCTGCTTCCGCCGGTGCTCGCCGCCTACTTCGACCACGGCGTCGTCCTGGAGCCGCACCTGCAGAACGTCCTGGTCTGCGTGGACGGTGACGGCATGCCCGCCCAGGTCCTCTTCCGCGACCTGGAGGGCACCAAGCTCGTCCCCGAGCACCATGCCGCCCTGCTGGCCTCGCTGCCCGAGGCGGTCGCGGCGCCGATGACGTACGACGCGCGGCGCGGCTGGGACCGGGTCGTGTACTGCCTGCTGGTCAACCACGTCGCCGAGCTGCTCGCGGCGCTCGCCGACCTGCATCCGGGCACCGAGGCCGCTTTGTGGGCGCAGGTGCGGCGCACCCTCGAAGCGCACGCCGACCGCTACGGCCGCCCGCCGCGGCTGGCCGCCCTGCTGGCCGGCGTCCCGCTGCCCGCCAAGGCCAATCTGCTCACCCGCTGGGAGCGCAAGGCCGACCGTGAGGCGGGCTACGTCCTGCTGCCCTCGCCGCTGGCCGAGGCCGTCCTGTCGGGCGCCGGGCGCACCGACGACACCACCCCCTGGAGCGCACGATGACCACCCTGACCCCCGCGGTCCGCACCCGCGCCCTCGCGCTGGGCCCCGAGGAACTCCCGGCGTACCTCTACGACCTGACCGCGCTCGGCGAGCACCTGGCCGCGGTGCGGGCCGCGCTGCCGGCCCGCGTGGAGCTGTACTACGCGGCGAAGGCCAATCCGGAGCCGGAGATCCTCACCGCGCTGCGCCCGTACGTCGACGGCTACGAGGTCTCCTCGGGCGGCGAACTGGCCCACGTCGGCAAGGCCGTACCGGGCTCGCCGCTGGCGTTCGGCGGGCCGGGCAAGACCCCCGCGGAGATCGCCCAGGCGCTGGAGTGCGGCGTGGAGCGCTTCCACGTCGAGAGCGTGCAGGACATCCACCTGCTCGCGAGCCTGGCCGACCGGCTCGCCCCCGGGCGCCGGATCGCGGTGCTGGCCCGCTTCAACCTGCCCGTCGACGGCGGTGCGCTGGACGGCAGCGCGCTGGCGATGGGCGGCCGTCCCACACCCTTCGGGCTGGACCCCGACCAGGCCGGTGAGGTCGTGGCGCTGCTCACCGACGGCCGCTACCCCCACCTCGAACTGCGGGGCGTCCACGCGCACCTGGCGAGCGGCCTGGCGGCGCCCGAGCAGCTCGCGGTGTCCGCCTCCATCGTGGCCTGGGCGGTGCGGCTCGCCGAGCGGCACCGCGTCGCCCTGCCGGAGGTGACCGTCGGCGGCGGCATGGCCGTCGACTACGCCGATCCGCACGCCCGCTTCGACTGGGCGGCGTTCGGCGCCGGTCTGGAGCGGCTCACCGCGGCGCATCCCTCGCTCACGCTGCGCATCGAGCCGGGCCGGGCGCTGACCGCGTACTGCGGCTGGTACGCCACCGAGGTGCTGGATGTGAAGCACAGTCACGGCGAGGAGTTCGCCGTGGTCCGCGGCGGTACCCACCATCTGCGCACCCCCGCGACCAAGGGCCACGACCAGCCCTGCGAGCTGCTGCGCTCGGACGAGCCGTGGCCGCACGCCTGGCCGCGCCCGGAGGCGCGGGGCGAGCGGGTCACCGTCACCGGCCAGCTCTGCACCCCCAAGGACGTCCTGGCGCGCGGTGTGCCGGCCCACGGGCTGCGGGCCGGCGACCGGGTGGTGTTCTCGATGGCCGGGGCGTACGCCTGGAACATCTCGCACCACGACTTCCTGATGCACCCGCGCCCGGGCTTCCACTTCCTCGGCGCGCCCGGGGACGACGCCTGACCATGCCCGCCCCGCCGGCTCGGCTGCGGGGCGCGCTCACCACCAGTACGAGGGGTAGGGCACGGCGGCGCGCCGGGCCCGGGAGGCGGCGTAGCCGGCCATCACCAGCAGGAAGGACGCGCCGAGCAGCGTGCTGAGGAAGCGCAGCGGCTCGGGTCCCTGGAGGACGACGATGACGGCGGTGGCGCAGGCGGGGGAATGCGGGGTGCGGGCGAGCATCGTGGTGGCCAGCGCGAGGCTGCCGGCGACGGCGGCGGCCCACGGGGAGTGTCCGAAGGCGGCCAGGACGCCGTAGCCGATCAGGGCGCAGAGCAGATGCCCGCCGATCACGCTGCGCGGCTGGGACAGGGGCAGCGCCGGGGCGCTGTGCACCAGCGCGGCGCTCGCGGCCAGCGGCGGTATCAGCACCGCCTCGTGGATCAGCGCGCCGATCGCGACCAGGCCGAGCAGCACCGCCGTCGCCGCGCTGAAGATGTGCAGCGCCGCCGCCGGCGAGGGCGGCGCGGGCGCGCGCCCGGCGAGCGGCCGGGGCGCGGGCAGGCGGCGGGCGGACGTCCGGGGCCTGCGGGCGGTGGTCTGCGAGGGGGCGTGGTCGGTGCTCATGGGTACTTCCGGACGGTGCCGGCGCGCGGCCGGCGAAGGTGGGCTTCAGGTGGAGAGGTCCAAGCTCTGCGGACGACATCCACAAGCACACCCCCGTGGTCGACGGAGGTCCGACCGTACGCATCCGCCCAGGTACAGGCCGCGCAGTCCGTTCGCATCGTAGCGTCCGCGGTGCGGCGCCCCGCCGAAGTGTCCGGTGGCCGGACAGGCGCGGGCCGGGGGGGCGGCAACCCCATTGGCGGTACCCGCCCGGCCGCCCAGCGGGTACTTGATGGTCTGCACGCGCGCGGGTCCGGTGCGACCGCGCGGCCGGGGGCCTCGACGCGGGGGAACGAAGGAGCTGAGCGGGACATGGAACGGAACGCACCATTCGTCATCGCCGGGGCGGGCCTGGCCGGCGCGAAGGCGGCGGAGACGCTGCGCGCGGAGGGCTTCGACGGGCCGGTCGTCCTGCTGGGCGCCGAGCGCGAGCGTCCCTACGAGCGCCCGCCCCTGTCCAAGGGCTATCTGATGGGCACGACCGAGCTGGAGAAGGTCTACGTCCACCCGCCCCACTGGTACGACGAGCACGACGTCGAGCTGCGCCGGAACAGCGAGGTCACCGCGATCGACCCCGCCGCGCACCGGCTGACCCTCGCCGACGGCGGCGAGCTGCCCTACGCCAAGCTGCTGCTGGCCACCGGCGCCGCCCCGCGCCCGCTCCAGGTGCCGGGCGCGGAGCTGGAGGGCGTCCACTATCTGCGGGATCTGGCGGACAGCGACGTCCTGAAGGAGACGTTCCGGTCCGCCACCCGCGTCGTGGTGGTCGGCGGCGGCTGGATCGGGCTGGAGACCACGGCCGCGGCGCGCGCCGCGGGCGTCGAGGTGACGCTGCTGGAGGCGGCCGAGCTGCCGCTGCTGGCCGTGCTCGGCCGGGAGGCCGCGCAGGTCTTCGCCGACCTGCACACCGCCCACGGTGTCGATGTCCGCTGCGGCGCCCGGATCGCGCGGATCACCGGCGCCGCCGGGCGGGCGGACGGGGTGCTCCTGGCCGGCGGGGAGCGCGTCGGGGCGGACGCCGTGATCGTCGGCGTGGGCGTCGCACCCCGCGTCGGACCGGCGGCCGCGGCGGGTCTGGAGGTGGACAACGGCGTCCGTGTCGACGCGCGGCTGTGTTCCTCGCATCCCGACATCCACGCCGCCGGCGACGTGGCCAACGCCTACCATCCGCTGCTGGAGACGCACGTGCGCGTCGAGCACTGGGCCAACGCCCTCCACCAGCCGCGGACCGCGGCCAAGGCGATGCTGGGCCAGGACGTGCGCTACGACCGGCTGCCGTACTTCTTCACCGACCAGTACGACCTGGGCATGGAGTACACCGGGTACGCCGCACCGGGCGGCTACGACCGGGTGGTCTTCCGCGGTGACACCGGCGCCCGCGAGTTCATCGCCTTCTGGCTCTCCGACGGCCGGGTGCTGGCCGGGATGAACGTCAACGTCTGGGATGTCACCGACCCGATCCGGGACCTGGTGACGGGCGGGCGCCGGGTCGACCCGGACCGACTGGCCGATCCGGCGGTGCCGCTGACCGAGGTCGAGGAGGGCGCCGGCCCGGCCGCGTGACGCGGGCGGGCAGGAATGTGATCTTGCCTCTTTTACGGGGGCGAGCCCGGGGCAGGCGGCCAGGAGGCCGGACGTCGCGTACCGGACGCACCGGTCGGACACGGCACACATGCGGCCGGCACGGACACGAGGACCGAAGCCGGCACGAACACGAGGACCGAAAGGCGGCAGCACATGACGACGCGACCCGGACCCGACGCACCCGAACCCGAACCGAACGAGCCGAAGCCCCTACCGCGCGACCCGCACCAGCCCGAGCCGGAACGGGAGGAGCCCGACCAGGCTCCCCAGGAGCCGCCCGGCGCCGTACCGGGCGACCATCCCGCCCCCGAACCGCCGGACTGACCTGCACGGCTGACGGCCGCGCGGCGCGGCCCGCGTCCGGTTGCACGCGGGGCGTGCCCGGCGCAAGGTGGGTATGCCGCCCGGCCTAACAGTGCGGGCAGGGCCCGCCGGACGGCGCGCCCGTGCCGCCCGGCCTGCGGGGTGAGTGATGACGGCGCCGCGGACGGCGCGCGATCGGCTTGCCGGTCGCCTCGTCCCGCCACGTCCGCCGCAAGCGCCCCGGTTCGGCCGCGCCCACCGCACGCCGGTACTGCCGTCCCGGTCATCCGGGCTGACGTCGGGAGAGGACCGCATGCTGCTGCCGGACAAGAGGGTGCTCGCCTCGCTGCTACGCCGCTACCGCGCCTGGGAACGCCTGGTGCTGGCCAAGCCGCACGACGCCGAGCGGCGGCGCCGGCTGGAGGACGTCGCGTACACCCTGTGCGTGCTGATGGGCCGCCGCACCGCCCGTGAGGCGATCATCGCGGCGGAGAGCTACCTCGGCTCGTCCCGGAACGTCTCGCGGCCCCGCGACATGGCCGCCCGGAAGACCGAACGCTGACCGCGCAGCGGCCACCCGTCCCGCCGGCTCCCGCGCGCCGTGGTGCCCGGACCGCCGCGCCGCGGGTTTCGCGGGGCGGCGTTTCGCGGTCCGCGCTTCTCGGTCCGCGGGTTTCGCAGGAGGACGAACGGCTAGGGGTATTCAATGGTGCAATTCGGCTACACGATGATGACCGAGCAGGCCGGCCCCCGTGAGCTGGTGAGCCACGTGGTCGGCGCCGAGCGCGCCGGCTTCGACTTCTCGGTCACCTCCGACCACTACTTTCCCTGGCTCGCCTCCCAGGGCCATTCCCCCTACGCCTGGAGCGTGCTGGGCGCCGCCGCGCAAGCGACGTCCCGCATCCCCTTGATGACGTACGTGACGTGCCCGACGACGCGGTACCACCCCGCGGTGGTCGCCCAGAAGGCCGCGACCATGCAGTCGCTCTCCGAAGGGCGCTTCCGGCTCGGCCTCGGCTCGGGCGAGAACCTCAACGAGCATGTGGTGGGCCGCGGCTGGCCCGCCGCGCCGGTGCGGCTGGAGATGCTGGAAGAGGCCCTGGAGATCATCCGTGCCCTGTTCGGCGGGGACTCGGTGAGCTTTCGCGGCACCCACTTCGACGTGGAGCACGCCAAGCTGTGGGACCTGCCCGACGATCCGCCGCCGATCGGCGTGGCCGTCTCGGGTGAGCGGTCCTGCGAGATCGCCGGCCGGCTCGCGGACGCGGTGATCGCCACCGAGCCCAAGAGCGGACTGCTGGCCTCCTTCGACCGGCACGGCGGCGCGGGCAAGCCGCGTATCGGCCAGCTTCCCGTCTGCTACGACCCCGACCGCGAGGCCGCCGTCGAGCGGGCCCACGACCAGTTCCGCTGGGCACTCGGCGGCTGGCGGGTCAACGCGGAGCTGCCGGGGCCGGCCGGGTTCGCCCAGGCCACCGAGACCGTGCGGCGGGAGGACGTCGCCGAGGCCATCCCCTGCGGCGACGATGTCGGCCGTTTCGTCGAGGCGGTACGCCCCTACGTCGACGCGGGGTTCACCGAGATCGCCCTTGTCCAGGTCGGCGGCGGCCACCAGCAGCCGTTCCTGGACTGGGCGGAGAACAAACTGCTGCCCACGCTGCGCGATCTGTGAGGAGATGAGCATGCGCGACGCCGGAACAGCGGCGGCGAACCCCCTGGACGCGGCGGAGCTGGAGGAGCTCGACGCCCACTGGCGCGCCGCCAACTACCTCTCGGTCGGCCAGATCTATCTGATGGCCAACCCGCTGCTGGCAGAGCCGCTGCGCCCCGAGCACATCAAGCCGCGTCTGCTGGGCCACTGGGGCACCTCGCCCGGCCTCAACCTCGTCCACACCCACCTCAACCGCGTCATCGCGGCCCGCGACCTGGACGCCCTGTGCGTCTGGGGTCCCGGCCACGGCGGTCCCGCCGTCGTCGCCAACTCCTGGCTGGAGGGCACCTACTCCGAGACGTATCCGGACGTCAGCCGGGACCGGGCGGGCATGGAGCGGCTGTTCCGGCAGTTCTCCTTCCCCGGCGGCATTCCCAGCCACGTCGCACCGGAGACGCCCGGCTCGATCCACGAGGGCGGCGAGCTGGGCTACTCCCTCACCCACGCCTACGGGGCGGCGTTCGACAATCCGGACCTGCTCGTCGCCTGCGTCGTCGGTGACGGCGAGGCGGAGACGGGCCCGCTCGCCGCCTCCTGGCACGCCACCAAGTTCCTGGATCCGGTGCACGACGGCGCCGTCCTGCCGATCCTGCATCTCAACGGCTACAAGATCGCCAACCCGACCGTGCTGGCCCGTATCCCCGAGGAGGAGCTGGCCGCGCTGCTGCGCGGCTACGGCCACGACCCGGTCTTCGTCGGCGGCGACGACCCGGCGGCCGTCCACCAGGCCCTGGCCGCCGCCATGGACACCTGCCTGGACCGGATCGCCGACCTCCGGTCCCGGGCCCGCGAGCGGGGCTCCACCGAGCGGCCGCGCTGGCCGATGATCGTGCTGCGTACGCCCAAGGGGTGGACCGGTCCGCACGAGGTCGACGGGCAGCCCGTGGAGGGCACCTGGCGCGCGCACCAGGTCCCGTTGTCCGAGGTGCGCGAGAATCCCGCTCACCTTCGGCAACTGGAGGCGTGGCTGCGCTCCTACCGGCCGGAGGAGCTGTTCGACGCGGCGGGCCGGCCGCGCCCCCAGGTGCTGGCCCGGGTGCCCGAGGGGGCGCGGCGGCTGGGCGCCTCGCCGCACGCCAACGGCGGTCTGCTGCTGCGGGATCTGCCGATGCCGCCGCTGGAGCGGCACGCGGTGGAGGTCGACAAGCCCGGCACCCTGACGCACGAACCGACCCGGGTCCTCGGCGGCCTGCTGGAAGCCGTCATGGAAGCCACCGCCGAGCGCCGCGACTTCCGCGTCGTCGGCCCCGACGAGACCGCCTCCAACCGCCTCCAGGACCTCTACGAGGCGACCGGCAAGGCGTGGCAGGCGGAAACCCTCGGCACCGACGAGCACCTCGCGCGGGACGGCCGGGTGATGGAGGTGCTCTCCGAGCATCTGTGCCAGGGCTGGCTGGAGGGCTATCTGCTCACCGGGCGCCACGGGCTGTTCTCCAGTTACGAGGCGTTCGCCCATATCGTCGACTCGATGGTCAACCAGCACATCAAATGGCTGCGGACCTCCCGGCGGTTGCCCTGGCGGCGGCCCATCGCCTCGCTGAACTACCTGCTCACCTCGCACGTCTGGCGCCAGGACCACAACGGCTTCTCCCACCAGGACCCCGGCTTCGTCGACCACGTCCTCAACAAGAGCCCCGAGGTGGTGCGGGTCTACCTCCCGCCGGACGCCAACACCCTGCTGTCGGTGGCCGATCACGCGCTGCGCAGCCGCGACTACGTCAATGTGATCGTGGCCGGCAAGCAGCCGGGCTTCGACTGGCTGACGCTCGACCAGGCCCGCGCCCACTGCGCGCGCGGGGCCGGCGTCTGGGAGTGGGCGGGCACCGAGGACGGCAGCCGCGACCCCGATGTGGTGCTGGCCTGCGCCGGGGACGTGCCCACCCTGGAGACGATGGCCGCCGCGGACCTGCTGCGCCGTCATCTGCCGGAGCTGGCGGTGCGGGTGGTCAACGTCGTCGACATGGCGCGGCTGCTGCCGTCGGGGGAGCATCCGCACGGCATGCCGGACGCGGAGTACGACGCGCTGTTCACCCGGGACAAGCCGGTCGTCTTCGCCTACCACGGCTATCCCTGGCTGATCCACCGGCTCGGCTACCGCCGCGCCGGGCACCCCCATCTGCATGTGCGCG
Source organism: Streptomyces sp. NPDC031210 (assembly GCF_055570395.1). Classification (NCBI taxonomy): domain Bacteria; kingdom Bacillati; phylum Actinomycetota; class Actinomycetes; order Kitasatosporales; family Streptomycetaceae; genus Streptomyces; species Streptomyces sp. NPDC031210. Next base: position 96,768 of record NZ_JBVIHH010000007.1, read on the forward strand.
GCTACAAGGAGGAGGGCACCACCACCACGCCCTTCGACATGGTCGTCCGCAACGATCTCGACCGGTACCGCCTGGTGATGGACGTCATCGACCGGGTTCCGGGCCTCGGGGTGCGCGCCGTGGCGCTGCGCCAGGCGATGGCGGACGTCCGTACCCGCCACCACGCCTGGATCCGCGAGCACGGCACCGACCTGCCCGAGGTCGCCGACTGGACGTGGACCGGATGACGTCGCCGGCGGGGCGGTAGGGGCCGCCGCTGCCGCCCGTCGGAGTAACGCGCGGCGCGGTGACCGGGCCGCCCCGGCCCCGCATGTGAGCCTGAGGCCGGGGTACCCGGGCGGTCAGGAGGTGGCCAGATGCGTCAGTGGATCGCGGCGGGCGCCGAACTCGTCGGCTGGTGGGCGGTGTTGACGGGCCTGTGGCTCGTACTGATCAGCGACGTCGGCACACTGGAGTGGCCGGTCGGCGTCGCCTGCGCTCTCCTCGCCGCCTGCGCGGCCCGCGGGGCGAGGCGCGCGGTCGGCGACCGGTGAACGGCTGGACCGCGGCGGGCACGGCGCTGCTGGTGTGCGGTGCCGCCCCCGCCGGGTGGGGTGCGGCCGGCGGCCCGGTGTGGCGCCGGATCCCCGCGCAGAACGCCGTGACGACGCTGCTCGCCCTGGTCTTCCTGCTGCTGGCCCAGGGCTTCGACCGGCCCTCCTACGCCGACGCGGCCCTGATGCTCGCGGTGCTCGGACCCGCCGGCACGTTGCTCTATGTGCGGCTGCTCGCCGACGAGTTGGCCGCCGCCCCGCCGCGGGCCCGCCTCGTACGCGCGCTGACGCTGGTGTGCTACGCCGCGGTGCCGCTGGTCGTGCTGCCCCTGTGCGTGGTCACCGGCGCCGGCCGCGCGTCGATGAAGCTGCTCGTCATCGGGGTGCTGCTGGTGCTGGGCAGCCGGGTCGCCGCGCGGGGTGTCACCGCCGCGGGCGCCGCGGAGCACGCCCCGGACGCGGCCGCGGACGGGACACGCGATGACTGACCCGCCGCTGCTCGCCGCCCTCGTCCTGGTGGCCGTGGCGGGGACCACGGCGGTGCTGGTGCGCGATCCGGTGCGCCAGTCCTTCACGCTGTCCCTCCTCGGCCTGTCCCTCGCCCTGTTGTTCCTGCTGCTCCAGGCGCCCGATGTGGCGCTGTCCCAACTGGCGGTCGGCTCCGCGCTGACCCCGCTGATGATGCTGCTGTCCGTGCGCAAGGTGCGCCGCAGGGCACGCGAGAGGCGCCGCGGGGAGGACCGGTGAACATGACGCTGCGGCGCTGGGTGCTGGCCCTCGGCGGGCTGGGGACGGCCGTTCTGTTCGCCACCGCCTGCTTCGCCCTGCCCCGCTTCGGCGGGTCCTGGCACCCCTACGGCGACCGGGCCGTACGGGCCGCGCTGGACCGGCGGACCGCCAACGCCGTCGCCTCCGTCAACTTCGACCAGCGGGCGTTCGACACGCTCGGCGAGGAGACGATCCTGTTCGGCGCCGTGCTGGGCACCGTCGTCCTGCTGCGGCAGACCCGCGACGAGGACCGGCTGCCGCCCCGGCCCGCCCGGGTCGCCCGGCCGGTGCGCCGCTACGCGCTGCTCGCCCTGCCCGTCACGCTGCTGATCGGCCTGTACATCGTCGCGCACGGCCAGCTCAGCCCCGGCGGCGGCTTCCAGGGCGGGGTGGTGGTCGCGACGGCGCTGCATCTGCTCTACATCGCCGTGGACTACCGCGCCCTGGAACGGATCCGGCCGATCGGCGCCTACGAGGTCGCCGACGCGGCCGGCGAGGCGGCCTACCTCCTGGTGGGCGCCGGCGCGCTGGTGGCCGGCTCCGCCTTCCTCGCCAACCGGCTGCCTCACGGCACCTTCGACACCCTCTCCTCCGGCGGCACCGTGCCGCTGCTCAACGCCGCCATCGGTGTCGAGGTGGCGTCCGGGGTCGTCGTGCTGCTGGCCCGCTTCCTGGACCAGGCCGTCGAGATCGTGAGCGGCGACGACGAGGCGGACGCGGAAGAGGGGGCCGTGCCGTGAGCGTGCTGCCGTTCCTGGTGGCGGGCTGGCTGTTCCTGGCCGGCTGCTACGGCCTGGCCACCAGCCGCAACCTCATCCACGCCGTGGGCTGTCTGGCGGTGTGCCAGTCCTCGACGTACGTGCTGCTGCTCGCGGTCGGCTACCGCGCGGGCGCCACCGCCCCCGTCTTCTCCGACCTCCGGCCCGGCACCCGGGCCGTCGTCGACCCGGTCGTGCAGGCCCTGGTCCTCACCGATGTCGTGATCGGGGCGACCGTCACCGCGCTGCTGCTCTCGCTGGTCATCCAGATCGCCAAACGGCACCGGACCGTGGACCCCGACGAGCTGTCGGAGCTGCGGGGGTGAACGTCGAACGGACGCTGCCGCTCATCGTGGCCGGGCCGCTGCTGGGGGCGGCGGTGCTGGTCGGCGCGGGCCGGCGGCTGCCGCGGTACGCGGCCGAGGTGCTGGGGTGCCTGTTCTCCGGAGCCGGTGCGGCGGCGGCCCTGCTCGCGCTCGCCGGGTCGCCGGCGGGCGGCGGGCGGCCCGCCGAGTGGCTGGGCGGCTGGCGGCCGCACGGCGGGGCGGGCGTGGGCATCGTGCTCGTCGGCGACCGCGTCGGGCTGGGTACCGCCGCGCTGGCCTCCCTGCTGGTGCTGGCCGCCCTCGCCTACGCCTGGCGGTATTTCGACGAGCCACCGGCCGGTCACGCGGGTTCCTTCCCGGCGCTGGTGCTGCTCTTCCAGGGCGGCATGTGCGGATTCGCGCTGACCGGCGACCTGTTCAACGCGTTCGTCTTCTTCGAGCTGATGAGCGTCGTCGCGTACGCGCTGACCGGCTACCGCGTCGAGGCGGCCCGCGCGGTGCAGGGCGGCCTGGTCTTCGGTCTGGTCAACTCGGTCGGCGGGTACGCCATGCTGCTGGGCGTCGGCCTGCTGTACGCCCGGACCGGCGAACTCGGCCTCGCCCAGATCGGCGTACGCCTCGATGCCCGCCCGGGCGGCCCGGACGCCCTGGTGACCGCCGCCTTCGTCCTCGTGCTGACCGGCCTGCTGGTCAAGGCCGCGGCGGTGCCCTTCCATTTCTGGCTCGCCGACGCGCACGCGGTGGCCCCGACGCCGGTGTGCATGCTGATGTCGGGGGTGATGGTGGAGCTGGGCCTGTACGGCGCGGCCCGGGTCTACTGGACGGTGTTCGCCGGTTCCGGCGGCGTCCCGGCGCCCGACGCGCACCGCGCGCTGCTGGCACTGGGCGCGCTGACCGCCGTGCTGGGCGCGGTGATGTGCCTGTTGCAGCGTCACCTCAAACGGCTGCTGGCCTATTCCACCGTCGCGCACACCGGACTGTTCCTCGTGGGGCTCGCGGCGCTCACGCCGCAGGGCGTGGGTGGCGTCCTCCTCTACGTCCTGGCCCACGCGGGCGTGAAGGCGGCGCTGTTCGCCTGCGTGGGCATCCTCCTGGACCGGTTCGGCAGCGTGGACGAGCATCAGCTCCACGGCCGGGGGCGCGGACTGACGGCGGTGGGCGCGCTGTTCACCCTCGGCGGGCTGGCCCTCGCCGGGCTGCCGCCGTTCGGCACCGCGCTGGGCAAGGCCGTCACCGAAGAGGCGGCCGGCGGCTGGACGGTGGCGCTGTTCGTCCTAGTGTCGGCGGCCACCGGCGGCGCGGTCCTGCGCGTCGCGGCGCGGGTGTTCCTGGGGCTGGGCCCCCGTCCGGCCGGCGCGCCCGGGGAGACGACCGGCCGGCGGGAGGAGCCGGAGACCCGCGGCGGGCTGCTCTCCCGCATCCCGGACACCATGCTCACCGTGCCGGCGGTGCTGCTCGCCGGGGCGCTCGCGGTGGGGCTGGTGCCCGGTCTGCGGCGTGCCGTCGGCGAGGCCGCCGACGCCTTCGCCGACCACACCGGATACGCCACCGCCGTACTGCGCGGCGCCACCGCACCGCCGCCGCCCACTCCCCCGCCGCACTGGTCGGCGGCCGGCGTCCTGTGGGGTCTGCTGGCCACCGCCCTGGCCGCGGGCGTGGCCCTGCTGGCCGTGCACCGCCCGCCACGCCACGAGCCCGCCCGGTGGACCGTTCCGCTGCGCCGCCTGCACTCCGGCCATGTGGGCGACTACATCGCCTGGTTCCTGGCGGGCATCACCCTGCTGGCGGCCCTGGTCGGGTGAGGCGGGGCGGCACGGCGGGCCGTCCACGGGCCTGCCACGCCGGGCGGGATCGGCCGACCGGCCGACCGGCTGTCCGGCCCTCCGGACGGCGGACGGAGTTACTTGTCCGCCAGCACGTCCTCGACGACCGACTTGTCCAGGGCCGCCCGGACGAGCGCCGAGGCGAAGGCCGCCGCCTCGCCCTTCCCGACCAGCCGGGCCAGCTTGCCGCTGTCGTCCGGCAGGCCCAGCCGCTGCGCGCCCTGGAGGGCCTTGGCGTCGATGCGGGGGGCGAGGCCGGGCCAGACCTCCTGCACCTCCCTGAGGAAGATGTCCGCGCCGGCGGGACCGAGGCCGGGCACCTCCTGGAGGGCCTCGCGCAGCGCCCCCACGTCCCCGCCCGCCGCGTCCCGCAGGCGCCGCAGGTCACCGCCGTACTTGTCCTGGATCAGTTCGGCGCCGTCGCCGAGCTGGGTCGCGGTGCGCTCGTCGTAGCGCCGGTAGCCGCCCTCGCCCAGGGCGTCGACGCGCTGCTGCCAGGTCGCGTCCGCCATCCGGCGCGGGGTGCGCAGGCCCACGTCGAACAGGGCCCGGGCCGCCGCGACCGCGACCGAGGCGCGAATGCGGGCACTGAGCAGCACGGACAGGAGCAACGCCTGGTACAGCGGCTGCGGAGTGTCCCGCAGCCGGATACCGGCTTCGGCGCAATACGTCCGGCCGTGCTTGTCCAGCAGCGCCCGGGCGACGTCCTTCTGCCTGCCGGACTGCCTGCCGGTAGACGTTCCGACCATGGTGAACCTTCCCTTCCGGCTCGCCCGTCCGCCGTTCTCCGTTCTCCGCCCCTTCCCCAGGGTCCCCGGTCCGGGGAGACGGAAACAGACGTCGCCTTCTCGGCGCGGGCGCCTCGGGGCGTGTGCGATGCGGGTGTGTGCGGTGCGGGTGTGTGCGGCCGGTCCGGGGGAATACGTTCGCGTCGGCTGTCCGGCCGCTCGTGGACCGGACATGAGAACCGATCACGGGAGGGACGACTCTTGTCACGGCAGGTCGAGGCCGCGCGGCGCCAGGGTGAACGACCGGCGCGGGACGCCGGGGGCGAGGACGCCAGGACCGCGGTCACCGTGGTCGTCGCGCTCGGCGCCAATCTCGTCATCGCGCTCGCCAAGGCGGTCGGCGGTGTCCTCGCCGGGTCCCCGGCGCTGCTCTCCGAAGCCGCTCACTCCGTCGCCGACTCCCTCAACGAGGTCTTCCTGCTCGCCTCGCTCAAACGGAGCGGCCGCGCCGCCGATACCCGGCATCCGTTCGGCTACGGCAAGGAGCGCTACTTCTGGTCCCTGCTGGCCGCCGTCGGCATCTTCGTCATGGGCGGCTGCTTCTCCTTCTTCCAGGGCTTCGAGGCGCTGCGCTCGGGCCGCTCCGAAACGCCCGCCGGCTACCTCGCGGGCCTCCTCGTGCTCGGCGTCGCCCTGGTCGCCGAGGGATCCTCGCTCGTCCGGGCGCTGGTGCAGGTCCGCGGCCAGGCGCGGCGGAGCGGCCGCTCCCTGCTCACCGCGATCCGGGCGGGCGAGGACCCGGCGCTGCGAACGGTGCTGGCCGAGGATTCCACCGCCTGTTTCGGGGTGCTGGTCGCCATGGCCGGAATGGCACTGCACATGGCCACCGGCGAGGTGCGGTACGAGGCGTGGGCCTCGCTGCTCATCGGCGCCCTGCTGGTGTACGTGGCGTACCAACTGGCCAAGGAGTCGCGCGGGCAGCTCATCGGGGAGGCCGCCGACCCCGCGCTGCGCAAGGCGATGCGGGAGTTCCTCGACGAGCAGCCCGAGATCGACACCGTGACCGTGCTGCTGTCGATGCGGCTGGGCACCGACTCGACGCTGGTCGCGGCCCGGATCGATCTCGTCGGCGGGCTCGACAGCGAGGAGGTCGAGGACGTCCTGGTGCGGGTGAAGAAGCAGCTCCGGGAGCGGTGGCCGGTCGCCGATCAGATCTTCCTCGACATCACGGACGCCTCGGACGGGGACCGGGCGCGGGCCCGGCGGGAGCGGCTGCGGCTCGACCGGACGGTGGCGGCCGCCACCGAAGACACGACGGCAGAAGACGCGTCCGCGGAAGGCACGCCCGCCGACGGCTCTTCCCGCGGTTGATCGAGTGTCACCGCAGTCGATCGAGCCGTCGGCGCGCGGCGTTCAGGGAACGGCCGCGGCCGGGCACCTCGGCCCAGGGGTCCGACCGGGCCTGGCGCAGGATGCCCGCGACGTCGTGCAACGACCAGCTCCGAGCGGTGAGTTCGGGGTCGTCCAACTGCCGCCGGCTGATCGGCGCGGCGACGGAAGCGCCCGGCGCGGCGCGGACCGACCAGGGGACGACGGCCGTCTGCGCGTAGGCGTTGCGCTGTACGTCGAGGTAGAGCCGGCCGGCGCGGGCGTCCTTGCGTACGGCCGTCGTGAGACGGTCCGGGTGCCGCTCGGCGAGCAGCTCCGCCACCTCCCGGGCGAAGGCGCGGGAGGCGTCGAAATCGCTCTTGCCGTCCAGCGGCACGGTGACGTGCAGGCCCTTCGACCCGGTGGTCATCAGCATCGCGGGCAGCCGGAGCGCGTCGAGCAGCTCGCACAGCCACCGGGCGGCTCGACGTACCGCGTCGAAGTCGCGGCCCGGCGGGTCCAGGTCGAACACCAGGCGGTCGGGGTGGTCGGGCCGGTCGGCGCGCGAGAGCCAGCGGTGGAGGGTCACACACGCCTGGTCGGCGAGGAAGAGCAGGGTCGCCGTGTCGTCGCAGACGGTGTGGGTGACGGTGCCGCCCTCCTTGGCGAGGGACGCGCGGCGGATCCAGTCGGGGTAGTGCTCGGGCGTGTCCTTCTGCATGAAGTGCGGCCCGTCCAGGCCCCCGGGCAGCCGCTCCAGCATCAGGGGCCGCCCGCGCAGGTGCGGGAGCGCGGCGCCGGCCACCTGCCGGTAGTAGTCCACGAGATCGGCCTTGGTCAGCTCGTCGTCGGGGAAGAGCACCTTGCCGGGCCGGTGGATTTCCAGGGTGCGGCGGCCCGCGCGCACCCTTTCGGTGTCCGCCTCCCGGCCGGTCCTCGTGTCCGCCTCCCGGCCGGTCCTCGCGTCCGCCTCCCGGCCGGTCCTCGTGTCCGCCTCCCGGTCTGTTTCGGTGTCCCTCATGCGGTCGGGGGTACCCGCTCGCCGGGGCCGTACTCTCCGCGGCCGGCCGCCGACACGTCCGGGACGGCCGCCCGCGTCGCGCGGTGGCCCGGGCCGTCGCAGAGTGAGTGAAGGAGTACGCGGGACACCCCGGCCCGTGCGCCGCCCCGCCGCGCCCACCGGGCCCGGACGCCTCAGGTCCGTCCGCCTCGGGCTCGTCCGCCTGGAGGCATGGAGACGTGCCGCACGGGAATCCGAAGGGGTCGAGGGGCGGGGAACGCCCGGCAACCGGGTGACCGCGCCACGGACGCGTTTCCGCCTCCCTGTCCGTACCGGCGAGAGGAGAACGACATGACCGTGCCACAGCCCCCCGGCCCGCCCGGGCCCACCCGTCCGGACCCCGTTCCGCCCACTCCGGGCCCGGGGCCCGGCCCGCCCGGACCGACACCGGGGCCGGGCCCCGGCCCGGTGCCCGCTCCCGGGCCCGACCCGGTGCCGCCCCCGCCGCCCCGGCCCGAACCGGACCCGGTCCCGCCGCGTCCGACGCCCCCCACTCCGGGGCCCGAACCCGGCCCCGCACCCGATCCGGTCCCCCCGCCACACACCGACGCGCCCCCGACCACCTGAGGCGCTCCGGCGCGGGAACGGCGATGGCCGAGGTCTCCGCACGCTGCGGAGACCTCGGCCACGCACCACTCCACAGCCGAGACTTCGTAAAACCCCTGCCGGCCTGGGACCGGCCGTTTCACCAGTAGTGCCGTCGCCCGAAGACCGCGTGTCCCAGCGAGCCGAGCAGCCACAGGATGGCCCCGACGGCTACCAGGATGATTCCGATGGTCCACAGGACGGCGACGTCCGCGACGAATCCGATGATGAGGAGAATGATCCCGAGAACGATCACGGTGTGCTCCGATCTCGAATGAAACACCTCAAAACACCCTCCTCCACTGTGATCCCCGCACGCGGCAACGGCAAGTGCCTGCCGGCCGCGGAACGCGCGGGCGCGGGGGAGGAGGTCCGGGATGTGCGCGGGGGCCGTCCCGCCTAGCATGGACCGCATGCGCCCCACGGCGAAGTTCTCCATCAGCTTCGGCCTGGTCACGATCCCCGTGGCGGCCTACAACGCCACGGACGACTCGGCCTCGGTCTCGTTCGTCCGCATCCACACCGAGGACGGCGGCCGGGTGCGCAACCAGCCGGTCTGCTCGCTCGAAGGCGTCGAGATCTCGCCGGACGAGATCGGCCGCGGCTACAAGCCCGACGGCGACACGGTCGTCCCGCTGAGCGACGAGGATCTGGAGGCGCTGCCGCTGCCGACCGCGAAGACGCTGACGATCCTGGCGTTCGTGCCCGGCGGCGACATCGATCCCCTTCAGATGGGCAAGGGCTACTACCTGGGCGCCGACGGCGCGGCCGCGGCCAAGCCGTACGTGCTCCTGCGCGACGCGATGGAACGCCACCAGCGGGTCGGGCTCGGCAAGATCGCGCTGCACGGCCGCGAGACGCTGGCGGTGATCCGCCCGGTCGAGGGCACGCTCGTGATGCAGGTCCTGCTGTGGCCGCACCAGATCCGCCCGATGGAGGGCGTGCTGCCCGAGCGGGAGGTGGATGTCGCCGAGGACGAGGTGGAGGCGGCCGAAACGCTCATGGACACCTTCGGCGAGCTGTCGGAGGAAGACGTGCACGATCACTACCGCGAGGCGCTGGAGGAGATCGTGGCGGCGAAGCTGGCCAACCGGGAGCCGTCCTTCGAGGAGGGTGAGGAACGGCCCGCCCCGGAGGTGATGGACCTGATGGCCGCCCTTCAGGACAGCGTCCGGGCCGCCAAGCGGTCGCGTGGCGAGGAGGACGAGGCCGGTGCGGGAGCCGGGGGTGGCAAGGCGGCCACCGGTTCAACGGCGAAGAAGGCCGCGGGCCGCACGCCGAAGGCGGCCGGCGGCAAGAAGTCCACCAGCACCGCGAAGAAGACCACGGCCAAGAAGGCGACGGGCAAGCAGACGGCCGCCGCGAAGAAGTCCGCCGGCAAGGGGCGCCGCGCGGGTTAGGGCCCGCCGCGCGCCGTACCGCGTGCCGTACCTCAGGACATGAGGCCGCTGCCTTCGGGTACGCGAAGTCCAACAGGCTTCTTTGTCCAGACAGTTATGGAGGCGGACGCCATGGGAATCGGCGGGTGTATCGGTCTGATCGCGGTGGGCGCCATTCTCACCTTCGCGGTGGACTGGCACATGGCCGGAGTCAACGTCGACCTGGTGGGCGTCATCATGATGATCGTCGGCATCATCGGACTCGCCGCCTACGTGAGCATCCTCAAGCGGCGGCGCACCCAGCCCCCCGCTCCCGGCGCTCCCGTCGTCGACGTCGAGGACAACCGCTACTAGGCCCTGCCGGGCCGGCTCCCTCGCCCTCGCTCTGCTTGCCAGTTCCACGCCCACGGCCCGTCGGCCCCCGCCGGCGGGCCGTTTTACGCCGTCCGCGTGCCAGGGGCGGGGTGCGGGCGGTCGCCCGGGCGGTGTCCGCGCGCAGTACGTGACCGGGGGCCTCATGGGCTTGATACTGAGTCGGGGTCGCACATCGCACCCCACCAGATGACTGACAGCCCATCAGCAACGTCGTGCGGCCCAGCCGCCCACCCCACCAGGAGATGCGGATGAAGATGTTGATCAATGTCGCCGAGACGGTCGTGGCGGACGCGCTGCGGGGCATGGCGGCCGCGCACCCCGAGCTGGTGGTGGACGTGCCGAACCGGGTGATCGTGCGGCGGGACGCGCCGGTCGCCGGCAAGGTGGCGCTGATCTCCGGCGGCGGCAGCGGGCACGAGCCGCTGCACGGCGGATTCGTCGGGCCGGGCATGCTGGACGCCGCCTGTCCCGGCGAGGTCTTCACCTCGCCCGTGCCCGATCAGATGGTGCGGGCGGCGGCGGCCGTGGACAGCGGCAGCGGCGTGCTGTTCCTCGTCAAGAACTACACCGGCGACGTCCTCAACTTCCAGATGGCGGCCGAGCTCGCCGAGGACGAGGGGGTGCAGGTCGCCAGCGTGCTCGTCGACGACGATGTGGCGGTGACCGACTCGACCTTCACGGCCGGTCGGCGCGGCACCGGCGCCACCCTCTTCGTCGAGAAGATCGCGGGCGCCGCCGCCGAGGAGGGAGCGCCGCTGGAGCGGGTGGAGGCGGTGGCCCGGCAGGTCGTGCAGGGCTCCCGCAGTTTCGGTGTCGCGCTCGCCCCCTGCACGACGCCGGCGAAGGGCAGCCCCACCTTCGATCTGCCGCCGGGCGAGCTGGAGTTGGGCGTCGGCATCCATGGCGAGCCGGGGCGCGAGCGCCGTCCGATGATGACCTCCGGGGAGATCGCGGATTTCGCGGTGCACGCCATTTTGGAGGACCTCCGGCCGAGGCTGCCGGTACTGGTACTGGTCAACGGGATGGGTGCGACGCCGCTGCTGGAGCTGTACGGCTTCAACGCGGAGGTGCAGCGGGTGCTCGCCGAGCGGGAGGTGACGGTGGCCCGGACGCTGGTGGGCAACTACGTGACGTCGCTGGACATGGCCGGCTGCTCGGTGACGCTGTGTCAGGTCGACGGGGAGCTGCTGCGGTGGTGGGACGCGCCGGTCCAGACGCCGGGGCTGCGCTGGGGGCGGTGATCCCGCGCCGGACCGGTAGGCCCCGCTTGCCGCCGGATGCGCACCCCGCGCACCGGCCCTCTCCCCTGACCCCGGCCCCAGGTCCCGGCCCCGGTCCCGGCCTCGAAACACGCCACACCCACCACACCCACCCCACCCGCGACCACGCACCAACCGCGCCGCACCGCCCGTCCCACCCCCGCACGAATCCTTAGGAGCAGTCCGTGTCAGAAACCGCCTTGGACGCCGCGTTCTTCATCCGCTGGATGACCGCGGCCGCCGCCCGAGTCGACCAGGAGGCCGGCCGGCTCACCGAGCTGGACTCGGCGATCGGGGACGCCGACCACGGCAGTAATCTCCAGCGCGGTTTCGCCGCCGTCGTCACGGCTCTGGAGGCGGAGCCGCCGGCGACGCCCGGGGCGGTACTGATGGCCGCGGGACGGCAGTTGATCTCGTCCGTGGGCGGCGCGTCCGGTCCGCTGTACGGCACGCTGCTGCGCCGCGCCGGCAAGGCCCTCGGCGACGCCGGTCGGGTGAGCGCCCAGGAGTTGCGGGCCGGCCTCGGCGCCGGGGTGGAGGCGGTGGCCCAACTGGGCGGCGCCGCCGCGGGCGACAAGACGATGCTGGACGCCCTGCTGCCGGGCGTCGAGGCGCTGGCGACCTCCTTCGACGCGGCGGCCGGCGCCGCCGAGGAGGGCGCGCTGGCGACCGTACCGCTGCAGGCCAGGAAGGGCCGGGCGAGCTACCTGGGCGAGCGCAGCATCGGGCACCAGGATCCGGGCGCGACCTCCTCGGCGCTGCTGTTCGCGACGCTCGCGGAGGTGGCGAAGTGAGCGACGCGACGACGGGTGGCGCGGAGCACAGTGGGGCCGGTGCGGCGGATGCGCCGGTCGGGATCGTCCTGGTGTCGCACAGCGCGTCGGTGGCCGAGTCCGTGGCGGCGCTGGCCGTCGGGCTTGCCGGCGGGGGTACGCAGGCGCCGGTCGCGGCGGCGGGCGGCACTCCGGACGGCGGGCTCGGGACGAGCGCGGAGCTGATCGCCGCGGCCGCGCGGGAGGTGGACCGGGGCGCGGGCGTGGCCCTCCTGGTCGACCTCGGGAGCGCCGTCCTGACCGTCAAGGCGCTGATCGCCGAGGGGGACGAACTGCCCGAGGGCGCGCGGCTGGTGGACGCGCCGTTCGTGGAGGGCGCGGTGGCCGCGGTCGTCACGGCCTCGACGGGCGCGGACCTGGCGGCCGTCGCGGCGGCGGCCGAGGAGGCGTACGGCTACCGCAAGCAGTGAGGCGGCCACGGCCCCGGCGCGAGGTCTCCGCCGGGGCCGTGCCGTGCTCGCGCGGTGGCCGGGGACCGGTCACGGCTTGCGGGCGATCGCGGCGTAGCAGGCCGCCTCGGCGTCCGTGACGTGGGTGGCGTCCTCGGGGTGGTCGGGGCGCCACTGGTGGGAGAGGGTGACGCCGGGCTCCAGCAGGTCCCAGCCGTCGAAGAAGCGGCGGAACCGTTCGCGGGAGCGGAACTGCAGGGCGGTGCCCGCGTCACCGTAGATCTTGGCGATCTTCCGCATGGCCTCGGGGGCCAGGTCGGCCGTGGCGTGGGTCATGGCCAGGGTGCTGCCGCTGGGCAGGGCGTCCTTGAGGGTTTCGACGATGGTGTGGGCGCGGTCCCGGCCGTCGTCGGTGACGAAGTGCATCAGGGCGTTCAGGCTGAGCGCGACGGGCCGGTTCAGGTCGAGCGTCTCCAGGAGCCGTGGTGCGGTGAGGATGCCGGCGGGGTCGGTGACATCGGCCTGTACGTAGGCGGTGCGGCCCTCGGGGGTGCTGAGCAGGAGCGCGGCGGCGTGCGCGAGGACGATCGGATCGTTGTCGGTGTAGACCACACGCGCCTCGGGTGCCAGGCCCTGGGCGATGTCGTGGAGGTTGGGCGGGGTGGGGATGCCGGTGCCGATGTCGAGGAACTGCCGCATGCCGGAGGCGGCGAGGAAGCGCGTGGCGCGGTGCATGAACTCGCGGTTGACGCGGGCGGCGACGAGGGCGGCGGGGAAGACGCCGAGGACCTGGCCGGCGGCCATCCGGTCGGCCAGGAAGTTGGTCTTGCCGCCCAGGAAGTAGTCGTAGACACGGGAGGAATGGGCCCGGTCCAGTCGGAGATCCACCACGGGCTCGTCGTGGTCGCTCATCGTTCGGTCGCCTCCCCGCTGCCCGGCGCGCCTCGCGGCCGGTGACGCTGCTGCCGCCGGGTGCCGCGGCGTTCCGGACACCGCCGCTCACCCCGGCTGCTGGAGCATTGCCCACCGCGCCCTGGATCATGCGGGGCGCACAGTGTGCGCCCCGGCGCAAGCCGGCTGGTGCCCGAGGCGTTCACACGCCCGGTACGGCGTGTCCCGGCGCATACGGGGCGCATATCTCCTGCTCGCGCACCCGGGGCGGCACGGGATGTCCGGGTATGACGCGCGACCATGCCCGCGTCACGCGTAGTCATATGAATACGCAGGGGAAGATTTCTTTGCCAGGGGTGCCACAAACGGGCGTACTTTCGGGTTCATTGGAGGGTGAGGGCAACCGTCCTCCCGCTGCCGCGGGTCCCCCCGGGTGCCTCGGTGGCGGTGCACGGCGAACGGATCGAGGACGGCTCGTGAGGACAGACCGGGACCGACTTCTGCCGGTGTGTGCGCAGGCGCACGCCCCCACCGCGGAGATGGCACCGCCCCGCCGTCCACAGCCGGTCGCCCGTGCGCGCCGCGCGATAGCCATCCGGTGCCCCGCCGCCGGCCGCGCGCTCCGCGTCCGTGGTCCGCGCGGTGGCGAGGGGCGCACATGAGCCCCTACCGCGCGTCCCGCGCGGCCGGTGCGCCACCCCGGCGGCCCGGCTCCGCGGCACCGGTGCGGTCCGGCCCCTCGCGCCACGACCTGTCGATCACCTTCGAGGCGTTCCACGCCACGCATGCCCGCAAATGGCTGACCTACGCCTATCTGCACACCGGCAACGAGGTGGCGGCCCGCGAGGTGACCCGGGCCGCCTACCGGCAGTTGGCCGGGCTGTGGTCGCACGCGCTGCGCCAGGCGTCGGTGGAGGCGTTCGCCTGGTCGGTGCTCAAGGAACGCGTCGTGGAATGGCTCTACGACCACCAACAGCCCACCGCGCTCACCGAAACAGCCGCCTTCGCGGTCGTCACCCAGGCTCTGCTGCGTGAGTGCCAGCAGCAGTTCGCCCTGCTGGAGAGCCAGTTAGGGCTGTACGCGGCCATCGCGCGGCTGCCGGAGCGGCAGTGCGACGTGATCGTGCTGCGGCATGTCATCGGGTACGCCGACGACCAGATCGCGGCGTTGCTCGGCGTCGACGAAGTCACCGTCCGGTCCTACGCGAGCCGCGGCAAACGCAAGCTGGCGGCCGCGCTGGGGATCGAGCAGGGAACCACGAGGGGGAACTGACCATGTCGTACACCGATCGCGCCGGCCGCCGGGAGACCGTGGAGACCTTGCTCGGCGCCGCGGCCGAGGTGGCGGGGATCGACGGTCTCGCCGGCCTGGACGGTCTGGCCGGTTTCGAGGGGCTCGCCGGCTTCGGCGGTCTCGATGGCCCCGGCGCGCCCACGGCCCGGAGCGTGCCCGGCGACCGGACCGCGCCCGGCGACCGGGGCGCCCCGACCTCCTATCCCACCGCCCGCGACGAGGCCACCCACGAACTGGAGCTGGCCTGCGCGCTGGTTGTCAACGCCGCGGCGGCCGCGGCCAGTTTGGAGCGGCTGGTCGACGACCACCGCATCGATCCCGAGGGCGCGCTGGTCTTCGCCTGCCTGCTGCACATCACCGGACGTGGTGACGCGGCGCATTTCTGGTGGCACTTCGGCGCCGGCGCCGGCAGCCGGACCGCCGCCTACTGCCTGTACCTCTCGCACCGCCGCAACGGCGAATACCGCGACGCGGCGTACTGGCGCGAACAGGCCGCGCACGCGCCCGACGAGGAACGGCCGGCGCCGGCCGCGTTCGACGACAAGCGGCTCCTGCCGGACGCCGCCCGGCACAATCTGCTCGTGCAGTGGCACAGCGGGCTCGCGCCGACCTTGCCGACCGCCCTGGAGAGCGTCATCAACCGCCTGGTGGTGGACAGCGACGACGAGGACTTCGGCGAGATCCCGCGGCCCTCCCCCACCCTCGTCCGCGATCTGGGCCGCGCCCGGTGACCCCTGGCATGCCCTGCCGTGCCGTCAGACGGGCGGGTCCTCCGCCGCGGGCGGCCAGGCGGGCCGGCTGCCGTCGGGGACGGCGGCCAGGGCGTGGCCGACCGTCGGGTAGCAGGAGAAGACACCGAGCGACTGAGTGCCGATCAGCAGCCGCAGCATGCGTACGCCGAGCGACGCGAGAAACAGCCGGCCCTCCAGGCGGCGGCACAGCCATTCCAGGGCGAGCAGGCAGCTCAGGCCCCGCGAGTCGCAGAAGCGCAGGGCCGTCAGGTCCAGCACGAGGAAGCGGTGCCCGGCGGAGACGACCGCCCGGGCCTCGGCGAGAAACGCCTGCTCGGTGCGGAGGTCCAGCTCGCCGCTGACACGCAGGACGGCGCACTCCTCCTCCTGCACGAGGGCAGTGACCGCCAACGACCGCATCTCCGAGCTCATGCCGTCCAGACTAAGCGCCATTTTCCACCACACCGGCGCGTCGGACCGCCGGCGTACGCGGGTCGCGTCCTCACTCCTCCAGTTCGGTGGCCAGCCGCTCCAGGAAGACGCGCTGGCCGCTCACCATGCGGGCGCGTGCCTCATCCGGGGTGAACCAGGCGACCCGGTCCACTTCCGGGAAGGTGCGGATCTCGCCGGATCCGCGCGGCCATTCCGTCTCGAATACGCCGGGGGTGACCGTTTCCGGGTCGAGATCGCTCTCGACGGCCCAGACCGTGACGACCTTGCCGCCCGACTGCCGGGTCTCGCCCAGCGGGACGTACCGCCCGTCCGGGGGCGGCAGGCCGAGCTCCTCCTCGAACTCCCGGCGCGCCGCCGACCACGGCTCTTCGGGTGGGAGGTACTCCCCCTTGGGCACGGACCACGCGCCCGCGTCCCGCCGTGCCCACAACGGCCCGCCCATGTGTGCCAGCAACACCTCGACGCCGGCGTCCCGGCGGCGGAAGAGCAGCAGCCCGGCGCTTCGTTTTCCCGCCATGGCACCAGTCTGCCCGGGGCGCGCCCCGGAGGCCGTCAAGGCGGCGTCGGGCCCGCCGCGTCGGCATGGGCGGCCAGCACGGTCTCCACGGTGTCTGCCTCGGCCGCCGTCTTGTCCTCCCGGTAGCGCACCACCCGGGCGAAGCGCAGGGTCACCCCGGCCGGGTAGCGCGAGGAGGTCTGGAGGCCGTCGTAGGCGATCTCGACGACGAGTTCGGGCGTACGGTCACCACATGGCCGCTCTCGTCCACGGCCAGCTCCCGCAGGCGCTCGGTCTGCCAGGTGAGCATGGCGTCGGTCATGCCCTTGAAGGTCTTGCCCAGCATGACGAAGCCGCCGTCCGGCGCGCGCGCTCCGAGGTGGAGGTTGGACAGCTTTCCGGTGCGCCGGCCGTGACCCCACTCCGCGGCCAGCACCACCAGGTCGAGGGTGTGCACCGGCTTCACCTTCAGCCAGGAAGCGCCCCGGCGGCCCGCGCTGTACGGCGCGTCCAGGGCCTTGACCACGACACCTTCGTGGCCCCGGCGCAGGGTGGCGGTCCAGAAGTCCTCGGCGGCGGCGCGGGCATCGGCGGCGGCCGGGTCGCGGACCACGAAGCGGCGCACCCGCACCGGCTCGGGCACCAGCTTGGCCAGCTCCGCGTGCCGCTCTTCGCCGGGCAGGTCGAGCAGCTCGCGGTCGTCGAGGGACAGCACATCGAAGAAGACCGGGGACAGCGGCAGGGCGGCCCGGGCGGCGGTGACGTCCACCCGCGAGCCGAAGCGGCCGGCGACGCGCTGGAAGGGCACCGGCCGGCCGCCGGCGTCCAGGGCGATCACCTCGCCGTCCAGGACGAAGCGGGCGTGCGGCAGGTCCCGGGCGAGCGCGGTGACCTCGGGCAGCCGGTCGGTGACGTCGTCCAGGGTGCGGGTGTAGACGCGTACGTCCGGCCCGTCGCGGTGCACCTGCACCCTGATGCCGTCGAGCTTCTCCTCCACGGCGCACGGCCCCAGCCTGTCGACGGCCTCGGACACGCTCTTGGCGCTGTGCGCGAGCATCGGCCCGACCGGGCGGCCGACGGTGAGCCGGAATTCCGCCAGCGCCGCCGGCCCCCGGGACAGCAGCGCGTGGGCCACGTCCTGGAGGGAGCCCGCCAGCATCACCGCACGCCGTACCTCGGCGGCGGGTGCGTCGGTGGCCGCGGCGAGCCCTTCGACGGCGATGGCGTCCAGCGCGCCCTGGCGCACCTCACCGGTGAGCAGGCCGAACAGGAACCGCTGCTCCTGCTCGGTCGCCGCGGCCAGCAGCTCCCTGACCAGGCGCCGGCGCTCGCCCTGGGCGCCGGCGCCGCCGACCGAGGCCAGGGCGGTCAGGGCGGCGTCCGCGTCGCGCACCGTGAGCGTGGGCTCCGCGGCCGCGGCGACGGGCTCGCGCAGGACGCTCCAGCCCACCCCGATACGGCCCTGGGGCAGCCGCCCGGCGAGATAGGGGATGACCACCGGTACGTCCTCGGGAGCGGCGGCCCGGAACAGCCCCGCGAGCAGGGAGATCTTCCGCGAACGCGCGGACGTCGCGGCGACGTCCTGGGAGACCTGTGCGAGTTCGGCCAGCAACATACGGTCATCCTGCCCCCGCGCGGCCCGCACCGCTCCCCGGCCGGGAAGACCGCCGCGGGCCCCTCCTGGTGCGGGGCGGCGGGGTGCGGTGTGACACCCGTCACCGCGAGGGCGGTGGGTTCGCCCTGCCCACCACGCCAAGATCCGTGCTACGTTCGTACCAGTTGCAGTTTTGGTACCCATGACTTTGTGTGCGCCTGACGGGCAGTGACCCGCGGGCGCATTTTTGTTTGCCGGTCATCACCGGACGGGGCTCCACGGCGACTCGGGAACCGCACGGCGCGGATCCTGGCACTCCCCCTATCGAAAGAGATTTCACATGGCGACTGGCACCGTGAAGTGGTTCAACGCGGAAAAGGGCTTCGGCTTCATCGAGCAGGACGGCGGCGGCGCTGACGTCTTCGCCCACTACTCGAACATCGCCACGCAGGGCTTCCGCGAGCTTCAGGAAGGCCAGAAGGTCAGCTTCGACGTCACCCAGGGCCAGAAGGGCCCGCAGGCGGAGAACATCGTCCCGGCCTGACCTGGGCAGTAGTACGACAGGGTCCCGCGCCTCACGGTGCGGGGCCCTGCCGTCGGGCCGACGGCGCACCGGGCGGCCCCCGGGCGGCACCGTCCCCCGGCGGACCCGACGCGTCACCCCGCAGCGGACAACGACGTTCCGCTCACCCGCCGGCAGCACACAGCCGTGGCTGCCCGGCCCTCTGGTCCGGCAATTCGACCGCCGCTCTCCGGCTGGCGCCGACCGTTTCCGAGGCCCCGGACGCGACACCTTTTCCCGTCTCGCTCCGGTCTCCACTTATTCCGGCTCGTTCTTGCGATTCTTCGTGCGGCTCCCGGCCGCCGGGTCTCCCTCGATACGCGCCGCATCGAGGAAGGTTCCGCATGAACCGCACCACCCGTTCCAATGACCGCTACGCCCGCGCCGGTGGCTCCGGCGGGCGTTCCGCGGGCGCCGGCTCCCGTTCCGGCGGCTACGCGGGCCGCTCCGGCGGCTCCGGCACCGGCTCCGGCTCGACCGGTGGCTCCGGCGGCCGTTTCCGCTCGCAGGGCGGCTCGCGCCGTCCCAAGGCCGCTCCGCAGGGCGAGTTCGCCCTGCCGGTCAGCACCACCCCGGCACTGCCCGCCGCCGCGACGTTCGCCGAGCTGGACATGCCGGCGCCGCTGCTCACCACCCTGGCCCGCCTCGGTGTGACCGAGCCGTTCCCCATCCAGGCCGCGACGCTGCCGAACTCCCTGGCCGGCCGCGACGTCCTGGGCCGTGGCCGCACCGGCTCCGGCAAGACCCTCGCCTTCGGCCTGGCGATGCTGGCCCGTACCGCCGGTCAGCGCGCCGAGCCCCGCCAGCCGCTGTCCCTGGTGCTCGTCCCGACCCGCGAGCTGGCCCAGCAGGTCACCGACGCGCTCACTCCTTACGCCCAGGCGCTGCACCTGCGCATGGCGACGGTCGTCGGCGGTATGTCGATCGGCCGTCAGGCCGGCGCGCTGCGCGGCGGCGTGGAGGTCGTCGTGGCGACCCCCGGACGGCTGAAGGACCTCATCGAGCGCGGCGACTGCCGCCTGGACGAGGTGCGCGTCACGGTCCTGGACGAGGCCGACCAGATGGCCGACATGGGCTTCATGCCGCAGGTCACCGAGCTGCTCAACCAGGTGCGCGCCGACGGTCAGCGGATGCTGTTCTCGGCCACATTGGACCGCAATGTGGACAAGCTCGTGCGCCGCTTCCTCAGCGACCCGGTCGTGCACTCCGTCGACCCGTCGGCGGGCGCGGTCACCACGATGGAACACCACCTGCTGCACGTGCACGGCGCGGACAAGCACGCCACCACGGTCGAGATCGCGGCCCGCGACGGCCGCGTGATCATGTTCCTGGACACCAAGCACGCGGTGGACCGCCTCACCAAGGACCTGCTCGCCAGCGGCGTCCGCGCCTCCGCGCTGCACGGCGGCAAGTCGCAGCCGCAGCGCAACCGCACGCTCCAGCAGTTCAAGTCGGGGCATGTCAACGTGCTGGTGGCCACCAACGTGGCGGCCCGCGGCATCCACGTCGACAACCTCGACCTGGTCGTGAACGTCGACCCGCCCACGGACCACAAGGACTACCTGCACCGCGGCGGCCGCACCGCCCGCGCCGGCGAGTCCGGCAGCGTCGTGACGCTGGTGCTGCCCAACCAGCGCCGTGAGATGACGCGCCTGATGACGACGGCCGGGATCACCCCGCAGACCACCCAGGTCCGCTCCGGTGACGCCGAGTTGACGCGTATCACCGGCGCCCAGGCCCCGTCCGGCATCCCGGTCACCATCACCACGCCGGTCGCCGAGCGCCCCAAGCGCAGCGCGTCCTCCTCGCGTGGCCGGCGCAGCCGCCCGGCGCAGGCCCGGCGTACCGGCGGTGGCGACCGCTCGGCACCGCGCCGCTCCACCGCCACCTCGTAACACCCCGGCACCACCCCGCGGCTCCCGAAAGCCCGTGCGTTCACCCGCCGGCCTCGGGGGCCGCGGGCTTTCCGCGAGCGGCCCGACGGGCGGCGGTGCGGGCGGGGGCCGGGCGGCGGTGCGGGCGCTCACTCGTACATGACGTATTCCGGGCGCGGGGTCAGCGCCAGGACCTCCTTGGGCGTCATCAGGCGGCTGCCCTTCGCGTCCTCCTCGTAGAAGAGCTTGAAGCCGGTGTGCAGCCCGTCGGGCAGGTCGGTGACGAGCTGGCGCCAGGTGGCCCGCTTCATCCCCGGTGGGCCGATGCCGTCGGCACTCTTGATCAGTGCCACTCCGGGCTGCGGCCGCAGTGCGGACTGGTGGCGCACCACGGACCTGGCGACCTGGTGGTAGACGAGCGGCTTCTGCGGCAGGTCATGGGACTCGACCAGACGTGAGAGGTAGCGGGCGACGCGGGTCAACTCCTGGCCGCTGGTGTGACCGTAGGTGTCGCCGGGCACCTCGCCGGGGCCCATCTCCCATTCCGGGTCGAGCGCGACCCCGACATCGGGGTGGATCAGCCACTCCCGCAGGGCCTTGACCTCGTCGAGCATCCTCGCGCGGCCCGGCTGGATGTTCAGCAGGAGCAGTGCGCGGTGGTCGCGGGCCACTTGGTGGAAGCGGCGGATGACGGCGGTGGGCGTCTGCGAGCGGTACTTGCCGTCCGAGCCGGCGTCGGCGTTGACGACCGTCGCCAGGAGTTCGAGGACGGGCAGGGGCTCGCGGCCGGCGGCGTAGGAGCGTGCCACCTTCTCGATCTCGGCGGCCCGCTCGTCCGGATCGCCGGTTCCCAGCCGCCCGAGTGCGGCGGCACCGGGCAGGCCGCAGAACCCGACCAGCCGGTAGCGGGGGAACAACTCCCGGCCGCCGCGCGGTAGTTCGGGGCGACGCTTCGCCCGGTGGCGGGCGGAGCCCGGCGGCGCGGACGGGGAGCCGCCCGGGCTGCCGGGCGGGGCCGCGCCGGGCGCGGGATCGGCGTGCGCGGACGGCTTGGCGCAGGCCGTGAGCACTCCGAGGCCGGCCGCCGCCGTGGCGGCGAGCAGACCGCGGCGGCTCGCTCCCGGGTGCGGCGCTTTCGCCCGGGTGGTCCGCTCCGCGCCTGTCGCGGGCCGTTCTGGCACCTCGCCGGCCTCGTCCGCCACGTCGCCTCCGTCCGCCGCGTCCGGCCGGAGCCGGGTGCGGCTGTCATAGGGACCGATCTTCTCCGTGCAGTGCGCATCTCCACGCGATCCGCCGCAAAACCCGGACGGCCGGCGGACGGCTGCGATCAAGCCAGTGACGGGACGTCCTGACGCCGCTCGCCGTCGCACGCCCGGGCCGGTCCACCGGGCCGCCGGGCGGTTTCGGTAGTGTGCCGCGACCTGGGCACGGTCGGGCCGCGGGCCGCTGGACGGCGCCGGAATTTCGCCCTATCGGCCGCCCGCCGGCGTCGGATTCGTCACACGGGCAACCATCCGTCGCCGCTTCACCTCTCCCCCTGTGCAGCACAGTTGGTCACCTTGTCGCTACTTAAAGATGACCAATTGTTAAATCTCGCCGCAATCGCTGCGAAAATCGATCATTTCTCTTTACATGCCCATGCCAGGCAGACCAGGGTTTGCGCGGGGTCGTCACACGACTCCCGTGGTGCGTCACAGCACCGCGTGTACGGGCGGTCGGTCCAACCGACCGCCCCCGCAGCTCTAAGGACCCACAACAGTGCGTAGACCCCACATACGCAGGCGGAGCCTGGCCATCGGCGTCGCGGTGACCACGGCCGCGACCCTCACCGCGGGTGCGGCCGGCTCCGCTCTGGCGGCCCCCTCGGCCTCCCGCCCCTCGGCGCCGGCCCCGACCGCCGCCACACCCGCCGCCGCGACGGTCGTGGCCGCGGCCCGGGCGGCGGCGTACGCGCACGCCGCCGCCACCGGCGTCAGCCCGAAGGACACCCTCGACGCCACCGACACCCTGGTGGACCCGGACGGCAAGCGGCATGTGCGCTTCGTCCGGACCCACCGCGGGCTGCCGGTGCTCGGCGGTGACCTCGTCGTCCATCTGGACGCCAAGTCCGCCTACACGGGCGTGACAAGGGCCTTCGACCACCAGGTCGACGTGCCCGACACGGACCCGGAGATATCCGCCGGGCAGGCCCGGGAGAAGGCGGCCGGGGTGGCGAAGGGCCACGCCGGTGAGGCCGAACTCGTCGTGGACGCCCACGAGGGCCGCGGCAGGCTGGCCTACCAGGTGCGGGTGACCGGCAGCCGGACCGCCGAGGCCGGCGGCGCCCGCACGGTCGTCCTGGACGCCGCCACCGCGGCAGTGCTGAGCAACGTCCCGGCCAACGACTCCTTCCTGTCGCCGGCCCTTCTGGACACCCTGCGCGCGCGGGGCGAGCGGCCCGCGCTTTCGGCGGGTCCGACCGCCACGCCCCCGTCCGCCACGGGCCGGACGACCACGAGCGGCGGCTTCCCGGCAGCGGCGAAGGGAACCGGCTCGTCCTTCTTCGTCGGCAAGGTGCCGCTGTCCACCACCCAGACCGGCAAGCGGGCCTTCCTCCTCAAGGACCGCACGCGGGGGAACACCGAGACGCGCGACGCCGGCGGCAAGGAGCCGGCGAAGTTCGCCGACGGCAAGGCGTTCACCAGCACCGACAACCGCTGGGGCAACGGCACCGCGAGCAACCGCGCGACGGCCGCCGTCGACGCGCAGTACGGCATCACCAGCACCCTGGACTTCTACAAGAAGACGTTCGGCCGCGACGGGGTCGAGAACAACGGCCGTGGGGCCCGCGCCCTGGTGCACTTCGGCAAGGGCGTCGGCAACGCCTTCTGGTCCTCGGACTGCGGCTGCATGCTCTACGGCGACGGTGACGGCACGATGTTCAAAAAGCCGCTGGTCGTGCTGGACGTCACCGGGCACGAACTCAGCCACGGCGTCGTCGACGCGACGGCCGACCTCCAGCCGACCCGCGTGGACGGCGACGGCAACCAGTTCGGCGAGCCCGGCTCGCTCAACGAGTCGCTGGCGGACATCTTCGGCAGCGCCGTCGAGTTCGCGGCCGCCAACCCCAAGAACCCGCCGAACTACCTGATGGGCGAGAAGCTCGGCCTGCGGCAGAAGTTCCTGCGGCGCCTGGACAAGCCCTCGCTCGACAAGCTCGAAGGCACCGTCGACTACTGGTCGAAGAAGTCCTACGACACCGAGGTGCACGCCGGTTCCGGCGTCTCCTCGCACGCCTACTACCTGCTCGCCGAGGGCAGCGGGAAGAAGACCATCGGCGGTTTCGCCTACGACTCCCCGACCTTCGACGGCTCCAAGGTCAAGGGCATCGGCCGGGCGAAGGCGACGGCGGTCTTCTACCGGGCCCTCACCCGGTACATGGTCTCCACCACCGATTTCCACGACGCCCGGACCGCGACCCTGAGCGCCGCCAAGGACCTCTACGGCGCCCGCAGCACCGAGTACAAGACGGTGAACCGGGCCTGGGCCGCCGTCAACGTCACGTCGGCCAACACCCCCGCCGCCACGCACTGAAGGACCGGTCCGGTGGCGCCCCGGCTTTCGCGGGGTGCCGTCGGACCGCAGGGGTGATCCCGCGCGCGTACGGGTGAAGCCGCCGGCCGGGCGGGCGCGCGTAAGCCGGAAAAGTAATGGTCACATCTATTTATGGTGAGGTGACAGACCCCTTTGACGTGGCGATGGTGTTGCTCGCCTGCGTAGCCGTCGCCCACGCGGATCGCGACGGGGCGCGGTGCGCACCGAAAACCGGCGGGCCGCACGCCGCGGAGCAGGACGACCTCACCGGCGCCGCGATCACATCCCTCGCAGACGCTCCCGGAAGGCTCTGACCTTGGAGTTCCTCCGGTAGGGGGTGAGTTCGAGAAGCAGGCGGGCCAGCGTGCCGTGCGCGGATCCGGTGGCGAGGCGCTCGTAGTGCTCCAGGAAGTGGAGGCAGTGCTGGACCGCCGCTTCGACCTCTTTCGTCGCCAGCAGCGCGTGGGCGAGCCGGGCGTGCAGCAGTGCCCGCGCCCTGTTGTGGTCGGCGGGCCTGCCGGCCAGGGAGGACTCCAGCTCGGCCCGGGCCCCGGTGTGGTCGCCGAGCAACGCGAGCGTCTCGGCCCGCTGGTAGCGCAGGGCGGACTCCGGATAGCTCGTGAAGGGGCCTTCGGGTCCGCAGGTCTGGGCCAGATGTTTCTCGGCCGTCACCAGGTGCGTGGCCGCCGAGCCGTGCTGCCCGACGCCGGCCGCGACCACCGCGCGTCCCGCGTGCAGGAAGGCCCGGGTGGCGGAGGGAACCGCGGATCCCGCCACGTCGAGGGCCGCCTCGGCCAGAGCGACGGCCTGGCGGTGGTCGCGGAGCCGGTGGGCCTGCACGCTCATACAGCGCAGGGTGATCGCGTAGGCGGCGCGGTCCTCCGCCGCGTGCGCGAGTTCCAGGGCGACGGCGTAATAGTGCTGGGCCAGGCCCGGGTGGCCGACGTCGAACGTCATGCCGGCCAGCAGCAGCGTCAGATGCCCGGCCCCGGTGAAGAGCGCGCGGCGCACCGGCGGCGGGGCCGGGGCGGTCAGCAGCCGCGCCACGTCCTCGGACAGGTACAGCGCCAGCGCGGAGCGCCCGTGCGCGCCGCCGTATTTCTCGCCCATCGCGGCGCAGCACAGGGCCACGGTCTCCAGGCGCGCCACGTCCGCGCCGGTCGCCTGCCGCCTGGCGCCCGCCGGTGGCGCGGTCCGCGGCCCGGTCCCCCAGCCGGGGAAAGCGGGCGGCGAGGTGGAGAACACCGCCTGGGCCAGCAGCGGCCGGCGGGTGGGGTCGCTGTCCGCCCGGCACAGGGCGGACAGGCGCCGCACCGGGTCGCCGGTGTCCAGGAGGGCGGCGAGCGCGTCGCCCGGGGCGCCCGGTTCGCCGAGCCCGGTGTCGGCGGGCGTCAGCGTCCGGCCGATGCGGCGGCTGAACGCCTGTGCCACCAGGTCGGCGACCGGCGGCCGGGGGCGTGAGCCGTTGAGCCAGTGGGCGACGGCGGTCCGGTCGTAGCGCAGGCGCAAACCGTGCGCCGTGCCGAGGGAGTTGACGGCGCGCGCGAGGTCCGCGGCGGACCAGTCCGCTTCCGTCAGCAGCGCACCGAGCGCGTGGTTCGGACTTTTACGCGCCATGGTCGCGCCCCTCACCCGGGAGTTCCTTCGGCGTCACGGTGCTTGATCTTTCAACGCGTTCACGTAACTCCCCCAGGGCGCGCTTCCCAACATTGTCGACAGCATGGTTCCGTTGAGGAGAGCCCGTTGGCCATACCGCGTCGGCCACGGGCAAAGTTTTCCGGCCAGGGGCCGGTCGCGCGAAACGGGCGCACCGTCGGTGGTGATTTTCCCGTGCGCGAAAGCGGGGGGTTTCCGTGAATCCGGGCGGCCCGGCGGCCGGAACGCGGTCACGAGAATTGGCCGGGAATGTTCCATGAACCGGTTCTCCTTTCCTCCCGCGTTCCCCGTTCCCGGGCTTTCCCGTACGCGCGTTCCGTCCCTTCCCGTCTCTTCCTCACATGTCCCTTCAGGAGCAGTCAGTGCCACCGCGTCACCGAAACGAACATCTGCGGGCCCTGCTGGCGGAGGCCCGATGGACACAGGCCGCACTGGCCCGGTCCGTCAACGCGCTCGCCGCGGAAATCGATCTGGAGCTGACCTACGACCGCACCGCGGTGGCCCATTGGCTCAGCGGTACGCGGCCGACGCCCCCGGCACCCGCGCTCATCGCCGAGGCCCTGACCCGGCGCCTGGGGCGGGCGGTGTCCCCGGCCGCCGCGGGCTTCCCGGACGACGGCGCCGCGCCGCCCCCGGCCACCGCGCCGCCGGAGAGCCAGCGGCCGGAAACCGCGCTCGCCGCGTTGTGCGGGCAGGAGAGCGACCCGGCCCGCCGGGTGTCGGCCCGGCGCCTGCCCTACCGGAAGGCGGAGTTGGCCGGTACGGCGGGCGCCGAGCCGCGGTGGCCGGGCCCGGACGCCGGCGCGCGCCGGGCGGACGAGGAGGGTGAACTCTCCATCGTCCGCTTCGCCGTGCGCTTCTACGCGGCGTCCTTCAACGCGCACGGCGGCGGCAGCGCGCGCTCGGCACTGGCCGCCTACCTCGCCGACGACATCGCGCCCCGGCTGCGCGAGACGCACGACCCGCACGTGCGGCGCGGCCTGCTGGTCGAGGCGTCGCGATTATCGTTCCTGCTCGCGCGGATGCATCAGGACGCGTCGGTGCACGGGCTGGCCCAACGGCACTTCAACACGGCCCTGCAACTGGCCGCCGAGTCCGGGGACCGTACGGCGTGGGCGGTCGTCCTGCGCGGGCTGAGCGCCCAGGGGCTGGCGCTGGGGCACCGGCACACCGCGCTCCACGCGGCCGAGGCCGCGGTGGAGACCACGCGCAGCGCGCACGGCGCGGCCGGCGCCTACCTGCTGTCCCAGCTCGCCGTGGCGCAGGCCGCCTGCGGTGCGCGTCAGGAAGCCATCGACTCGCTCGGGCAGGCGGAGCGCGCGCTGGAGGCGGCGGAGCGGGGCGCCGGCGGGCCGGGCCCGTTCCAGGCGTACTCCCGCGCCGCGCTGGAATACCAGAGCGCGGAGGCGCTGCGGCACGCGGGAGACCTACCGGCCGCCCGTACCGCGCTGAACCGTTCCCTCGCGCGGCGGCCGGCCGAGGACCGCCGGGGGCTGGCGCTGAGTTACGCCCAGCACGCCGAAATCCTCATCGGCATCGGCAATGTGGAAGAGGCCTGCGCCGCGTGGCAGTCGTTTCTCGATCACTACGCCTATTTGCGATCGGGTGCGGTGGACACGGCACTGAGCCGGCTGCGGCAATTCCTCACGCCCTTTCGCCAGGTGCCGGCCGCGGCGGCCGTTCTGGACCGTACGTACGCGGAGACGGCGGCCCGGCGCCGAGCCTGATCCGGCCGTCGTGCGCATCCGGCGCTTTCACACCTTTCAACATCTCCGCGAGGCCGAAACCAACCGGCGCGGTAGCCGGCGTTGTTGAATCGATTGCGGGGAAATTCCGCCGCCTGGTGAATACCGCCGAGGAGTAGTCGTCGATGAAGAGTGTTGTGCCGTCCGCAGCCGCAGATCGTGAACTCCTGCCCTACACCCTCGTTCATCTCTTCCCCGGGCAGGGGGATTTCTCGGTCAGCCCGCTGGTCCACGCCGCCCGTGCGCATCCTCCGGTGCGCAAGGCGGTCAAGGAGGTTTTCGAGGAGGCGGCGGAGGTCGGCGGCGAGTTCGGCATCGCTCCGCTGGCCGGCGCGCTGCTGGGCGACGCCCCGCCCAGCGGCCGGGACCTCGCGGCGGCCGCCGTCGGCACCCCGCAACTGGCGCTGTTCTGCTCCTCGATCGCGGTGCACCGCGCGCTGTGCGAGGTCGGCTGGGTGCCCGATCAGGTGGTCGGGGTCAGCTTCGGCGAGATCGCCGCGCTCACCGCGGCCGGGGTGTTCGAGGTCGCCGAGGGAGCGCGGATCGCCTGCCTGCTGGCGCACCAACTGGCCCGCTGCCCGGGCGGGATGACGCTGGTGGGCATGGGCGAGGTGCGCACCCGGGCCCTGCTGCGCGAGGCCGGCTCGCCGCCGCTGGCCATCGCCTGCCTCAACGATCCCGGTGAGACGGTGCTCAGCGGCCCCCTTCGGGCGCTGCGGGTCGTGGAGGAGCTGGCCGGACGACAGGGGCTGCCGGTCGCCCGTCTGCGGCTGCCGTTCTCCTCCCATCACCCCTCTCTGACCGGCCCGGCCGACGCGTTCCAGGCGTCGATCCGGCCCCTGACCGCGCGGCCGGCCCGGATCCCCGTGCACAGTGCCGTCCACGGCGGTGTCTACGGCCCCGGGGACGACGTGCACCGGGGCCTGGCGAACTGCCTGGTGCGCCCGGCCCGGGTCCCCGAGGTGCTGCGCCAGGTGACGGCGCCGCGCACCGCGCTGCTGCTGGAGGCCGGCACCGGCCGGGCGCTCACCCGCAACGCCCAGCACACCCTGGCGCCGTCCGCCGCCCGTGCCTGCGCGCCTTTGGCGGACCCCGGGTTCCCCTGGCCGCGCGCCACCGGGCCGCGCGCCACCGGGCCGTACGCCACCACGGCACCGGCCGGCCGCCACGCCGCCACCGCTCTCCCCGCCCGCCTCACGGAGCCCTCCCGATGACCCCTCACCCACGGCCGTCCGCCGAACCCGCCCAGATGACCCGGCCCGCCCAGAGCACGCGGCCCGCCCAGATCGCCCGGCTCTCCCGGCTCGTCCACGGCCCCGACCCCGACGGCTTGCGCCACCGGCTGACCGCGGCGCTGGCCGCCGGCGAGCGCGCGGAGACGGGCGACGCCGACCACGGCCGCCGCACGCACCTCCAGTTGCGCCGGATCGCCCAAGTGCTGCCGCCCGCCGCGGAGTTGCTGCGCGACCCGCACCGGCTCGCGGTCCTCGGCGAGTGCACGGGCGTCGCCGACCCGCCGCTGTACATGGCGGCCCTCTCCCACTACCTCCTCTGCATCGGTTCGATCGTCACCCTGTCCGACGACCCGGCCCGCCTGGGCCGCCAATGGGAGGCGCTGGAGACCGCGCGCGCCAAGGGCGTCTTCCTCGTCACCGAGATCGGCGACGGCAGCAGCCATCTGGGGATCCGTACGACGGCCGAGTTCGACCCGCGGACCGGGGGGTTCACGCTCCGCACGCCGGACGCGGGGGCGGCGAAGTTCTCCGGCGTCGGCTCGCCCGGGTTGCCGCAGACCGCGGTGGTGTGCGCCCGGCTGCTGGCCGGCGGGACGGACCACGGGGTGTTCTCGTTCGTCGTGGACCTGGAGGACGAGCGGGGGCCGGCGCCGGGAGTGGAGATCTCCGGCCGGATCGGGCTGCCGGAACTGCCGCTGGACTACGCGCTGGTGCGCTTCCGGGGCGTACGGCTGCGCCCTGAGCAGTGGCTGCGGGACGGTGCGCGCCTCGACCCGTCGGGCGCCTTCCACGATCCGCTCGGCACCCGCGACGCGCGGCTGGCCCGCACCCTGTGCGTGGGCCAGGGCCTGTGGGCGACCCTGCCCTCGGCGATGGCCGCGATGGCCCGGCAGTGCGCCGCGCGGGCCCTGCGCCACTGCGCGCACCGCCGCGCCCACGGCCGTCTCGCCCCCGGGGAGCCGGTACTGGCCTACCGCCCCCAGCAGCGGGCCCTGTTCGGCTGCCTGGCGGAGGCGTTGGCCCTCACCTGCGCCGGCGGCACGGCACAGGAGATCTGGGGACGCGCCCTGGCGGCGGGCGGCGGCCCGGGGCCGGGCGGGCCGGACACCGCCGGCCGGGACGCGGGAGGGGACGCCGACCGGGAGGAGATGACCTTCGCGCCCTGGACCGCGGTCGACCGTCCGCTGGCGGCCTGGAAGGCGCACACGGTGAACGCCGCGGCGCGGGTGGCCGCCGAATGCCAGCACCGCAGCGGCCTGCCCGGCTATCTGGCGGTCAACCGGCTGGCCGGCTACCACGGCTTCGCCCACGCCTTCGACAGCGCCGGCGGGGACAGCCGGCTGATCATGCTGGACACCGGCCGGGCCCTGGCCGAGGAAGCCGGCGACGCCCTGACCGCCGCCCCGCCGCCGCCCGGCATGCCGGTGGACCATCCCGCCTGGTGGCCCGCCGTCACCCGGGCCCTGGAGAGCCGGCTGACCCAGGACCTGCGCCAGGCACTCCAGGACCGTACGAAGGCGGGGCTGGAGGGTCTGGAGCGGTGGAACCCGCTGCTGGGCGCGGCGCGGGAGCTCGGCGAGGCGTACGCGAGCCGCCTGACGGCGCGGAGCCTGGCCGACGCCCTCGACGCGGTCGACGACCCCGAACTGCTCGCCGTACTACGCCCGTTGGCCGCCCTGTACGGAGTGGCCGAGGCGCGGCGCCTGTCCGGTCGGCTGCTGTCCGCGGAGGTGATCGACCCGGCCACCGCGCGGGCGCTCCCCCTGGCCATGGACGCACTGTGCGACCGGCTGCTGCCCCATCTGCCGCTGCTGACCGAGGCCATGGCCGCGCCGGACACGTCGCCGGCGCCTCTGGGCGCGAGCGACTACGCGGCGGCGCTGACCGACTCCCTCGACTGGCCCACGGAAAGGCCGACATGAACGACTCACCCCCGACCACCTCGCGCATCGGCGTGCTGGGCATGGGCACCTACCTCCCGCACGCGCTGCGCACCAACGAGGACGTGGCCGCCGCGGTCGGCGTCACCCCCGACTGGATCACCGAACGCACCGGGGTGCGCACCCGGCACGTCGCCGCCCCGGACGAGGCCGCCTCCGAGCTGGCCGCCGCGGCCGTACGGGCCGCGGTCGCCGCGGCGGGCATCGACATCGACCAGTTGGACGTGCTGGTCGCCGCCACCTCCACGCCCGACGAACTGGGGCCGTCCACGGCCTGCCGGATCCAGGCGCTGACCGGCGCCCGCAACGCGGTGGCGCTGGACGTCAGCGCGGCCTGCTCCGGCTGGCTGTTCGCCACCCGGGTCGCCCACGACTGGCTGGCCCAGGACCCGTGCGCGCGCTACGCGGCGGTCGTCGGGGTCGAGGCGTACTCCAAGTTCATCGATCCGGCGGACCGGGGCACCGCGGTGCTCTTCGCCGACGGCGCGGCCGCCACGGTCCTCGGGCCCGTACCGGGCGACGGCGGGTTCGCCGGCTTCCGGCTGGGCTCCGACGGCACCGGCGCCCACCATGTGCTCATCCCGGCCGGCGGCAGCCGCGTCCCCGCCAGCGCCGACACGCTCGGCGGCCACCAGCACCACATCCGGATGGACGGCCGGGCGGTCCGCGACTTCATCGCCGAGATCTTTCCGCGGCTCGTCAGCGAGACCCTGGCCCGCCACCGGCTCCGGCTCGACGACATCGACGCGTTCATCACCCACCAGCCCAACCCCGTCCTGCTGCGCGGCCTCGGCGACCGCATCGGCATCCCGCCGGACCGTCTGGTCATCGTGGGGGACGAAGTGGGCAACATCGGCGCCGCCAGCGCCCCCTACGCGCTGGCCAGTGCCGCCGCCCGCGGGCTGCTGCCGCTCGGCGGCCGGGTCCTGATCGCCGCCTTCGGGGCCGGCGTGACCTGGGGCAGCGCGCTGTTGAACTGGACCGGCGCACCGGCCATCCGGATCGCGCCGGGCCCCGCCCCGGTCGCGGTACCCACCCCGATCCCCACCCGTACGCCCGTCGCGCAAAGGAGCTCCTGATGAACACGCCCGCGAACTCGCCCGCGCCCCACGCCCCCGTGGCCCACGTCCTCGACGCCTTCCGCCTCGACGGCGTACGGGCCCTGGTGACCGGGGCCTCCCGCGGCATCGGCCGGTCCGTCGCCGTGGCGCTCGCGCAGGCCGGTGCCGATGTGGCGCTCGGCGCCCGGACCCACGGCGCCCTGAAGGAGACGGCCTGTCTCGTGGAGAAGGAGGGGCGCGTCGCGGTGCCGGTGCCGGGCGACTTCGCCGAGGCGGGGGCGGCGGAGACCGTCGTGGACGACGCGGCGGCGGCGCTCGGCGGCCTCGACGTCGTCGTCCACAACGCGGGCGTCCTGCCGTCCCTGCCCGACGGCAGCCCGGCCATGGCCCCGCTGCAGGATTCCGCCCAGGAGGACTGGGACCGGGTGCTGTCGGTCAACCTCAACGCCACCGCGGCGCTGTGCCGCCGGGCGCACCACCACCTGACGCAATCGTCCCGCGCGAGCGTGGTGTTGATGTCGTCCCTGGCGGGCGTGGCCGGCGCGCCCAGGATGGAGGCGTACGCGGCGTCCAAGGCGGCCCAGATCTCCCTGGCGCGCAGCCTCGCGGCGGGCTGGGCGCGGTCCGGTATCCGCGTCAACGCGCTGTGCCCGGGCTGGACCCGTACGGACATGACCGCCTTCGCCGCGTCCACGGCCCCGCTGTCGGACTGGCTGATGGCACACGTCCCGATGGGCCGGTGGGCCGAACCGCACGAGGTCGCCCGCGCGGCGCTCTTCCTGGCCTCGCCCGCCGCGTCCTTCCTCACCGGGCAGGCGCTGCTCCTGGACGGCGGCGCCTCCGTACCGGACGGCGGGCTCGCCGGGATCCCGAAGCCGCCGTCCCCGTTCGCCGCGTGACCACCGCAGAGAGGCGAGGAACCCCGACGATGACCAGCCAACGCCCCACGGGGGCGACGCAAGACCCGACCGGGGCGACGGAAGTGCCCCACGCCACGGAGACCGGCCCGTTCACCGAGGGCGGCGGGCCGTTACGGGAAGGCCCCGCCGCCGTCATCCGCGGCATCGGCGCCTGCCTGCCGCCCCGCGTGCTGTCCAACGTGGAGGTGACGCGCCGCGGCGTACTCGACACCACCGACGAGTGGATCCGCACCCGCACCGGCATCGCCCGCCGCCGCGAGGCCGAGGAGGGGACGAGCACCGGGGATCTGGCGGTCGCGGCGGGCGGCGCCGCTCAGGCTTCCGCGCGGGCCCGGGCCGACCTGGTCCTGGTGGCGACCACCACGCCGGACCGCCGCTGCCCGGCGACCGCCCCCGAGGTCGCCCACCGGCTCGGGCTCGGCCCGGTCCCCGCGTTCGACCTGGGCGCGGTGTGTTCGGGATTCCTCTACGGCCTCACCGTCGCCACCGCGCTGCTGCGCAGCGGTATCTGCGCCCGGCCGCTGGTCATCGGGGCCGAGACGTACTCGCGCATCATCGATCCGCTGGACCGGGACACCGCGGTGATCTTCGGCGACGGGGCGGGCGCGGTGCTGCTGGGCGCCGGGGAGCCCACCGAGCCCGGTGCGATCGCCGGCGTCGACTGGGGCGCGGACGGCGCCGGCAGCGACCTGATCGCCATCAGCGCGGGCGGGTCCCGGATGCCCGACACCTCGCCGCGGTTGTGCCGCGAGGCGCGCTATTTCCGGATGAGCGGCCGGGAGGTGTACGGGCAGGCCGTGCGGCACATGACCGAGTCCTCGCTGGCCGTCCTCGAACAGGTCGGCTGGCGGCCCGGCAGCGTCGGCGCGTTCATCGGCCACCAGGCCAACCAGCGCATCCTCGACTCCGTCGCCGACCGGGTCGGAATCGCGCCCGGGCACTGCTACGGGAACATCCGCGAGGTCGGCAACACGGCGGGTGCCTCCATCCCGCTGGCCCTGGCCGACACCGCGTCCCGCGCCGTGGTGCGCCCCGGCGCGCGCACCCTGCTCACCGCCTTCGGCGGCGGCCTGACGTGGGGCTCGGTCGCCCTGACCTGGCCCGCCGCCGTCCCCCGGACCCGCCTGCCCGCCACTCCCACCACCGACTCCGCCACCACCGCACGCTCCCCCAGGAGGAAACCGCAATGGAAGCTGTCTACGACCACCTCGTGACCGTGCTCACCGACAAGTTCGAGGTCGACGCCGAGCAGATCCGCCCCGACGTCTCGCTCAACGAGCTGGAGTTGGACTCGCTCGCCGTCGTCGAGCTCTACGTCACGCTCCAGGAACACTGGGGCACCCCGCTGGAGGAGGACGAGTCGGCCGGCGAACTGCCGCTGCGGGACTTCGCGGCGGCCGTCGCCTCCCAGGTGTCCCCCGACCTGGCCGCGGCCGACCCGGAAACGGCGCGATGAGCGCCGGCCGCGGCACGGAGGCCCTCGCCGTCACCGGTATCGGACTGGTCACCCCGGGGGGCACCACCACCGCGGAGACCTGGAGCCGGGTGTGCGCGGGACGGCCGACCGCGGCCGGCGATCCCGCGCTCGCCGGGCTCCCCGTCTCCTTCTCCTGCCGGGTGCCGGACTTCGCTCCCCGGGCGCGCGTCCCCGGCCCGCGGCCCGGACGGCACGACCGGTTCACCCAGTTCGCGCTGACCGCCGCGCACGAAGCCGTGGCCGACGCCGGCCTGGACCCTGCCACCTGGGACGGCACCCGCGTCGCGGTGGTTCTGGGGTCGGCGGCCGGCGGGGTCGGCACGTACGAGGACCAGCACCGGCGCCTGCTCGACACCGGCCCCGGGTCGGTTTCGCCGCTGACCCTGCCCGCGTTCCTGCCCAACATGGCCGCGGGGCAACTGGCCATCGCACTGGGGGCCCGGGGCCCCGCCCTGCACACCGCCACGGCCTGCGCGTCGGGCGCCGCCGCCCTGGTCACCGCGGCGCTGCTGCTGCGCGACGACGCCTGCGACATCGCCGTCGCGGGCGGCGCCGACGCCATGATCACCCCCCTGTGCGCCGCCGCGTTCGCGAAGATGGGCGCGCTCTCGCGGCGGAACACCGACCCGGCCGCCGCCTCCCGCCCCTTCGACGCGGCCCGCGACGGTTTCGTCCTGGCCGAGGGCGCGGGCGTGCTCGTCCTGGAGCGGGTGAGCGACGCGGCGGCCCGGCGCGCACCGGTCCACGCGCGGCTCGCCGGCTACGGCCTCTCCGCCGACGCCCACCACGACGTGGCCCCCGACCCGGAGGGCCATGGGCTGCGGCTGGCCGTGACGCGGGCCCTGCGCACGGTCGGCGCCACCGCGCGCGAGGTCGACCATCTCAACGCCCACGGGACGAGCACTCCCCTCAACGACCGCACCGAAGCGGCGGCGCTGCACGAGCTGTTCGCCGCCGACCCGCCGTCGGTGACCTCCGCGAAGGGCGTCCTGGGGCACACCATGGGTGCCGCCGGCGCCATCGAGGCCGCCCTCACCGCCCTGACCGTCGAACACCAACTGGCCCCGCCCACCGCCAATTTCCACCGCCCCGACCCCGACTCCCCCCTCGACGACCTGGTCACCGGCGCGCCCCGCAGCCAGGAGATCCGCCTCGCCCTCAGCAACTCCCTGGGCTTCGGCGGCCACAACACCGTCCTGGCCTTCGCGCCGGCGCGGTAGGTAGGTCGGTAGGCCGGTCGTCACCGCACTGCGTCGGAGGACGGCCGGGGCGGTACGGCTAGGGTGTCGGCGGCGTACGGGAAGAGATCTTGGGGGAGGGCCAGTGGCCGGCCGGAGAGCACGCTGGGCGGGTGCCGCGGCGCTCGCGGTGCTGACGACGGGATGCGGCGCGGACGGCGGCGCCGGCGCGGGCCCCGGGGCGCGATGGTCCGTCGGGAGCCCGAAGGCCCCGGGCGTCGACGGCACCGCCGACGCCCGACGCGTCTTCACCGACGCCGCGTTGAAGAAGCGACTGGCGCCCGCGGAGACCTTCGCCACGGGCATGCGCTCCACCGGTACGAAGGCCGGCACCTTCGACCAGCACCCGGACCGGCGGCGGTGGGAATGGGCGGACTGCCTGGCGGACGGCGACGACGGGCCGCTGGAGGGATATCTGCGCGAACTGGGCACGTACCGCGGCGCCAGTGCCGAGCGGTCGGCGATCAAATGGGCGACGGCGGCCGACAGGACGGACCCTGAGGCGCGACC
Organism: Streptomyces sp. NPDC031210; assembly: GCF_055570395.1. Classification (NCBI taxonomy): domain Bacteria; kingdom Bacillati; phylum Actinomycetota; class Actinomycetes; order Kitasatosporales; family Streptomycetaceae; genus Streptomyces; species Streptomyces sp. NPDC031210. The sequence continues at coordinate 132,202 of NZ_JBVIHH010000007.1, forward strand.
CGAGCTCTTCGTGGAGCAGTCCCTGCTGTCGATGCCCACCGCGGACGCCAAGCGTTACCTCGCGCTCCAGCACCGCCTCTACTCCTCCTGCCCGGCCGTCACACACGACATGGAGGCGGGCGTCACCACGGAGCACCTCACCGTGGAAAGGCTGAACGGCCTGGGCGACGAAGCGCTCCTGCGCTCCTCCACGACCACCGGCGGCGCGGAGTACGCCATCCCCCGTCATTACAGCGTCGAGGCCCGCGTCGGCGGCGTCCTGCTCACGGTCGGCAGCGCCCGCGACAAGGACAAGGTCATCGCCTGGGCGGCGATGCTCGCCCGCGGCATCGGCAAGGACCTCTACGGGGCGGGATAGGGCGGCCGGCCCGTCCACACCGGCCTGCGGGCCGCCCCCGCCGGCCTGGGCCCTGTCGGCAGGCCCTAGTCCACGGCCTGCCCGTAAGCGCGCGCCAGCGGCGCCAGGTCCGGTTCCCCGTACGTCTTGCGCAGCGCGCGGAACGCCTCGGCCTTGTCGTCGCCGAAGCGCCGGACATGGGCGGTGTAGGAATCCGCGGAGACGAATTTCGGCGGCGTCGACTTGCTGTGGAATTTGTCCGCGTACATCACCAGTTGCTCCTCCTCGCTCACCGCCACGTAATCCGCGACCGGCAGCGGAAGGCGCTGGCGCACCACGTCCTCCTTGGTGAGCCCCACCCCGGTGTGACACGAGCAGAAACGGCACAGGACCTCGGGGAACCCCTCGCCCGCGAGGATCTCGTGGCCGAGCAGCCCGTGGCGCAGGTACTGCGCGTAGTCCAGCCGGCCCTCGTCGTCGTAGAGCCGGTAGACGCCGATGTCGTGCACCAGGCAGCCGACGCGCACCAATGCGCGGTCGACGCGGCCGGGAAACCCGTCCAGGAGCCGCTCGGCGATCTTCCAGACGATCTCACCGTGCGTGTACACGGCATCCAGCGCCTGGGCGGAAGGCGCGTAGCGCTCATGGAGCGCGCGGATTTCCTCGGTCGTGGGGAGGTCCATTCCGGCAGGGTAGCGGGGGGGTGCGCAGGCGTGGCACTCACCAGGCCACCGGCGTTCACCAGGCCACCCGCATTCACCAGGCCACCGGCGTTCACCAGGCCACCGGCAGCCGCGTGCCCGGAAACGTCACCTCGGGGTGACGGCCGCCGGAGGGAGGAGGTGGTCGCCGGTCTTGTCGGTGCTCAGGCACAGGGAGCAGACCATGGCGTCGTGGGTGGGGCAGGCGGCCAGGTCCGGCCGTTCGAAGCTCTGGCGGCACACATGGCACGCGTATGTGGTCGCGCTGGGGTTGCCGTCCGGATCGAGCGGCGGTTCCGCGATGCCGTCGTCGGTACGGCGCAGGTAGTAACGCCCCTTGGTCAAGGCGGCCATGAGCGGGGTGAGGACGAAGGCGATCAGGGCCGCGGCGACCGGCGAGTACGGCTGGAGGGTGTCGCCGAGGGCGTGGAAGTACAGGGCGATCGACAGGCCCGAGGCGGCCGTGAACGCCACCACGCCCACCGGATTGACCGCGTAGAGCATGCCCCGGCGGAACTCGGGTGCCTTCGGGGAGAGTTTGAGCAGGTACTTGTTGACGAGGATGTCGGTGGCGACGGTGACGACCCAGGCGATGGCGCAGTTGGAGTAGAAGCCGAGGATGCTGTTGAGGACGCTGAACATGTCCGCTTCCATCAGCGTCAGCGCGAACGCCAGGTTGAGCAGGACGAAGACCATACGGCCCGGGTAGTGCCTGGTGACGCGGGTGACGGAGTTGGTCCAGGCGAGCGAGCCGGAGTAGGCGTTGGTGACGTTGATCTTGATCTGGCTGATCACGACCAGGACCACCGCCAGCGGTATCACCAGCCAGGACGGCAGCATCGCCGCGAAAGCCCCCCGGAACTGCTGGATGGGCTCGGTGGCCGCGGCCGGCCCCACCTCGGCGAGCATGTAGACCGCCAGGAACACGCCGATGGCCTGCTTCAGCGCGCCGAGCACCACCCAGCCGGGGCCGGCCATGACCACGGCCGTCCACCAACCGCGCCGGTTCTCCCGCGTCTTGGGCGGCATGAACCGCAGGTAGTCGATCTGCTCGCCGATCTGCGCGATCAGCGACAGGCACACGCCCGCGCCCAGCAGCACCGAGGCGGTGTTGATACCGCCGTGGCCGTCGCTCCCGGCGTAGGAGAGGAAGCGGGTCACGGTGCCCGGGTCGGTGGCGACCAGATACAGCAGGGGTCCCACCATCAGCAGCAGCCACACCGGCGTGGTCCACACCTGGAGTTTGCTGAGTGCCTTCATCCCGTAGACGACCAGCGGGATCACCATCAGGGTGGAGACCAGGTAGCCCAGCCACAGCGGCAGCCCGAGGCCCAGATTCAGGCCCTGCGCCATGATGGAGCCTTCCAGGGCGAAGAAGATGAAGGTGAAGCTGGCGAAGATGACGCTGGTCAGCACCGAGCCGTAGTAGCCGAACCCGGAACCGCGGGTGATCAGGTCCAGGTCGATGTTGTACCGGGCGCCGTAGTAGGCGAGCGGGAATCCGGTGAGGAAGATGACGGCTGCCGCGACGGCGATCGCCACCAGCGCGTTCCCGGTGCCGTGGGTGAGGCCGATGCCGGCGCCGATGGAGAAGTCGGCCATGTAGGCGATGCCGCCGAGCGCGGTGGTCGCGACCACCATGGGCGTCCAGCGCCGATAGGAGCGCGGCGCGAACCGGAGGGTGTAGTCCTCCAGGGTCTCCTTGACCGCCTGGTCACCGCCGGACCGCTCGTCGAGCGCCGGTCCGTGCGGAGCCTGTTCCACCGCCGGCCGTGATTGCACGCGCATTCCGCCTCCTGAAGTGCCCGCCTGCGTAAGGGATCAAGAGGCTAGGGACGGCGCGTTTCCCGGCCGGTCCCCGACGGTGAACGGGAGTTTTCCGGGACCTCACCGGGTACGGCGGACCCGGTGGCCGGCAGGGGTGCCGGGCCCGCCACGACCACCGCGACGCCTGCCCGTGGGTGCGGTGCGCGGCCTGTGACACGCGGGGCTATTGTTCCGGCACCCGAGCCAGGCGCGCCGAGCGGGCCGCCGCGGGCCGTCAGCCATGGAGATCCGGATGATCACTGTCGTCGGCGAGAGCCTCGTCGATCTGGTGCGCCCCGCTCCGGCGCCCTCACCTCCGAGCGAGCACCCGGGCGGTTCTCCCGCCAACGTGGCGGTCGGTCTCGCCCGCCTGGGCGCCCCCGTCACGCTGATCACCCAGCTCGGCGACGACGCGTACGGCCGCCTGCTGCACGACCACCTCGCCGCCTCGGGAGTCACCGTCCGGTCGTCGGCCGACGACTCCTTCGTCACCAGCACGGCCACCGCCCTCCTCGATGAACACGGCGCGGCCACCTACGACTTCCACCTCACCTGGAACCCGCGAGCACCCCTGCGACTCGCCCCCGGCACCCGCTGCCTGCACACCGGTTCCCTGGCCACCGCCCTGGACCCGGGCGCCCGCACCGTCGAACAACTCCTGACCCGGCTCCGCGCCGAACGCCGGGTGACGGTGAGCCTCGACCCGAACGTCCGGCCCGCGCTCCTCCCCTCCCGGGAAGAGGCCCGGGCCCGCATCGAGCACCACGTCACCCTCGCCGACCTCGTGAAGGTGAGCGACGAGGACCTCGCCTGGCTCTACCCGGGCCAGGCCGCCGCCGAGGTCGCGGAACGCTGGCGGCGCACCGGCCCCGCCCTCGTCGTGGTCACCCTCGGCGCCGCGGGCAGCCTCGCCGTCACCCCCACCGCGACGGTGTGCCGCCCCGCCCCCACCGTGACCCTCGCCGACACCGTCGGAGCGGGCGACGCCTTCACCGCCGGCATGCTCCACTGGCTCCACCACGCCGGCCTCCTGTCAGCACCCCGCCAAGAAGCCCTCCGCTCCCTGACCCCCGAGTCCCTCTCCGCCGTGCTGGACGCCGCCGGCCTGGTGGCCGCCCTCACCTGCTCCCGCCCCGGCGCCGATCCACCCACCCTCCCCGAAGTGCACGCCTTCCGGGCCGGGCGCGGACGGGGACAGGGGCGGGGAAAGGGGCGGGAATAGACGGGGACGTTGTTCTCCTGAGGACGCGGAGCGTAGATTCCGAACGTCGACATCATGATCGGTGCTGTCGACATCGTGATCGGTGCTGGGGGATACGTGGACTGGGGGACGCTTCGGGTCGCGGTGCGCCAGGAGCTGGAGGGCCAGTCCCTCGCGCCTGCGGCGTTCGGCTGGGACCGGTGGGACGGCACGGACCGCTGCCCGACGTGCCACCGGGCCGAAGCATGAAGCTCCTGACAGCCGACGAGGGCAGCGAGGAGTACGAGGAGTACGTCGCCGTCTGCCCCATCGGTCCCCAACTGGCCGCACAGGTCGTGGCTCTCGCGGGGCTGCGGTGGGACGGGGACGACTGGTGGGACGTCAGTGGTGAGGCGATGCGCGCGCTGGGGTGGCGGGAGGACGCCGACACCGAGTTGGCGTTCATGGCCCGTTTCGTCACCGGGGACGGGCAGCACGTCTACGAGGGCGACTGCCGGTTCCTCATGCCCTTCTGCGAGAAGTACTCCGTGGGCGACGATCACGCGTTCACGGAGGATGAGTGGGGCGGGCTGCCCGGCTGGACCAGCTTTCGCGGTGCGGGCCGCCAAGAGTTCGACGCCCATCTCGCGGCCGCCATCGACCAGTTCACCCAGCTCCTGGGACCGCCCGACCTGGACGTCGTCGTGCAGGACCCGGAGGCGCCCGGCGGATGGCGCTACACGGGCTGGCGCCGGGCCGGCAATGCCCTCGTCCTCGGCCAGGGTCCCGAACCCCTTTCCTTCCACGGGAACGAGGAGGCGCGGATCTGCATCGGACCGCTCGGCGCGGAGGGCCGGTTTCCGCCGACGGAGAAGCTGTGCGCCTTCCTGCGGTTCTGACCTGAAGCCGGCGCAGGAACCCGTCAAGCTCACGGGACCGACCGGCCGACCGGCCGCGCGGCCCCGGGGCCCCTCTTCGGCCCGCCCGGCAGCCCCGCCCCGCGCCCCTCACGAGGCATGCGATGAGATAGGCCCGTATCCGAAATCGATCGCACACCGGCATCGATGCGACGGCAGGGACGCCACAGCAGCGAAGCGACAGCGGTGATGCGCGCAGTAGTGACGCGAGCAGCAGCGATGCGAGCAGCAGTGAAGGGGGAAACGTGGCAGGTAGCCAGAGCGCGCGGAAATTCGCGCGGGCGGTGTCCGAAAACGAGCAGCTACGAGGGCTGGCCGAGGAGGAGCTGCGGCGCCGCGGCGGACTCGCGACCGGCGAGTCGTCGGGGGAGTCCGGTGCCGCCGGCGGGTCGCGTGCGGCGAGGGAGTCGCAGGACGACGGAATGGATCCCGCCGACTTCCCCGCCGCCCGTGAGCAGGGCGGCAGCATCGATACGGTGATGACGCAGCAGACCGTGCCGCTGGACGAGGCGCGGGAGGTGCTCAACCGCAGCGAACAGCGCCGCGAGGGCGGGCAGCACGTCCACGCGATCTGCCCGATGGTCATTCCGCGCGGCCGCTCGTTCCTGAGCATGCTCCCGGTGTTGCTGCTGTTGGTCGTGGGATTGGTGGGAAGCGCCGTCGTGACGGCGGCGGGCGGCAGCTCGTTCACCCACCCGCTCTTCGGGATCCACTACTGGGTGCTGTCGGTGGCCGCGGTCGCCTTCGTGTGGTGGCGCCAGGGCATGGTGATGGTGCCGGACGGCTGCCAGGCGCTGATCACGCGCTTCGGGAAGCTGGAGGAGGTCGTCGGCCCGGGCCGGGTGATCCTGCTCAACCCGTGGAAGCGGGTGTCGTACATCATCAACACCACCCGTGAGTACCCGTTCAACGCCCCGGTGCGCGAGGCGCCCACCAAGGGCGGTGTGAAGGCGTCCATCGACCTGTTCATCCAGTTCCGGATCAGCGATCCGGTGGAGTTCGTCTACACGCTGGGCGCGGTGCGCGGCTTCGAGGAGAAGCTGAGCAACGCGGTCAGCGAGACCATCCGCAGCCTCATCTACGAGCAGGAGGCCGCGGGGATCTACGACATGGTGGGCGAGGACACCGGCCGGCTGCTGGAGCAGCTCAACCAGCAGTTCCGGCCCGCCGTGGAGCTGACCAACGCCAACATCACGCACGCCGAACCCTCCGACCGGGCCTACCGCATGGACCTGGCGGCCCCGGAGATGGTGCGGGTCGCCAAGGACGCGTACACGCACGAGTACCAGTTGCACCTGCGCAAGGAGCAGGACGAGGGTGACCTGACCAAGGAGCTGGCCTCCCGCCACGAGACGCTCTCCGCGATCATGGCGGACATCGCGCAGTACCAGGCGCAGATGGACACCGCCGTGGAGCGGGAGACCAACCGGGCCGAGGCGCTGGCCCGCCAGCGGTACGTCCAGGCCGAGTCCGAGGCGAAGGCCAACGCCGCGCTCCTGGAGGCGCAAGCCCTCGACATCCGCGCGGTGACCGCGGCCGAGGCGCCGGAAATCCTGGAGTACCGCTACCAGCAGCAGGTCCTGGACACGCTGGAGCAGGTCGCGGACCATCTGCCGCGGCTGGTGCGGATCGGTGGTTCCTCCGGCCCCGACGGCGCCGCCGGCGTCGACTTCCTGGCGCTCGCCCGGGAGTTGGTGGGCGAGCGGGGCACCGAGCTGTTCTCGGACGAAGACATGGCCGCCGTACGGGCGCGCCTGGGCGAGGTCGCCGAGCGGATCGCCGGGCGCGAGGCGGAGATCGCCGCGCTGCTGGAGGCCGAACGGCCGACCGTACCCGCCGCTGCCGGCGGGACCGCGGAAGAAGCGCGCGGGAACTCCGGAGAAGAGCACCAGACCGCAGCCGAGGGGGCCGCAGAGTGAGCACCACACGCAACCGCAGGTCGGTCATCTCCGAGGAGGTGGCCCCCTGGAGCGAGATCCGCCAGCTTCTGCGCGGCGGCGAGGCGGGCAAGCTGATTCCCGTCATCATCCCCCGCCACCACCGCAGGCTGTGGTGGCTGCTGCTGCTGTGGCTCGGGGTGTTCGCCCTGCTGGCCGGCGTGATGCTGAGCCTCCCGGATTCGGACGGCATCGCCGAGGTCGCCCGCGGCACGCTGGCCGCCGTCAGCTACACCGCCGGTGCCGTCCTCGTGCTGGCCGGGATGCTGTGGTGGTGGCGCTCGTCCATCGCCGAGATCGAGCAGGGCACGAACGGTGTCCTCACCCGCTACGGCGCGGTGACCCGCACCCTGGACCCGGGGCGCCACTACCTGTGGCACCCGTGGTCGCGCGTCGATTTCGTGGTGGACACCGCCACCGAAATCCCCTATTCCGCCCCGGTGGTGGCCTGCCCCACCCGGGAGAACGTGCCGCTCCGCTCGATCGAGTTCTTCCTCAAGTTCAAGATCACCGACGCGGTGCTGTTCGTCCGCACCATCGGTGCGGGCAACTTCGACCTGGTGCTCTCCAGCGCGGTGCAGGACGCCATCCGTCAGCGCGGCCGCAAGGTGCAGACCGAGCGGGCGTACGACCTGCGCGGCTCGGACGTCGCCGACATGCAGGAGCTGCTCAACCGCCAGCTCTCCCGCTACGGGGTCCGCATCACCGGCTCCAACATCCCCGACGTCCAACTGCCCGCCCAGTACCAGCAGCATCTGGCCACCCGGGAGCGGGTCGCCAAGGAGCGGACCGCCTACGAGCAGGAGTGGGGCCTGACGCGCAAGCGGCGCATCGACAGCCTCCAGATGGACATCGAGCGGGCCAAGAAGGTGCGCGACGCGCGCATCGTCGAGGTCAAGGCCGCCCTCAACAAGGCCCGGGAGGCGGTCGCCCAGCTCCTGGAGGAACAGGAGACCAACGCGCAGCGGGTCCGCTTCGAGATCGAGACCCGCGGCCGCAGCGGACTGATCTCCGCCGAGAACGAGGCCCGCGCCCAGCGCCGCCTCGCGCAGGCGTACCGCGACAACCGCGCGGTGCTCCAGTACGAACTGGCCCGCCGGCGGCTGGAAGTCGGCGCGATCCTCGCCGGCCGGGCCCCGCAGCCGGTGGTCGTCCGTACCGACGGCACAGGCGCCGACACCTCGGCGCTGTCCACCCTGCTCACCGCCCAGTTGCTCCCGCGGCTGACGGCCCTGCCCCGACCGAGTGGGCCCGGCCGCCCGGCGGACGGCGAATAGGAGCCACGGGCGGCGGCCGGTGAGAACGGCCATGGACTGCTTCCGTTCTCACCGGCCGCCGTACGCCCGGGCGCGTAGGAGGATCCCAACACCGTGCACGGCCACTGGAGGACGAGAGACAATGTTCGCGATATCGCTGGGTGACGGAGCCGAGCTGGGGCCGCTGGAGCCCTGGCAGGCCGAGGAGTTCCTGGCCCACATGGACCGCGGCCGCGAGTACATCGGGCGGCACGTCGGGCTCCCCGACGTCGCGGCCGACCTCGACTCCGCGCGGAACTGGCTCCAGTCGTACGCCGACAAGACCGCCGCCGACACCGGCCGGCTCTACGGCATCCGGCTCGACGGACTCCTCGTCGGCGGCGTCCTCTTCAGGGCCTTCGACGCGGCCGCGGGCAACTGCGAGGCCGGCTGTTGGCTGGAACCGGCCGCCGCCGGACGCGGTCTGGTCACCCGCGCGGTGCGCGTCATCATCGACTGGGCGATCCACGAACGCGGTATGCACCGTGTGGAGTGGCTGGTGTCGTCGCGGAACACGCCGAGCATCAACGTGGCCAAGCGACTTGGCATGAGCCGCGACGGCGTCATGCGCCAGAACGCCCCCTACCGGGGCGTACGCCAGGACACCGAGGTCTGGTCCGTGCTCGCACCCGAATGGCGCGCCGCGCACGGCACCGCTTGAGGGACGGCCCGCGCCCGTGAGGGGCCGGGCGGATGGCAGGGAGTGGGCGTGCCGCGTACCCGGCCGCGGAAGGCGGCGGGTACGCGGCGGGTGCGAAGGGACTCGCGGCCGATGGGGGAAGGGACCGCGGGCCCGCGCACCGAGGAGTGGGCGCGGGTCAGGTGGCGTCCCGGTCCGTCAGGGAGTCCTTGACGCCCGCGGCCTTGTCGCCGGGGTTGCGCAGCGCCTCCTTGGCCTTGCCCTTCACCTGTTCGGCACGGCCTTCGGCGGCCTTGCGGTCGTTGCCGGTGGCCTTGCCCGCCGCTTCCTTCGCCTTGCCCTTGAGCTTGTTCATGGCGCTCTTGTCACCCATGACGTTCCTTCGTTCGGTGGGGGGGAACCGTTCGGCACCACGCTGTCGCAGGTCCCCGCGGAGCGCACCCGGAGACGGCTGTCGGGAGGTGGGCCCCGCCCCGCCGGTGCCGTACGGCACCGGGCCGTCCCTCGGGCCGCCGGTGGGCGCGGACCGGCCGCGGCCGGCTGACGCCGCTCGCGTCACTTCCTCACCCGAACGGCCGTCCCGGATCGCCGCGCTCCCCCGGGGCTCCTAGCGTCCGAAGGACGCAGCGCACCGCCGCACCCAGGGAGTCCGATATGCGTAGGCTCATCGCCGTGCCGGCCGTGCTGCTCGCCCTCGCCGCGGCGGGATGCGCCAGTGGGGAGGACGCCACGACGACCGGGGCGAGCCCGAAGGGCAGTCCGGGCGGCGGCCGCACCCCGCACCCCTCCGACTCCCCCGGCGACGGCCCGTCCGGGCCGTCGGCGTCCTCGCCCCCCATTCCCGGGCAGGCGGTGAGCTGCGGGGAGATCACCGACGCGCTGGGCGATGCCAAGGACGTGGCGCTGTTCGCCGATCCGGGCGCGGAAGGCACGGTGGGCTGCGAGGAGGCCCACGACGTGATGGCGGAGTTCTTTCTGCGGACGCCTCCGGAGGGCGGTGCGACCGTCGGCTCGCTGGCCGTGCGCGGATGGTTCTGCCAGTACGAGAGCGGTCCTACGGGCACCTGGCTCACCTCCTGCCACAAGGGCACCCTCGCCATGCACACGGAGGAACCCGCCGGTCGGGGCGCCGGCCCGTCCGACGAACCCGGCGGCCCCGGGGACGCCCCCGAGGAGTCCGAGCTGCCACCCCTGCCCGATGACACGGACAACCCGCTGGACGAGCCGTCGACGGAGGAGCTGTAGGCGGAGGGGGCGTGGGCGGGACGGCTGCCCCGCGGTGCTACGGGTGATCCCGCAGTGCGGTGCCCTCCGGGTCCTCCGCCATTCCCTGGAACCACGTGGGTCCGCCCTCCAGCGCCCGCTTGATACGGGTCAGGGCGAAGTCCGGCAGCACCGGGAGGGCGTCCACGGCGAACCAGCCCACCTCCAGTGACTCCTCGTCGTTGACCCTGGCCTCGCCGCCCACCGCGCGGCAGCGCACTGTGGTGTCCATGAACTGGCACAGGTCGCCGTTGGGATAGCGGTTCGGCGGCAGGGCCTCCACCAGGACGATGCGCTCGGGCACGACCCGTACGGCGGTCTCCTCGTAGACCTCGCGGACCGCGGTCTCGGCGGGCTGTTCCCCGGGCTCGCAGATGCCGCCGATCACGGACCAGCCGCCGGTGTCGGCCCGCTTGCCCAGCAGGACCCGGCCCTCGGCGTCGAAGACGACCACGCTCACCCCGGGCAGCCAGAGGAGCTGCCGGCCGATGGAGGTCCGGAGGTCGCGGATGAATTCGGGGGTTGCCATGCCGTGCACCCTAAGGGACATCCCCCAGGGGCATTCCTGAGGGACGTCCCCGAGGGACATCCCTGGCCGGCGGCCCGGCACGCACACCGCCGCGGCTCCCCGCGGCCCGCCGCACGCCCGTCGCTCAGGCGTCGGCCGGCGTCCCCTTACGGGGGTTGAGCCGGCTGCGGATGTAGCGGACCGCGGTCTCGGCGTTGTCGACGGTGACGGTGAAGGTCCGCCCGTCGCCGAGCTCCAGGATCAGGCCCTCGCCACGGCGTACGACGACGGCCGTGCCCTGCTCGGGGCGCCAGCGGTAGCCCCACCCGCCCCAGTGGCGCGGGGTGACCCGCGGCGCGAATTCGGCGCCGACGACGGTGTCGAGGGGGATCGTGCGGCGGGGTACTCCTATGTGGCCGCACCGTACTTCCATGCATTCCCTGTCGACGCGGACCGCGACATGGACGTAGGCGAGCGTGCCGAAGAGCACCAGCAGGCCGGCCGCGACACAGCCGACGACCGACATGACCAGGGGTGCGACGCCCGAGGTCCAGGCGCTGTCGACGGCGAGCTCGATGCCCAGGGCCAGGCAGGCCGCGCCCACGGCGGCCAGCAGCCACTGGACGCGGTTGGTGGCGCTGCCGTGCCAGACCTCGGGAAGCTCCGCGTGGGCGCCGCTCCGGCGGTGCGCGGCGCCGTGGCCGCCGCCGCGGGTGGTGTCGTTACCGGGGGCTGCTGCCCCCTCGTGGGGGTGGTCCCTCATGAAACGCAGCGTACGCGCCTTCGCACGCCATGGCAGGGTGTCGGACGGTAGGTGCCCCGGTTGGTGGGCGCCGCGGCGGGCGACCGCCCCAGGCACCTCGCCACCTCGGCCGCCTGCCCACCTCGGCCGCGACGGGCGTCAGCGCCCGACGGCCGCCGCCGTTCCTTCGGACGCTTCGGCCGTCGAGCCGCCCCCCGGACGGACCGCCGGGCCGGTCCCCGCAGCGCCCCCGGCCAGCAGCCGCCCCTCCTCGTACGCGAGCGCCGCCGCCGGAAGCTCCGCCGGGCGGCCGCTGAGCAGGACGGTGAGGCCGCCGGTGGGCGCGGCCGCGGGTGCCGGTTCGGCACCGATGCGGCGCAGGGCCTGGGCGGCGACTGCCTCGGCGGAGCCGTGCAGCACGAGAGCGGGGCCGCCGGGCTGCTCCAGGGCGGCCCGGATCCGGTCGGCGAGCAGTTCGTAGTGGGTGCAGCCGAGGACGACGGCGCGGATGTCCTTGGGGGTGAGCCGCGCGGCGGCGGCGATGGCGGCGTCGATGGCGTCGGCGTCGGCCGCCTCGACGGCGTCGGCGAGGCCGGGGCAGGGCACGCCGGTGACGTGCACGCCGTCGGCGAACCGTTCGATCAGATCGCGCTGGTAGGGGCTGCCGGTGGTGGCGGGGGTGGCCCAGATCGCGACGGGCCCGCCGCCGGCCGCGGCGGGCTTGATGGCCGGCACGGTGCCGATGACCGGCACGTCCGGTTCGAGAGCGGCCCGGAGCACCGGCAGCGCGTGCACCGAGGCGGTGTTGCAGGCGACGATCAGGGCGTCGGGGCGGTGGGCGGCGGCGGCACGGGCCACGGCCAGCGCGTGAGCGGCGACGTCTTCGGCGGTGCGCGGTCCCCAGGGCATGCCGTCGGGGTCGGTGGAGAGGACGAGGTCGGCGTCCGGCCGCAGTCGCCGTACGGCGGCGGCCGCCGCGAGCAGCCCGGTCCCGGAGTCCATGAGCGCGATCTTCACCCGGACACTTTACTCAGCCGCGGGTCCGACTTGTCATACCGGCCCCCATTCGCCGGACTCCGGGACACCCCGCCGATCACCGCCGCCGGGCGGGTCCGGTGCGGCAGACTGCGGCCGTGGGAGCGATGGAGTGGATCGGTGCGGGCTCGCTGCTGGCCTGGGTGTGGCTGCTGCTGGGGCAGGGCTTCTTCTGGCGGACGGACGTACGGCTGCCGGCGCGCGCCGATCCGGAGCGGTGGCCGTCGGTGGCGGTGGTGGTGCCGGCCCGGGACGAGGCGGCGGTGCTGCCCCGGAGCCTGCCGTCGCTGCTCGGGCAGAAGTATCCGGGGCGGGCCGAGGTCTATCTCGTCGATGACGGCAGTACGGACGGGACGGGCGCGCTGGCCCGGTCGCTGGCCGCCGAGCGGGGCGGGCTGCCGCTGACGGTGTCCTCGCCCGGTGAGCCGGAGCCGGGGTGGACGGGCAAGCTGTGGGCCGTGCGGCACGGGATGGCGCTGGCGCGGGAGCGTGGCGGGCCGGAGTATCTGCTGCTGACCGACGCGGATATCGCGCACGAACCGGACAGCCTGCGGGAGTTGGTGGCGGCGGCGCGCAGCGCGGATCTGGATCTGGTGTCGCAGATGGCGCGGCTGCGGGTGGTGACGTTCTGGGAGCGGCTGATCGTGCCGGCCTTCGTGTACTTCTTCGGGCAGCTCTACCCCTTCCGCCGGGTCAACCGCCCCGGGGCGCGGACCGCGGCGGCGGCCGGCGGCTGTGTGCTGCTGCGACGGGAGGCGGCGGAGCGGGCCGGCATCCCGGAGGCGATCCGGCACGCGGTGATCGACGACGTGGCACTGGCGCGGGCGGTGCGGCGGTCCGGCGGCTCGATCTGGCTGGGCCTCGCGGAGCGGGTGGACAGCGTGCGGCCGTATCCGCGGCTGGCCGAGCTGTGGCAGATGGTGGCGCGCAGCGCGTACGCCCAGCTCCGGCATCAGCCGGCGCTGTTGCTGGGGACGGTCGTGGGGCTGGCGCTGGTGTATCTGGCGCCGCCCGTCGCGCTGGTGGCGGGCGCGGCCGGCGGGCGGCCGGCGGTCGCGGTGCTGGGCGGCGCGGCGTGGGCGGTGATGTGCGGGACGTATCTGCCGATGCTGCGCTACTACCGGCAGCCGCTGTGGACGGCGCCGCTGCTGCCCTTCACCGCGCTGCTGTATCTGCTGATGACGCTCGACTCGGCGGTGCGGCACTACCGGGGGCGGGGCGCGGCCTGGAAGGGCCGGACGTACGGGGCGCCGTGAGGCGCGCCGCCGGGGCGCCGGGTCACTTGCGGGCCGGGGACCAGTCCAGGCCCCAGCCGTACGCCTGGTCGACGGTGCGCTGCGGGCTGACGCCGGGCTGGGGTACGAGGTAGCGGGCCTCGCGCTGGACGACGAGTTCGGTGCCGGTGTTGGTGATCAGGGCCAGTGCGCAGACGTTGGCGGGGACGGTGCAGGCGTCGAGGGAGAAGTCGACGGGGGCGCCGTACTGCGGCTGGAGCGTGACCGTCGCGTTCAGGCCCTCGAAGCTGCGGGCGCCGGCGTAGACGGTGACGAAGATCAGGATGCGCTTGATGCGCGTCTGGTGGTCGAGGTTGATGGTCAGGTTCTCGCCGGTCCGTACGGCGCCGGTGCGGTCGTCGCCGTCGAGCTGGATGAAGGGCGGGGCGTGCAGGGCGCCGAAGTTGCCGCCGAGGGGGTGCACCACCCCGGCGCCGCCGTCGGTGAGTTCGTAGAGCGCGCACAGGTCGAGGTCGAGTTCACCGGAGGCGGGCAGCAGCGCGCCGCGGGCGCCCATGGCTTCCAGCGCCTTGCGGCCGAGTTTCTTGGTGAGGCGCTTGCCGGCGTTGCCACTGGTCCAGTTGAGATTCACGCGCATCGCGCCGGAGGTGCCGCCCTGCTTCGTCAAGGAGACGGCGGGTGCCTCCTTCGTGAGGGTGACTTTTGTCAGACGAACGGGAGCGGGCGCGGGGGGCGGCGCCGGCGCGCCGGGCGGCGGGGGAATTGACGCGGCGGGTTGACCCGGCGGCATGGGCGGCGCGGCGGGCGGGGGCGCCTGCGGGCGCGCGGGAGCGGGCGCCGTGACGGGCGGCGGGGCGGGCGCCTCCTCCTCGACGCTGATGCCGAAGTCGGTGGCGAGGCCCGCGAGCCCGGTGTCGTAGCCCTGCCCGACGGCGCGGAACTTCCAGGCGCCCTGGCGGCGGTAGAGCTCGCCGAGCACGAAGGCGGTCTCGACGGTGGCGTCCTGGCTGTCGAAGCGGGCGAGTTCGCCGCCGCTCGCCGCGTCCAGCACCCGGATGTAGAGGCCGGGGACGCGGCCGAAGGTGCCGCCGTCGGCGGAGGCGGCGAGCACGATCTTGTCGACGGCGGGCTCGACGGCGGTGAGGTCGACGGTGAGGCTGTCGGTCATCGCGGCGCCGGCCGGCCGCTTGCCCTCGTGGCGGACGGCGCCCGAGGCGTGCACGGCCTGGTTGTAGAAGACGAAGTCGGCGTCGTCCCGGACCTTTCCCGACGCCAGGAGCAGCGCGGAGGCGTCCACGTCGGGGGCTCCCGGTGCCGGGTGCCAGCCGGTCTCGACCCGGACCGCCGGGGCCGGGACCGGGACGTTGCCGCCTTTGAGCATCGACATCGCCGCGCTTCCTCTCCTTCGTCGTGCCCCGTCAGTTTCGCCCGCCCCGTCAGTGGTGTCGGCTTCCACAGTGGTGGCTGCTGCCAACCTACTTGGCGCGCGGGCCGCACATATCCCCCGTTCACCTCGGAGAAGCGGCGTCTTTACACGATTCCTACGGTCGATCGCGACCGATTTCCGCAAGTTCGCTCGCATTGCGGATCCTGCGCCACTCGCAACCCGCAAAACAACCCGCTTTTCAGGCTCCCCAATCGGCACATGGTGGGCTTAACTTAAGAGGCATGACCTCCCCCCGCTCTACCTACGGCGGCGGCTACTACGCTTCGCCTTCCTTCCCGGACACCCCGATCTACGACAGCCTCGTCGCGGAACGCGGCACGCCGCAGATCGCCCCGATCCGCGTGTCTCCCTCCCCGTATGACACCGGATCGTCCTATTTGCCGGCGCTTCCCGCGGCACTGCCCGCGCTGCCCGCCGCCCCCTCCTATCCCTCCGCGGGCCAGAGCCACGGCTACCCCGGCGCACAGCCGGTCGCCCCGCTCCAGCACGCCCCGGCGCCCTACATCCCGCAGCAGGCGGGCGCGCGCGGCTACCCCCAGCAGCCGCAGCAGCCCCAGCGGCCCTCCCAGGGCACGGGTTACGAAGCGATGCGGCCGGCCGCTCCCGTGGCCCCGCGTCCCGCCGCGCCGTACGACGATCCGTACGGCCGTCAGTACCCCCGGGGCTACTGACCCGGGGCGAAACCGGCCGCCCGGTCCCTTGTCGGAGGGGGCTGGCAGGATGGGTCCATGCCGAAGCCTGAGCTGCAATCCATCCACCTGTATCCGGTCAAGTCCATGGCGGGGTCCGACCCCGGTGAGGCGGTCGTGGAACCGTGGGGGCTCGCCGGGGACCGGCGCTGGATGGCCGTGGACGCACAGCGCAGGCTGCTGACCCAGCGTCAGCAGCCGACGTTGGCGCTGGCGTCCGCCGAGGGTCTCGCGGGCGGGGCGCTGCGGGTGACCGCGCCCGGGATGGAGCCGCTCACGGTGGAGGTGCCCGAGCCGTGCGAGACGGTGACGGTGGAGGTCTTCAAGGACGAGGTCGAGGCGGTGTCCGCGGGCGCCGCCGCGGCCGACTGGTTCAGCCGGTATCTGGGCATCGAGGCCGAACTGGTGCATCTCGACGCGCCGGAGAAGCGCCGGCCCATCGATCCGCGGTACTCCCGGCCCGGCGAGACGGTCACCTTCGCCGACGGTTATCCCCTGCTGCTGACGACCACGTCGTCGCTGGACGCCCTCAACTCCCGCATCGCCCAGGGCGACCACGCCGACGAGGGCCCCCTGCCCATGAACCGATTCCGGCCCAATGTGGTCGTGGACGGCACCGCGCCCTGGGCGGAGGACGACTGGCGGACCGTCCGCATCGGCGAGGTGGAGTTCCGGGTGGCCAAGCCCAGCTCACGCTGCGTCGTCACCACCACCGACCAGCGCACCGCCGAGCGCGGCAAGGAACCGCTGCGCACCCTCGCCCGCCACCGGCGGTTCGGTGACCGGCTGGTCTTCGGCCAGAATCTGATCCCGGTCGGCGACGGCACGATCCGTGTCGGCGACCCGTTCGAGATACTCGGCTGACGGGCCGGCGCGACCTCCGCCCGCGGTCGCGCCGCGGGAGCGCCATCCGGTCGCGGCCCGGTCACCCGCCGCCCGGGTCTGTCGTCGCGGGCGGGCGCCACCGCGGCGACAGGCCCTAGAGTGAGCGCACGACGCCGCCGATGGTGGGCGGACGGGGGGAGACAGAGAGCTGCGTGTCGATGTCTGCGAAGGGCACCGGGAGCGACCATCTCATCCCAGTCCAGCATCTGCGGCCCGGAGACCACGCCTTCGTCAGCTACGGCGACGACGAGGTGCGCTGGGAGGTCATCACTGCCTTCGTCCGGCTGGGCCTGGCCCGCGGTGAGAAGGTCCTGGTCCTGCCGTGTCCGCTCGTGCCGGAGGAAGAAGTGCTGGCCAGGATCGACTTCCCCAGCCGCAGTACGGTTCCGGCGCGGGAGCGTGGCCAGTTGGTGCTGACGAGCATGCGGGAAGTGATCCGGCCGGACGCGGAGTTCACCGCCGCCCGGCAGAGGGACCGGCTGAGCGCCGAGACGGACCGGGCGACGGCCGAGGGATACACCGGCCTGCGGGCGTTCATCGACATGGGCTGGGTGGCCGCGCTCGGCACGGACGTCGGCGCCATGACGCACCGCGAGACGCACGCCGACGCCCTCTTCACCGGCCGGCCGTACACCGAGGTCTGCGCCTACGACCGCCGCCGGTTCGACCGGGCGGTGCTCGACGCCATGGAACGAGCCCACCCGCGGGTGCTCCTGGAGCAACTGGGCAGCCTGCGCGTGGTGCGCGGCCGGGACGACGCGCTGCGCTTCGTCGGCGAGGCGGACGGCGCCAACCAGGCGGCGTTCACCAGATCGCTGGAGATCGCGCTGGCCCGTACGGCGGCGGCCCGCCGGCTGACGATCGACCTGACCCGGCTGCATTTCCTGTCCGTCGGCTGCGCCACCCGCCTGCTGGCGCTGGTCGGCGAGGCCGCCGGGCACGAGGTGGTCGAGGTGCGCTGTGACCGCGTGCAGTCCAGGATGCTGCGGCGGCTGGGTGCCGCGGCGGTACCGCGGCTGGTTCCTACCGAGGTGGTGCGCCCGTGGTGAATCCCGAACCCGCCGGACCGGCGCGGTCGGCGTCCGAGGAGTCCGGCCGCCGACTGCTCCAACGCCGTTTCACCGCCCGGCTGCTGCCGCAGTTGCGACTGCTGGTGGAGGAGTGCGCGGCCCGCGAGGGGCTGTGCGAACCGCGGCGCGGCGAATTCGTGCTGGCGGTGGACGAGATCGCCGGGAACGCCGTGGAACACGCCGGCGGTTCGGGGCGGCTGGTGCTGCGCCGGGTGGGCGATGAGCTGGAGTGCCGGATCAGCGACGCGGGCCCCGGGTTCAGCGAAACGGTGATCCCGGAGCTGCTGCCGGGGCTGGACGGGGCGCCGAAGGGGCGCGGGCTGTGGCTCGCGCGGCTGGTGGCGGACCGGTTCGCGGTCGCGGCGGACACCGGCACGGCGGGTGCCGTGGTGACGGTGGCGGTCCGGCTGCCCTGACCGCTCTTCCGTGTGACGGGTGCGTCGCGGCGGGGGCGTCCCGGCAGGTACGTCACCGCGGGGCGTCCGGCCGCCCGGACCGCGCCCGGCGGCCTGATCAGGCCCGTCCCGAGCCCCGGCCCGGCGGAGCCCGATGCCGGAGCCCGAAGCCGGGGCGCCCCCGCGCGTCTAACAGGCCCCGGAAACTTCGGTGTTCGCGGGCCTGGAGCGCCTCCCCGGCCAGGAGTAAAGTGCGCCTTCGACCGGTCCGCCTCCTCGCGCGGCGTGATGTTGCTCTCTCTTGTCGGGATGCGCGCATGGACGACGCCCGATGAGGTACGCACGGACACGGAAGGGGGTGCGGCGATGCGAGCGATGGCAGGGCTGTGGCGCTGGCGGCGCAATCCGCTGCGGCGCCGGACCGATCTGATCGAGGCGTGGGTGGCGCTGGCCGCCGCCCTTCTGATCGTTCTCGGGGCACCTTCCGTGGGCCGGCTGACCGCCGAGGCCGCGCACGACTCCCTGCGGGAGACCGTACGACTCCAGCACGCGCAGCGGCACCTGGTGTGGGTCACCGTCGACCGCCTGGTCTCCCGGACCCCGATCGACCCCGACCCGGAGACGTCCTCGCAGCGTGACGCGCACCGACGGGTCATCGCCCGGTGGACGGCCCGGGACGGCAGCGCGCACACCGGGCAGATCTCCTCCCCGCGTCCGGTCGAGCCCGGTGAGCGGTTCCGGATCTGGACCGACGACCGGGGCCGGGTGGTGCCGCGGCCGATGGACGCCGGTACGGCCGGCACGCACGCGGTGCTGGCCGGCCTCGGGGCCGCGGCGGCCGCCGGATGCCTGTTCGAGGGCGGCCGCCGGCTGATCGTCGGGCAGTTGATGGTGCGCCGCTTCCGCCGCTGGGACCAGGAGTGGGAGCGCGCGGGGCAGGACTGGGGACGGGCCGGCGCGGGCAGCTAACCGGGCGGCTGACCATGTCAACTGCCGCCGCCCCGGCGCGCTACGGTGGTGCAGCCAGCCTCCCGGCTGGGGCCTCGCAGACCCGAATGCGGACATCCGCGGACGGATGACCGCCGGGCCGACATCAGCCGCACGAGGTGGGGGCACGACAGCGCCATGGCACAGGGCTCGGTCCAGGTGACGCACTCCGGAACGTCGCGTTGGCGTCGCCGCACAGGGGAGTACAGCTCGCTCGCCGCCGCCCTGGAGGCCGCAGGGGACGGTGACGTGCTGACCGTGCCGGCGGGTACGTACCGGGAGAATCTGGTGCTGGCGCGCGCGGTGACGCTGCGCGGGCCGGACGGTGCGCGCGGCTCGGTGCGGATCGCCCCCGCCGATGGCGTGGCGCTGACCATACGCGCCTCGGCCACCGTCCAGGATCTGCATCTGGAGGCGACCGACTCGGCCTCACCGGCGCTGCTGGTGGAGGACGGCGCCCCCGAGCTGACCGGTCTGCGGGTGGTGACCCGCTCCGCCTCCGGCATCGAGGTCCGCGGCGGGGCCCGCCCGACGGTGCGCCGCTGCACGGTCGACAACGCGGGCGGCGTCGGCATCAGCGTCCTGGACGGCGCGGGCGGCGTCTTCGAGGAGTGCGAGGTGGTGGCCGCCGGTCAGGCGGGGGTGGCGGTGCGCGGCGGGGCCCACCCGCGGCTGGAGAACTGCCGTATCCACCACGCCTCCGGCGCCGGCCTGTCGCTGAACGGCGAGGGCAGCGCCGTCGAGGCGGTCGGCTGCGAGCTGTACGAGATCAAGGGCGCCGGGGTGCAGGTGGCGGCGCGGGCCACCGGCCACCTCACCGACTGCACGGTGCACCGCACGTCCGCCGACGGCATCACCCTCGACACCGACGCGGTCCTCACCCTGGCCGACTGCGACATCCACGACATCCCCGAGAACGCCATCGACCTGCGGTCCCGGTCGGTGCTGACGCTGACCCGCAGCACAGTGCGGCACTTCGGCCGCAACGGCCTGTCGGTGTGGGACCCGGGCACCCGGGTGGACGCCAACCAGTGCGAGATCCACGACAGTACGGGCGACTATCCGGCGGTGTGGGTGAGCGACGGCGCGACGGCCGTGCTCGATTCGACGCGGGTGCACGATGTGCCCGACGCGCTGTTCGTGCTGGACCGGGGCTCGCGCGCCGACGTGGTGGACTGCGACATCTCCCAGGTCCGCAACACCGCCGTGTCGGTGAGCGACGGGGCGACCGTCCAGCTCGACGACTGCCGTATCCGCGAGGCGGCGACCGGCGCCTGGTTCCGCGACCACGGCAGTGGCGGGACGCTCGCCAACTGCACGATCGACGGCGCCCAGACCGGCGTGATCGTCACCAAGGGCGCGGACCCCACCATCGAGGGCTGCACGGTCAGTTCGCCCGCCGAGGCCGGTTTCTACGTCTCGGCGGAGGGCCGCGGCACGTTCCAGGGCTGCCGGGTGACCGGGAGTTCGGGGTTCGGCTTCCACGTGATCGACGGCTGCCGGACGACGCTGACGCGGTGCCGTACGGAGCGGTGCGCGCGCGGCGGTTACGAGTTCGCCGACGGCGGGTCGGGGCAGGGCGGCGGGCCGGTGGTCCAGGACTGCACCAGCGACGAGAGCCGGACGGCGCAGGCCCCGGACGGCCCGGCGGCGGCCGGCTCCGTCCAGCGGGTGACGCAGACCGCCGGGCTGCTGGGCGGGATGCCGGCCGTACCGGCGCAGGGCGCGCCGCCGGCCGCCGACCGACCGGCCGTCGTCAGCCGTCCCTCCGAGGAGGTGCTGGGCGAACTGGACACCCTGGTGGGGCTGGACAGCGTCAAGCGGGAGGTGCGCAGCCTGATCAACATGATCGAGGTGGGGCGCCGGCGGCAGGAGGCGGGCCTGAAGGCCGCGTCGGTCCGCCGCCACCTGGTGTTCACCGGCTCCCCCGGCACGGGCAAGACGACCGTGGCGCGGCTCTACGGCGAGATCCTGGCCTCGTTGGGGGCGCTGGAGCGCGGGCATCTGGTCGAGGTGTCGCGGGTGGATCTGGTGGGCGAGCACATCGGGTCGACGGCGATCCGTACGCAGGAGGCGTTCGACCGGGCGCGCGGCGGGGTGCTGTTCGTGGACGAGGCGTACGCCCTGTCCCCCGAGGACTCCGGGCGCGACTTCGGCCGGGAGGCCATCGACACGCTGGTGAAGCTGATGGAGGACCACCGGGACGCGGTGGTGGTGATCGTGGCGGGCTACACCGCGGAGATGCGGCGCTTCCTGGCGGTCAATCCCGGTGTGGCGTCGCGTTTCTCACGCACCATCACTTTTGGCGACTACGCGCCCGAGGAGCTGCTGCGGATCGTCGAGCAGCAGGGCGAGGAGCACGAGTACCGCCTCGCCGAGGGGGCCGGCGAGGCGCTGCTGAAGTACTTCACGGCGCTGCCGAAGGGGCCGTCGTTCGGCAACGGTCGGACCGCGCGGCAGACGTTCGAGGCGATGGTGGAGCGGCACGCGGGCCGGGTCGCGCGGTTGAGCGACCCGAGCACCGACGAGCTGACCCTGCTCTACGCCGAGGATCTGCCCGAGCTGCCCTGAGCGGACTCCGGTCCCGGGCGCTGGGCCGGTATTCCCGGGGCGAGCCGGGCGATCAGTTCGCCGCGGACGGCGCAGAAGACGGGGTCGGCCTGGTAGTCGCTGTGGCCCAGGATCTGGGCGGGCAGCGGGTTGTGCAGGGTCCGGCCGAAGGCGAGCGGGTCGCGCAGCGGTCCCTCGTCGATCGCGCGGCCGTCCTCGCAGGTCAGCAGGATGGGGCCGCCGATGGGGTCGGTGAAGCGCCACAGGTTGCGCCAGTCGTCCATCTCGCGGTGCAGGCCGGTGAGCGCGGGCGGGCCGAAGAAGGCGGGGAACCAGCGTCCGTAGAGGCGCTCCAGGGGGCAGCCATAGGTGAGCAGCGCGACACGGCTGCGGGTGACCAGGTCCAACTGCCAGACGGCGGCCGCGGCCAGCACACTGCCCTGGGAGTGGCCGGAGATCACCAGGCGGCCGTCGAACCGCTCGGTCCAGGTGGCCATGCGCCAGGTCAGGTCGGGGACGGCGCGTTCGGCGTAGCAGGGGGGCGCGAAGGGGTGGGCGGCGCGCGGCCAGAAGGTGCCCACGTCCCACAGGATGCCGATGGTGCGGCGGGCGGAGTGGTCGCGGTAGGCGCGCCGGCCCATGGCCAGGAGCAGTATGACGCCGGCGCCCATCAGCCAGGAGCCCAGTGCCTCGGCGGTCTGGGCGGCGGCGTGCACGACGGGCGGGGCGCCTTCGGTGGCGCGGCCGGGCGCCAGCTCGGTGAGCCAGGCCCCGGCCACCGCGCCGGCGCCGAGGACGAGGGTGGCGGCGCCGGTCACAGCCACCAGGACGGGGGCGGAGTCGGTCAGTCCGGCGCCCGCGATGGTCCCGGCGATCCGCTTCGTGCGCTGGGCGTCGGGGCGTTCTTGCGGGTCGAAGAGGCCGGGGACGTCCTTGGCGACCCGGGCGCGGACGACAAGGACCCGGATGCCGGCGAGGACGGCGACGGCGGCGACCACGACCAGCAGGGCGGGGATGACGGACGCCTGCCAGGACAGCAGGACCGGCGGGCCCGCCATGGGGGCGTGCGCCTGGCCGGGTGTCGCGCCGCGGTCCAGCCAGTCGGCGACCCGCTGCGCCACTCCCCCGGACAGCACCCCGCCCACCGCGCAGGCGAGCAGGGCGACGGCGGGGCCGCCCATGCCGCGCAGCGCGGTGCGCGCGTCGTCGCGGGCGGCGCGCTGGAGGACCCAGGCGGTCAGGGCGAGCGCGAGGACCAGCAGCCCCTGGAAGACGGCGATGCCGCCGAAGGCCGCGGCGCCCGGCAGCGGGCCGTGGCTGGGCGCGCCGGGCCGGGCCCAGGCGGTGTGCACGGCGACGAGCGCCAGGGCGCCGAGGGAGGCGTACGGCAGCGCCCGGACGACCAGGCGGTCGGAGTCGTCGTCCGGTGCGGCCTCGCTGCGGGCGGTGCGCCAGACGACCGCGAGGGTGACGGCCGCGAGCAGGACGACGAGGGCGGTCAGGCCCCGGCCGGTGAGGGCGAGGGCGGTCGCCGCGCCGCGCCGCCGGTCGGCTTCGGCGGTGGCGACGAGGAGGGCGGCGGCGATGGTCAGGACGCCCGCGGTGGTGTGGGCGGCGCGCAGCCGGGCGACGACCCGGCGGCCGTACCAGAAGCCGCTCAGGCTGAGCGGGGTGCGTTCGGCGACGGGGGTGTCGCGGGAGGTGCCGGGGCGGCGCGGCGGCGGGGAGGCGGATTCGTACGCGCTCCAGGTGCGGCGCGAGAGCCACCACAGGAAGCCGACGACGAGGAGCGGCACGGTGGAGGCCAGGACGAGGCGGCGGCCGGGGGCGCTCCACCAGCCGGCGTTGTCGGGGCTGAGGAAGCCGAGCCAGGGTTTGCCGGCGACGCAGACGGTGGTGCCGGCGCACTGCCAGGCGGTCAGGTCGAGGGCGATCTCGCAGGCCGCGGCGGCGAGCAGGACGGTGAGGGTGAGCGCGAGGATCCGCACCAGGACGTCGTAGATCCGCTGGGCACGGTGCTCGGGGGGCGCGGCGGGGCGCATCCAGTGGGCGAGGTTGGCGACCATGAACGGCACCAGCAGCAACCACAGGGCGCGGGCGCCGTTTCCGGAGGTGAGGTTGCTCCAGCAGTAGGCCTCGCGGACCGGCTCGCCGCCGTGGTCGCCGGGGCGTTCCTCGGCGTCCGCGTCGTCGGTGCGGCGGTAGCAGGCGGCGGTGTCGTCGCCGGTGATCCGCCGGACGCGCGGGTCGCCGAGCATCCTCTCCGGTGTGGTGCCTCCGACGCCGTGCACGAGCAGCTCCAGGGCGAGCTGGGGTGCGCCCGCCGCTGGTCCGTCTGCGGTGCCGGCCTTGCCCGTTGGGCGGGCGTGCGGTGTCGTCTCCGCGCTGTTCACTGTCTTCCCCCGTTGTCCGTCCGGCCCGTGCGCTGCGGTGCCGTCAGCATTGTCCCTTCCCCTCGCGCGAGCGTCCATCCGCGCGGTACTCGTACGTCTGTCGGCCGCCGGAAGTACGGGGGAACCGGCCACCGGTGACTGTCGGTGGCTCGTGCGAGGATGTGGAGAGCAGTGATCGCAGGCGGCCGCGGGCAGGTGGCGGCCGGCCGGGACGACCCGACACGAGCGGGGCGGAAGGGACGGGCCGGGGTGAGTGACAACCACAACCTTCTCGCGGAGCAGCGGCGGGCCCTGATCCTCGACGAGGTCAGGCGGCGCGGCGGGGTGCGGGTCAATGAACTCACCCGCAGACTCAGCGTTTCCGACATGACGGTCCGCCGTGATCTGGACACGCTCGCCCGGCAGGGCATGGTGGAGAAGGTGCACGGCGGCGCGGTGCCGGTCAGCGAACCGAGCGCGCACGAGCCGGGGTTCGAGGCGAAGTCGGCGCTGGAGCTGAGCGCCAAGGAGGACATCGCCAAGGCCGCGGCGGCGATGGCGGCGCCGGGCAGCGCCATCGCGCTGGCGGGCGGCACGACGGCGTTCGCGCTGGCGCAGCAGTTGCTGGAGGTGCCGGAGCTGACGGTGGTGACCAATTCGGTGCGGGTGGCCGATGTGTTCTACTCCGCGCAGCGGGCGGCGGCGAGCGGCGGCGCGAGCCCGCGGCCGGGTGCCGCGACGGTGGTGCTGACGGGCGGCGTGCGGACGCCGTCGGACACCTTGGTGGGCCCGGTGGCGGACGCCGCGATCCGGTCGCTCCACTTCGACGTGCTCTTCCTCGGGGTGCACGGCATATCGGTGGAGGCGGGGTTGTCGACGCCGAATCTGGCGGAGGCGGAGACCAACCGGCATTTCGTGCGCTCCGCGCGGCGGGTGGTGGTGGTCGCCGACCACACCAAGTGGGGCACGGTCGGGCTGAGTTCGTTCGCGTCGCTGGACCAGGTGGATGTGCTGGTGACGGACGCCGGGCTGGGTGCCGGGGCGCGCGCGGAGCTCGCGGAGCTGCCGCCGGAGCTGGTGGTGGCGGGCGAGCAGCCGGACGACGCAGACATCTGACGGTCCGCCAGCTATGGTGTGCGGCGCAGGCCACCGCCGCCGTTCCCACAGGGGGTGCTCGTCCATGACGCGCCGACTCCGTCCCGTCGAGCTCGACTTCGCCGCGTCCGCCCCGCTGCGGCTGGTGTTCGCCGCCGAGGTCGCCGCGCCCGTGGCAGCGGTGTACGCCGCGCTGGCGGAGGACACCGCGGGCTGGGCGGACTGGTTCACCGGGGTCGCGCGGTCGGCGGCGACGGACGGCGGCAGCGGCCGTGACGTCCGCCTGACGGGCGGCACCCGCTTCACCGAGACGGTCCTGGCCGCCGAGCCCGGGACGCGCTACGCCTACCGCGTCGATTCCACCAACGCCCCTGGTGTGCGGGCCCTGTTGGAGGACTGGCGGCTGACGCCGGCGGACGCCGGGACCCGGGTGCGGTGGCTGTTCGCGGCGGACGGCCCGGCGCCGTTCCGCGTCGTGACGACGCTGGCCCGGCCGGGGCTGGGGCGTGCCTTCCGGGAGTCGGTGCGGGCGCTGGAGAGGCGGCTGGCAGCAGGCTGAGGCCGGCGGCGGCCACGGGACCGGGGCGCCTGGCTCAAAGGCCCCCGCAGGCCGCCCCCGGAACGGTCTCAGCCGGTCCAGCGGCCGGTGGCCAGGAAGGTTTCGAGGGTGCGCGCGTACGGCGCGATGTCCAGGCCCTGGGAGACCAGCCAGTCGTCCGAGTAGTACTTGTCGAGGTAGCGGTCGCCGGGGTCGCACAGCAGGGTGACCACGGAGCCCGTACGGCCCTCGGCGACCATCTCCGAGACGATCTTCAGGGCGCTCCACAGTCCGGTGCCGGTCGAGCCGCCCGCCTTGCGGCCTATCGCCGCTTCCAGGGCGCGTACGGCGGCGACGCTGGCCGCGTCGGGGACCTTCATCATCCGGTCGATGGCACCGGGTACGAAGCTCGGCTCCATCCGCGGCCGGCCGATGCCCTCTATTCGCGAGGCGGTCGCGCAGTCGCTCTTGGCGTCGCCGGTCAGCCAGCCGTCGAAGAAGCAGGAGTTCTCCGGGTCGGGGACGCAGACGCGGGTGTCGTGCTGCATGTAGTGGACGTAGCGGGCGATGGTGGCGGAGGTGCCGCCGGTGCCCGCGGTGGCCACGATCCAGGCGGGCTCCGGATAGCGCTCCAGGCGGAGCTGCTGGTAGATGGACTCGGCGATGTTGTTGTTGCCGCGCCAGTCCGTCGCCCGTTCGGCATAGGTGAACTGGTCCATGTAGTGCCCGCCGGATTCGGCGGCGAGCCGGGCGGAGACGTCGTAGACGGTGCGGGGGTCCTGCACCAGGTGACAGCTACCGCCGTGGAACTCGATCAGGCGGGTCTTCTCACGACTGGTGGTGGCGGGCATCACCGCGATGAACGGCACGCCGATCAGCGAGGCGAAGTACGCCTCGGAGACGGCCGTGGAGCCGCTGGAGGACTCGATGACCGGCTTGCCGGGCCGGATCCAGCCGTTGCACAGCCCGTAGAGGAACAGCGAGCGGGCCAGCCGGTGCTTGAGGCTGCCGGTGGGGTGCGTCGACTCGTCCTTGAGGTAGAGGTCGATGCCCCACTTCTCCGGGAGCGGGAAGCGCAGCAGGTGGGTGTCGGCGGTGCGGTTGGCGTCCGCCTGGACCTTGCGGACGGCTTCTTTGAGCCAGCTTCGGTAGTCCGGATCGGTGCGGTCGACATCGGTGGTCGGCATCGGGGCGCCGGCCTCGGCCACGCCGTCCGTCTGGCTCTGCGGCTGCTGTGCGGTGCTCACCGGCGCGCTCCTCAAAGGGGGTTTCCGGCCCGCGCGGACGCGGGGCCGGTTCCGACTATAGCCACCCTCCGCACGCTTCTCACCTGCATAAACATCGCTTTGGGGCACCCCAAGGAGGCGTTGGGAGGCGGCCGTTGCGCGGTGGGGACCAACGGGCACTGGTGCCCGGGACGTGGGAGCGGGAGACTCCCACCAAGGGGCGGTGGAGCACACCCGCCCGTTGTCACCGAGGAGGGGGCCAGCATGGCGGATCGGGAGTTCACCGCGACCGGCGTACGGATCGAGCGGTGGCTGCGGTCCCTGACCCGGGCCGGTCAGGTGGTCATCGAGGACGGCAGACTGGTGCTGCTGACGAGTTACGGCAGAGAGATCGACAGTGCTCCCCTGCGGGCCGTGCAGGTGCACAAACCGCTGTTCGCGGCGCGGGACCGGGCGCTGGCCACCCTCAACGGCCACCGCTATTCGCTCACCCTGGGCACGCCCGAGCTGTTCTTGAAGGCCGTGGAGGCCGCCCGTCCGCCGCGGAGCTGACCGGAGTGGCGCGGTTGCGGGACCGCGCCGGCTGCCCGACCCTGGACACGTATCACTGAGGGTTCACCAGCGGTGACGTTGCGGTGCAGCCGGCATCGCTGGATCCGATCTTCGCCCCTGCCGGGTCCGGGGGGCGCCCGACCTCATCAGGGAGTCGTGGTCGTGATCAGGCAGCCCAGCAGGCACTGCACGGTGGAGCTGCAAGCTCTGCCGCCCCGCATCGCGCATGTGCGCAGAGTCGTCGCCGCACAGTTGCGCTACTGGCGTCTCGACGCCCTCGTGGACCCCGCGACGCTCGGGGTGACCGAACTCCTGGCCAACGTCTACCGGCACGCCCGCCCCGATAAGCAGTGCAAGGTCGAACTGTGCGTGCTCCTGGACCAGTTGACGGTTTCGGTCTACGACCACGATCCGCGGCTGCCGCGGCTGCGGGCCGCCGGCACCTGGGAGACGTGCGGGCGCGGCCTGAGTCTGGTCGCGACGATCAGCGAGAGCTGGGGGGTGCGGCCGGACGGTGCGGGCAAGGTGGTGTGGTTCACCCTCCCGGCCCTGACCACCGCCCCGGAAGAGGCCCGGCCGGCCGCGGCGCGCTGGGACACCGGGCCGCTGGAGCCCGTCCGTACGACGGCCGAGCCGCGGGCCCGGAGCGCGAAGGTCGGCTGACGGCCGCGGCCCCCGGCTCCGGCGCCCGCTACGCGGTGGTGGTCATGCCGCGCCTCCCTTGGGCCCAGCGCCGAAGTGCTCCTCCAGGACGGAGAGCCGGCGCCAGTACTCCTCCTCGTCGATCTCACCCGCCGCGAAGCGCCGGCCGAGGACGTCGAGGGGCGAGGGCGTGTCGGCCCGCGCCGCGAAGCGCGGGCCGCCGGGCCGCCCGCCGGGACCGCCGCGACGCCAGACGGTGCGGCGCAGCACGGTCACCACGGCGAGGACGACCAGTGCCCACAGGAGCGGGGCGAAAAGGATCCAGGGGCCCGGGCCACCGCCGGACCACGGGTGTGCCAGTTCGAACATCGGATTCAGCTCCTTGTCGGGGAAGGCATTCGCCTGTCGTGCCTGTCCCTTTCGAGGTTCGTCTTCCGTGGGCGGCGAGGCGTCGTACGACCAGCGGCTTCGTCCGTACGACGCCGGTGGTAGGCGGGCCGCCGGGAGCTGCTCCCGCCCGGGGTTGATCTTTGTAACTACTAGTATGTACATTGGGATCATGAGCACTCAGGAGAGCACGCCGGATCGGCTCGTGCGCAGTACCCAGGAGCTCCTGTGGGAGCGCGGCTACGTCGGGACCAGCCCCAAGGCGATCCTGGAACGGGCCGGCGTCGGCCAGGGCAGCATGTACCACCACTTCACCGGCAAGTCCGATCTAGCGCTGGCCGCGATCCGGCGCACCGCGGAGGGGATGCGGGAAGCCGCCGAGGCGTGCCTGTCGGGTCCCGGCACGGCGTACGACCGGATCGCGGCGTATCTGCTGCGCGAGCGGCGGGTGTTGCGCGGCTGCCCGATCGGCCGGATGACGCAGGACCGGGACGTGGTGCGAAGCCCGGAGTTGCGGCAGCCGCTGGACGAGATGTTCGGCTGGCTCCGGAGCCGGATGACCGAGGTGCTCACGGAGGGACAGCGGCGCGGCGAACTGGCCGCCGCCCTGGACCCGGCGGCCACCGCCGCGACCGTGGCGGCCGTCGTCCAGGGCGGTTACGTCCTCGCCCGGGCGGCCGACGACAGCGCGCCGTTCGACGCGGCGGTGCGGGGCACGCTGGCGCTGCTCGCCGCGCAGGTCACGGGCGCGGCGGGCGGCGCGGACGAGACGGGCGGCGCGGGCCGGGCCCCTGCCGCCGACTGACCGCCCTACCGAGACCCGCACGGTTACGCCGATTCCGCTTCCCCGCCCAGGAGTTCACCCCATGGACATCGTCCGAGAGCGTCCCGCCACCCAGGCCGGCCCCGCGGCGCACTTCACCGGCAGCGTCTGGCTCGACGAGATCGCCGCGCCGCCGGCCCCGTCCCGGCTGCGCATGTTCAGCGTCCACTTCGCGCCCGGCGCCCGCACCGCCTGGCACACGCATCCGCACGGCCAGATCCTGCACGTCACCGAGGGCGCCGGCCTGGTGCGGCGCGCGGGTGGCCCCGTCGAGCCGATCCGGGCCGGCGACACCGTCTGGATCGCCCCGGGCGAGCGGCACTGGCACGGCGCGGCGCCGGACACCTTCATGACGCACCTCGCGGTGGTCGAGGCCGCCGAGGACGGCGCAACGACCGCCTGGGCGTCGCCGGTCGGCCCGGAGGAGTATCCGGGCCCGGCGCACCGCGACGCCTGACCGCACCGGCCCGCCACCGGGGCCGGCCACCCATCCCCTTCCGTACGGGAGCTTTCATGCACGCCGTGCACGCCATGCAGTACGTCCTCACCCTGCCCGCCGACTACGACATGCGGATCATCCGGCACCGCGTACGGTCCAAGGGCCACCTCATGGACGACTTCCCCGGTCTCGGCCTCAAGGCGTACGGCATCCGGGAGCGCGGCACGGCCGGTTCGCCCGTCAACCAGTACGCGCCGTTCTACCTCTGGGCCGATCCGCGCGCCATGAACCGCTTCCTGGCCGGCGACGGGTTCCGGGGCGTCATCCGCGACTTCGGGCGGCCGGCCGTCCAGCACTGGCAGGGCATGTTCCACCGGCCCGGCCCGGCCGCCGGCACCGTCCCCGCCGCCTTTTCCCGCCGGAGCGAGACGCTGCCCGAGAGCGCCGATCCGGCCACCGCCCTCGCGGCCGCGCTGGCCGGACACGAGCGGCTGGCCGGCACCGACGGCGTGCACTCCACCGCCCTGGGCCTCGATCCCCGGACCTGGGAGCTGATCCACTTCACCCTGTGGTCGGACGCCGTCCCCGAGTCGGCGGGCGACCGCTACGAAGTGCTGCACCTGTCCGCGCCGCACACCGGCGCACTGGGCACGGGGCGGCAGTGGTGAGCCCGGCACCCACGGAGCGGGACGACCGTCCCGCCGCGGCCGCCCCGGCGGGCCAACCCGATCCCGCCCGACCCCCCGGCGGCCCGGCCGTCCGCACGGTCCTCGGCGATATCGCCCCCGACGACCTCGGCGTCTGCGACGCGCACGATCACCTCTTCCTGCGCAGCCCCCTGCTGCCGGGGCAGGAACTGGACGACGCGGGTCTGGCCGCCGCCGAACTGGCCGCCTTCCGCGCGGCCGGCGGCGCCGCGGTGATCCAGTGGACGCCGTACGGCATGGGGCGCCGCGTCGCGGAACTGCCGCGGCTGGCAAGGGAGTCGGGGGTGCGGATCGTCGCCGCCACCGGGCTGCACCAGGCGGTGCACTACGCGCCCGACGTCCTCGCGCGGGCGCGGCGCGATCCGGCCGGGCTGTTCGTGGCCGAGCTGACCGAGGGGATCGGCGGCGGTACGGGACCGCGCGCCGGAATGATCAAGGTGGCCGGGGGCTTCCACGGCCTGGACCGGCACGCCCGGCACACCATGGCCGCGGCGGCCGAGGCCCACCACGCCACCGACGCCGCCATCGGCGTCCACCTGGAGCTGGGCACCGGCGCGCTGGACGTACTCGACCTGCTCTGCGGGGAGTTGGGCGTCCCACCGCACCGGGTGGTCCTCGGCCACCTCAACCGCGCGCCGGACCTCACCACGCACCGGCTGGCCGCCGAGTCCGGCGCGTATCTGGCGCTGGACGGCCCCTCGCGCGCCCATCACGCGACCGACTGGCGGCTGCCCGACGCGCTGGCCGCGCTCGCCGACGCCGGGCACGGCGACCGGATCCTGCTGGGCGGCGACACCACGACGGCCGGCGCGCGGTCGGTCAGCGGCGGGCCCGGCATGCCGTATCTGCTGGGCCGCCACCGTCAGCGGCTGGCACTCACCCTGGGCGAGGACCTGGTGACGCGCTTCCTGACGGCGAACCCGGCCCGGGCGTTCGCGGCCGACTGGCCGCGGACGGCCGACCGGGAGCGGACGGCCGACCGGGAGCGGACGGCCGACCGGGAGCGGGAGCCGGCGGATCGAGGATCCGTCGGTGACAGGCTCACAGGGTGACGGCGATCCCCACATGCGGCCGTCTGCCCCGCCGCAGCAGCGCGCCGCCGGTGTCCATCAGCCGGAACCGCAGCCCGTACTTGCCCGCCATCGCCTTGCGCACGCGGCCGAGCGCGGCACCGCCCTCCAGCAGCCGGGCGGTGCCCTCGGCCGTCGGCGCACCCGCCGCGATCCGGCCGCGCACATCGCACGCGGTCACGGTCACCCGCGGGTCTCGGCGCAGCCGCTTCACCTTCCAACTGTCGTCCCGCGTCCACACCAGCAGCTCCGCCCCGTCGGCCACCGCCCACACGGGCGTGGCCACCGGGGTGCCGTTCCTGCGGTACGTGACCAGGCTGACGTACGGGCTGCGGGCGAGCGCTTCGGGAACCATGGGGCGAAGCCTAGGCGTACCCCGCGGTACTGGGCAGTGGGTGGCCACGCGCGGTCAGCGGCCGACCACCACCAGCGGGTCGTCCAGCACCGGCTGCCAGGCGAGTTCCGCCGCGCCGACAAGGCTGTTGTGGTCCAGGCTGCACGGCAGGATCGGTACGCCGCCGCTGCGTCCCCACAGGCTGCGGTCGGCGACCACCGCCCGCAGCCGGTCCGGGTCGGCCTCCAGCAGGGCGCGGTGCAGGCCGCCGAGGATGATGCGGTCGGGGTTGAGGATGTTGACCAGCCCGGCGATGCCGAGGCCGAGGCGGTCGATGAGCAGATCCGCCGCGGCGCGCACCGCCGGGTCGGCGTACTCGTGACGTAGCAGGTCGGCGGCCTGGTGGAGCTGGGAGACCTCAGGGCCCGGGTCGCGGCCGGCGGCGGCGAGGAAGGCGAGCGGGTCCGCCTCGACGTCCAGGCAGCCGCGGCTGCCGCAGTGACAGGGCGCGCCCTCGGGGTTGACGGTCAGGTGGCCCACTTCCAGCGCGAGGCCCGAACTGCCGCTGTGCAGGCGCCCGTCCAGCACCAGCGCCCCGCCGACACCCCGGTGGCCGGAGGCCACGCACAGCAGGTCGCGGGCGCCGCACCCGGCACCGTGCCGGTGTTCGGCGAGCGCCATGAGGTTGACATCGTTGCCCGTGAAGCCGATGGTCCCGGTCACGCCGGGGATCTTGGCGTCGGCGAGCGCACGCAGGAACAGCGCGCGCACCGGGGCGCCCGATGGCCAGGCCAGGTGCAGCGGGTTGAGGGCCTCGCCGTCCGGTTCGGCCACGGCGGACGGCACGGCGAGACCCGCGCCCAGACACCGCCGGCCGGTCTCGCGCAGCAGGGCGGAGCCGGCCTCCACGACCTCGGCGAGGACGTGGGCGGGGTCGGCGGGGATCGTGCCGCAGCCCGTCGTGGTGGCCACGATGCGCCCGCCGAGGCCGACGAGGGCGACACGGAAGCCGTCGGCGTGGATCTGCGCGGCGAGTACGACGGGGCCGGTGTCGTTGATGAACAGCCGGTGGGAGGGCCGCCCTTGGGAGCCGGCGGAGGCGGTCGGCCGCGAGTCGACGGTGATCAGGCCGAGCGCTTCGAGCTCGGCGGCCACCGCGCCCGCCGTCGCGCGGGTCACGCCGAGTTCGGCGGTGAGGACGGCGCGCGTGGGCGCGCGCCCGGTGTGTACGAGCTCCAGTGCGGGACCGAGGGCGCCACGGCCCCGCTCCAGCCTGGTTGTCCGAGTGTGGGTCACGGCTCTATTCTGACTTTGTGCCGACGCGGAACAAAACGCGGAGGCGGAACAGGATACGGCTGAACACGATACGGACGGCCCTTTCGCGAGCCGCGGCCAGCATCCCACCGACCGGCGGGCGCCGTGGACCCGCCTCGCGCTCACCGCGTTCTTCCGTCGGCGGCCCGGTCACCCGTCGGCGGCCCGGTCACCCGCGGCGCCGCGCTGTCAGTGGCGGCTGGCACACTCGACGGCATGGAGATCACTGAGTTCGTCGAAACACTGCGACTGGACGGGGCGTTGCTGGCCGACGCCGCCGAGGAGGCCGGCCCCGAGGCCCCGATTCCGGCCTGCCCCGAGTGGCGGATGCGGGATCTGGTCAGCCACGTGGGGCGGGTGCACCGCTGGGCGGCGGACTATGTCACGCGCGGTCTCGACGAGGCCAGCCGTCCGGCGGCCGGTCCCGAGCTGGAGGGCAAGGAGCTCGTCGACTGGCTGCGGGAGGGGCACGACGGCCTGGTGCGGGCGCTGGACACGGCCCCGCGGGACCTAGTGGTCTGGACCTTCCTGCCCGCTCCCTCCCCGCTGGCGTTCTGGGCGCGGCGGCAGGCGCACGAGACGTCGGTACACCGCGTCGACGCGCAGCAGGCGGCCGGCGCCGCCCTGACTCCCCTGCCGTCCGCCTTCGCCGCCGACGGCATCGACGAACTCCTGGCCGGAATCCACGCCACGGAGCGCAGCAAGGCCCGTACGGACACGCCCCGGACCCTGCGGGTGCGGGCGACAGACGCCGTGGACGCGGACTGGACGGTGCACCTCTCCCAGGCGGCGCCGCGCACGGTGCGGGCCACCGCCCCGGAGTCCATACCGGCGGACTGCACGGTCGAGGGCCCGGCCGAGGAGTTGTATCTCGCCCTGTGGAACCGCCTGCCGTGGGACGGCCTGTCGGTCGACGGCGACGAGGCGCTGGCCCGGTTGTGGCGGGAGAACTCCGGCATCTGAGGCCCGGCCGGGGCGGGCGCGGGTCGCCGGGCAGGCCGGCGGACGGCCGGCCGGCGGGCCGTCCCGCCCGCCCCGGGTCAGCCCAGCCAGCCGGGGCGGACCAGGCCGGACTCGTAGGCCAGGACGACCAGTTGGGCACGGTCGCGGGCGCCGAGTTTGACCATGGCGCGGCTGACGTGGGTCTTGGCGGTCAAGGGGCTGACGACGAGACGGCGGGCGATCTCCTCGTTGGTCAGCCCCATCCCGACGAGCGCCATCACCTCGCGCTCCCGGTCGGTCAGTTCCGACAGCACCCCGGCCGCGGCCGGCTCCTTGGAACGGGCGGCGAACTCGGCGATCAGGCGGCGGGTGACGCCGGGCGAGAGCAGGGCGTCACCCGCGACGACCGCACGGACGGCCCGCACCAGCTCCTCGGGTTCGGTGTCCTTGACCAGGAAGCCGGAGGCGCCGGACCGGATCGCCTCGAAGACGTACTCGTCCAGCTCGAAGGTGGTCAGCATGACGACCTTGACGTCGGGGAGGCCGGAATCGCCGGT
Source organism: Streptomyces sp. NPDC031210 (assembly GCF_055570395.1). Taxonomy (NCBI): domain Bacteria; kingdom Bacillati; phylum Actinomycetota; class Actinomycetes; order Kitasatosporales; family Streptomycetaceae; genus Streptomyces; species Streptomyces sp. NPDC031210. Next base: position 166,819 of record NZ_JBVIHH010000007.1, read on the forward strand.
GATCTCGCGGGTCGCGGCCAGGCCGTCCAGCACCGGCATGCGGATGTCCATCAGGACGACGTCCGGACGGTGCGCGCGCACCGCGGCCAGCGCTTCCCGCCCGTCGGCCGCCTCCCCCACCACCTCGATACCGGGCTGGGAGTCCAGCAGCGCCTTGAAGCCGGCCCGGACCAGCAGTTGGTCGTCGGCGAGCAGTACCCGGATCACGACTCCCCCTCGGTGGCGGTCGGGGTCACCGTACCGGCGTCGGCGGCCCGTCCACGGTGGTGCGCGCCGACGAGCGGCAGACGGGCCGCGACACGGAAGCCGCCGTCCGGGCGGGGGCCCGCCTCGACGGTGCCGCCGAGCGCCGCGGCCCGTTCGCGCATGCCGACCAGGCCGTTCCCGCCGACCGACGGATCCCCGGTGGCGGAGGTCGCCGGGCCGTCGTCGTCCACCATGATCTCCAGGGCACCCGGGGTGTAGTCGAGCCGTACGCGGGCGGTGCGCGAGCCGGAGTGGCGGACGATGTTGGTGAGCGCCTCCTGCACGATGCGGAACGCGGCCAGGTCCGCGCCGGGCGGCAGCGTCGTGCGGGCGCCCTCGGTGGTCACGTCCACCGCGAGGCCCGCTCCCCCGGCCTGCTCGGTGAGTTCGGGCAGCCGGTCCAGGCCCGGGGCGGGCGAGCGCGGCGCGTCGCCGGGGGTGCGGAGGGTGTCGAGGACCTGCCGGACCTCGCCGAGCGCTTCCTTGCTCGCGGCCTTGATCGTCGTCAGCGCGGTCCGCGCCTGCTCCGGGTCGTTGTCGAGCAGGGCCAGGCCCACGCCTGCCTGGACGTTGATGACGGAGATGCTGTGCGCGAGGACATCGTGCAGTTCGCGGGCGATCCGCAGGCGTTCCTCGTCGGCCCGGCGCCGCTCGGCGGCGGCCCGTTCGGCGCGGGCCTTCGCCCACTGCTCGCGCCGTACCCGCACCAGCTCGGAGACGGCGACCACCGCCACCATCAGCGCGGCCGGGAACAGTTCCTGCTCCCAGGGAAGGGGCCCCTCGCGCGGGGGCAGCCAGCGGTAGAGCCAGTGGCCGACGAGGAGATGCGCGGCCCACACCCCGCCGAGCGCGCACCAGGCGACCCGGCGGTGCCCGGCGACGATCGCGGCGAAGGCGCCGAGCGCGACGACGAGGAAGACCGGACCGTAGGGGTAGCCGGCGGTGAAGTAGCCGGTCACGACGGCCGCGGTGGCCAGGGCCACGGCGCGCGGGCAGCGGTGCCGGAAGAGCAGCAGGGCCGCGCCGGCGAACAGCAGCGCCCGCCCAGTGGCGTCCAGCGGGAGGCGGTCGGGCTGGGTGCGGGCGGCGAACCCGGAGCCGGCCATGACGAAGACCGTCACGGCGAGCGTCGAGATCCAGGGCAGACGGGCGCCGGCCCAGTTCCTCGGCGCCTCCCCGGCGGGCGAGCGCCACGGCTCCCAGGAGCGGCCGGGGCAGCGCCGCGCCCACGGCGGCCGTGCGTTGTCCATGTCCGCAACGCTAGACGGCGACGGGGCCGGGCGGCGTCAGCCCGGCGCGGTGATCGGGCGTACTCCTGTGGGAGTAGCCGGGAGCGGAGGATCGGGCGTACTCCTGGCGGGGCGGCCGGGCGCGGAGGATCGGGCGTACTCCTGCTGCGGCGGCCAGGCGCCGAGGAGCCGGGCGCGGGGTGGTTCCGACGGGGGCGGTTCTGGCGGGGCGCGAGGTGGTTCTGGCGCGAGGTGGTCCTGGCGGGGGCGGTTCTGGCGGGGCGCGAGGTGGTTCTGGCGCGAGGTGGTCCTGGCGGGGTGGTCCTGGCGGGGGTGCTTCTAGCGGGGCGTCGTCAGGCCGACGCCGCGGGCGAGGTGGAGCACGGACTGCTCGAAGAACTCCTCCCGGGCCTCGACGACCCGGTTGAACTGGCCGAAGAGTTCGAAGCTGAGCAGCCCGAAGAGCTGGGCCCAGGCACCGATGAGCCGCGCCACGACCGCGCCCGGCAGCTCCACCCCGAGTCCGGCGGCGAGTGCCAGCGCGTCGCCGACCACGGCGTCGGGCAGCGGTTCGGCGGATTCCGTGAGGGCGCCCGCGGCGTACGCGTCGCGGACCACGCCGATCAGGGCCAGGCCGACCCGGGCCGCGGGCTGGGTGGTGGTGCCCGGGGCGCTGTAGCCGGGCACGGGCGAGCCGTAGATCAGGGCGTATTCGTGCGGATGGGCGAGGGCCCAGCGGCGGACGGCCGCGCAGATGGCGGTCCAACGGGCGAGGGGGCGGTCGGCGCCGGGCCCCCCGCGGGCGCGGTCCGCGCCTTCCGCGGCCTCGCCCACCGCGTTGTACGCGTCGACGATCAGCGCGGTGAGCAGGTCGTCCCGGCTGGGGAAGTAGCGGTAGAGGGCCGAGGAGGCCATGCCGAGTTCGCGGGCGACGGCGCGCAGGGAGAGCTTGGCGGCGCCCTCGGCGGCGAGCTGTCTGCGGGCCTCGTCCTTGATGGCCGCGGTGACTTCGCTGCGGGCTCGTTCCCTGGCCCCTCGGATCGCAGTCATGGCCGGCAGTCTGCCACGCCCGGGATCACCGCACAAAAACGAGAGCAGCGGCATCAGTTGTGTGCACTGCTCTTGATTTGCTGCGCCACTCTCCCCACACTGGGCGCACTAAAGCGAGAGCAGTGCTCTCGAATGTGTACGGCGCTCACCTTCACGAGCGCGGACCACGGAGGACCTCATGCCGCAGTCGGAGTCACAGCCCCGGCCCCAGCCCCAGCCCCCGACCCCTTACCGCAAGCCCGGCCGTCTCGCCGTACGCCTCAACGGCGCCATCGGCTGGCTCGCACGCCGCGGCATCAGCCTCGCCGGCTCGGCCGACCTGGCGGTCCGCGGCCGCAGGAGCGGCACATGGCGGCGCGTCCCCGTCAATCCCCTGACCTTTGAGGACGGCCGCTATCTCGTCTCGGCGCGCGGCGACTCCGAGTGGGTACGCAATACGCGCGCCGCGGGCGGCGGCGAGCTGCGCCTCGGCCGCCGGACCAGCCCGTTCACCGCCGTGGAGATCCCGCCCGCCGAGAGGCCGGCGGTGCTGCGGGCCTATCTCAAGCGCTGGGGCTGGGAGGTCAAGAGCTATTTCGGCGAGGTCACCGCCGCCTCCACCGACGAGGAACTCCTCGCCGCGGCGCCCCGCCACCCCGTCTTCCGCCTCACCGTGACGGAGTCCTGAGCGAACGGACCCAGGACACGGTTCCAGGCGCCCTCACCCCCGGTCGAACGCCTCCAGCGCCCGCCGGGCCATCCCGTGGGTGCGGACCATCTCGGCCAGGGTCGTCGTACCGCGGGTGATCTTCGCGAAGGCGTGCCAGGCGGGGCGGAAGCCCGTGACCGCGGCGTGTATGAGGCCGGGGCGGCGGGAGAAGACCTTGAGCATCCGGCGGCCCACGCCCATCTCGACGCCGAGGCCCGACTTGATGGCGAAGGCGTAGTTCAGGGCCTGCCGGCGCGCGTCCACCGCGTCGTGCGCCTCGGCGACGCGGACCGCCCATTCGCCGGCGAGCCGTCCCGAACGCAGGGCGAACGAGATGCCCTCGCGGGTCCACGGCTCCAGCAGGCCGGCCGCGTCACCGCACACCAGCACCCGGCCACGGGACAGCGGCGAGTCATCGGCGCGGCAGCGTGTCAGGTGGCCGGAGGAGATGCTCGGCTCGAAGCCGGCGAGGCCGAGCCGCCCGATGAAGTCCTCCAGATAGCGCTTGGTCGCCGCGCCCTCGCCGCGCGCGGAGATCACGCCGACGGTGAGGGTGTCGCCCTTGGGGAAGACCCAGCCGTAACTGCCGGGCATCGGGCCCCAGTCGATGAGCACCCGCCCGGCCCAGTCCTCGGCGACGGTCGCGGGCACCGGGACCTCCGCCTCCAGGCCGAGGTCGACCTGGTCGAGCTTGACCCCGACGTGCGCCCCTATCCGGCCCGCGCTGCCGTCGGCGCCGACGACGGACCGCGCCAGGACGACCTCGCCGTCGCCCAGCACCACCGCGACGGTGCGGCGGTCGGGCACCTCGGCACCGTGCTGTTCGACCCGCGCGACGGTGACGCCCGTACGGACCGTCGCGCCCGCGTCCTTCGCCGACTCGACCAGCCCGGCGTCGAACTCCGGCCGGTTGATCAGCCCGAAGAGCATGTGACGGGAGCGGCGGGTGCGGGTCAGCCGGCCGTTGAGCGAGAACGTCACGGCGTGGACGCGGTCGCGCAGCGGCAGCTCGAAGCCGGGCGGCAGGGAGTCCCGCGAGGGGCCGATGATGCCGCCGCCGCAGGTTTTGTACCGCGGCAGTTCCGCTTTCTCCAGGAGCAGGACCCGGCGTCCCGTACAGGCCGCGGCGTGTGCCGCCGAGGCGCCGGCGGGACCCGCGCCCACCACCACGACGTCCCACACCCGCTGGTTGTCCTCCGCTGCCCGCTCGCTGCTCACCTGTGCTTCTGCTCCCGTCCGATGCCTGGCTGCGCGTACCGCCCGCATCCTACGGGCCGCCGTCTCGCGAGGTGCCTGTGGGAAGATCGGGGGCACTCATGCCCGTACGTCCGGCCCGCCCGGCACACTCCGCCGGACGTTCCGTAGGTACCCAACGCCGCGCCCACAAGGAGCGTTCCATGTCTGACAGCCCGCTCGCGCACACCGTCGCCTCGCTGCAGCCCCGCGCCAGGGCGGAGCTGGCCGAGTTGGTGGCCTTCAAGTCGGTCGCGGACCCGGCCCAGTTCCCGCCGAGCGAGTGCGCGGCGGCGGCGAACTGGGTCGCGGAGGCGCTGCGGGCCGACGGTTTCGAGGACGTCGCGCTGCTGGACACCCCCGACGGCAGCCAGGCCGTCTACGGCTTCCTGCCCGGTCCGGCCGGCGCCCCGACGGTGTTGCTGTACGCGCACTACGACGTGCAGCCGCCGCTGGACGAGGCCGCCTGGATATCGCCGCCCTTCGAGCTGACCGAGCGCGACGGCCGGTGGTACGGCCGTGGCGCGGCGGACTGCAAGGGCGGCCTGATCATGCATCTGACGGCGCTGCGCGCGTTGCGGGAGCACGGTGGCGTCCCGGTCGGCGTGAAGCTGATCGTCGAGGGTTCCGAGGAGCAGGGCACCGGCGGTCTGGAGCGGTACGCCGAGGCGCATCCCGGGTTGCTGGCCGCCGACGCGATCGTCATCGGCGACGCCGGTAACTTCCGCGTCGGGCTGCCGACGGTGACGGCGACGCTGCGCGGGATGACGCTCGTGCGGGTGCGGGTCGACGCGCTGGAAGGCAATCTGCACTCCGGTCAGTTCGGAGGCGCGGCCCCCGACGCGCTGGCCGCGCTGATCCGGATCCTGGACTCGCTGCGCGCCGAGGACGGGTCGACGACCGTCGAGGGGCTCGCCGCGGACGCCACCTGGGAGGGTCTGCAGTATCCCGAGGAGGAGTTCCGCAAGGACGCCAAGGTGCTGGACGGTGTCGGGCTGATCGGCAGCGGCACGATCGCGGACCGGATCTGGGCCCGCCCGGCCGTGACGGTGCTCGGCATCGACTGTCCGCCGGTGATCGGCGCGACCCCGTCGGTCCACGCCGGTGCCCGGGCGCTGGTGAGCCTGCGGGTGCCGCCGGGCACCGACGCGGCGGAGGCGACGAAGCTGCTCGCCGCGCATCTGGAAGGTGCCGCTCCGTGGGGCGCGCGGGTGTCGGTCGAGCAGGTCGGGCAGGGCCAGCCGTTCCGCGCCGACACCGGCAGCCCGGCGTACGCCTCGATGGCCGCGGCGATGCGCGAGGCGTACGACGGGCAGGAGATGCAGACGTCCGGTATGGGCGGCTCGATCCCGCTGTGCAACACCCTGGCCGGGCTGTATCCGGACGCGGAGATCCTGCTGATCGGGCTGAGTGAGCCCGAGGCGCAGATCCACGCCGTCAACGAGAGTGTCTCGCCGCAGGAGTTGGAGCGGTTGTCGCTGGCCGAGGCGCTGTTCCTCCAGCGGTACGCGGAGAGCCGGGGCTGACGCCGGGGGGCGGGGCCGGGCGGCGTGGCCCGGCCCCGTGCGCGAGCCCGGCCGGGCGGCGGGCCGGCTCCGGTCAGCCGACCGGGACGCCGGCCTCCAGGTTGAGCGGGCAGCCCCGTTCGCGGGCGCGCAGCGCCCAGCGCAGCCGGTTCCAGCGCACCGGCGGCAGCATGTCCCCCGCCTCCGCTTCGGTGACGAAGCGCCAGTCGCGCAACTCGGCTCCGGGCAGCAGCAGTTTCCGGATCCGGTCGCCGGGCAGCGTGCCGCCGTCGAAGAGCAGTCGCAGGCCGCCGTAGCCGGGCGGCTGGGGCGCTTCCCAGTCCAGGACGAGCAGCCGGGGGGCGCGGGTCAGCTCTATGCCGAGTTCCTCGGCGACCTCGCGTACTCCGGCGTGGGCGGGGGCCTCGCCCGGTTCCACGATGCCGCCGGGGAATTCCCAGCCCGGCTTGTAGGTGGGGTCGACGAGCAGCACCCGGTCCTGGTCGTCGAAGAGCAGGACGCCGGCGGCGAGCGTCTCGGCGGTCGGCTCGGGTGTCTGCACGATGTCGCAGGAGCCGGCGCCGGTGCGTACGGCCTCGGCGATCTGTTCGGCGGTCTGGCGGGGGGTCAGGCGGCTGGTGTCGACGACGTGGGCGTCGCCCTTGAGCCAGGCCAGGGCGTCCGCGTAGCGGCCCGGGAGGTCCCGGCACCACCGGCGGCCGGCCGCGTCCCCGCCGGTGTCCGCCGCGGGCTCCTCCCGGCCCGCGACCCGCTCACGCAGGATCGTTTCGTCCGCGTGCAGCAGGACATGCCGTACGGGAATCCGGCGGGCCGCGAGGGCGCCGAAGATCTCGTCGCGGTATTCCTGGCGCAGCAGCGTCATCGGGGTCACGAGAGGGCCGGGGACCTCGGTGAGCAGGGCCGCTGCGGTGTCCACGACCATGCGCCGCCAGGCCGGCAGGTCCTGGTAGTCGTCGATCTCCTCGAAGCGTTTGGCGGGAAGCATCAACCGCAAGCCGCTGCCGAGGAGTTCGGGGTCGTAGAGCGTGCTTCCGGGAAGCAGGTCGAGCAATTCATGAGCCGCAGTGGTCTTGCCCGCACCGAACGTGCCGTTCAGCCAGACGATCACGGTTTCCCCTCTTCCCTAGACCCAGGTGAGTTGCCCGCAACACCCTGCCACGGAAACGCTCGGGATCACGGGCCGCGCGCACGACCGGGAACGGCGCAGATTCCCCCGGCAAACAAGCGCTCCCCCGCCCCTCCAACACCGAAACCCCCTCCGCGCACCGGGCTCCCGGCCGTCGGCGGCACGGCGGATGCCGCATATGACGGCGGCCCGGGACGAACGGGCGTGCGACCAAAGACGGCACGGAATTCAACAGAAGCGAACGCCAGACGCCCTCTTCCAACAGAGTCCAACGGTCCCTACGGTGAACAGTCGCGAACAGTCGCCGGTCCACCGGCACCGGGTGCCGCCGGCGGTCCCCGGCTTCGCTTCCCCACACCTTCGCGAGGACGGAGACGCCCCTCATGCGCGTTCCTCTCCGCACCACCTTCCGGCGAGCGCACCTGCGCGCCGCCGGAGCGCTGACCGCCGCACTGCTGTGCACGGCGGGCACCACCCACGTCCCCGGCGCGCCCCGTCCTGCCGACGGGCCGGCGCGTACGGACGGGCCGGTGCGTACCGACGGGCCCGCGCGCACCCCGCCGATGGGGTTCAACAACTGGAACTCGACCCACTGCCGCGCCGAGTTCGACGAAGCCATGGTCAAGGGCATCGCCGACCTCCTCGTCACCAAGGGCCTGAAGGACGCGGGCTACCGGTACGTCAATCTCGATGACTGCTGGGCGCTGCCGGCCCGGGACACGAACGGCAAGCTCGTCCCGGATCCGCGGCGCTTCCCGCACGGCATCGCGGCCCTCGCCGACTACGTCCACTCCAAGGGCCTGAAGTTCGGCATCTACACCAGCGCCGGCACCAAGACCTGCGACGAGAACGGATTCCCCGGCGGACTGGGCCACGAGACCTCCGACGCCCGGCAGTTCGCCGACTGGGGCGTGGACTACCTCAAGTACGACAACTGCAACAACCAGGGCGTGGACGCCCGGCAGCGGTACCGCGCCATGCGCGACGCGCTGGAGGCCACCGGCCGGCCCCTCGTCTACAGCATCTGCGAGTGGGGCGAGAACAAGCCCTGGGAATGGGCGTCGGACGTAGGGCATCTGTGGCGTACGACCGGGGACATCGGCGACACCTGGCCGAGCATGCTCTCCATCCTGAAGCGGAATCTTCCGCTGGCGCCGTACGCCGGGCCCGGGCACTGGAACGACCCGGACATGCTGGAGGTCGGCAACGGCGGCATGACGGACACCGAATACCGCAGCCACTTCACCCTGTGGTCGATGATGGCCGCCCCTTTGCTGATCGGCACCGATCTGCGCCGGGCCACCCCGCGCACCTTCGAGATCCTGGGGAACAAGGAGGTCATCGCGCTGGACCAGGACCCGCTGGGTGACCAGGCCCGGGTGCGCGCCTCCGACGCCGGCCGCTGGACGCTGGTCAAGCGGCTGGCGAACGGGGACCGCGCGGTCGCGCTGTTCAACGAGACCGGGTGGCCGCGGCGGATCGCCACCACCGCGGCGGACGCCGGCCTTCCGCGGGCCGCCTCCTACCGCCTGCGCGACCTGTGGCGGCACCGCGACTCCCTGACCACGGGCGACATCTCCGCGACCGTTCCGGCGCACGCCACCGTCGTCTACCGGGTCTCCGCCGCGCCGTGACCGACGCGGCTCAGCAGGTGCGCAGCCCGGGGATGGGCTGGTCGTTCTCCCCACCGGTGAGGTAGACGACGCTGACGTAGACACCGGAGTTGCCGCTGTCGTCGTCGGTCTTCGCCCACCAGACGTTCGTCCACTTCCCGTACGTCTCGCGGCGGCCGAGATTCGCCTGGCAGTAGAAGTAGTTGGTGCCCATGTTGAGGGTGCCGGCCTGCTGGAAGGACTCGGTGTAGGACGTGGCGCTACGCCATACGTCGCAGTTGGCCTTGCCGCCGCCGACGTCCACGCACGACGGGCCCTCGGTGGGGTCGCCGCCGCTGCCGCCGTCACCGCCGTCACCGGACGTGCCGCCGTCCGAGCCGCCGGAACCACCGCCGTCGGTGCCGCCCTGCGCGCCGCCCGCGGCCGCGCCGCCCTCGTGGCTGCCGGGGCTGCCGTCCGTGGCACCGGGCTTGGGACTCTTGCCGGTGGCCTCGCCGGTGGGCCTGCCGGACGCGGAGGGCGAGGCGCCCTTCCCCTTGTCCTCGGCGTCGCCCTTGTCCGTGTCCTTGCCGCCGCTCTTGCCGGAGGCGGCGCTCGGCTCGCCGGCCGGCCCGGGCTTGTCCGCCGGCCGCGCCGGCGAGGGCCCGCCGTCCGCGACGGTCCGGTCCGGTCCACCGCCGATCAGCGCGTACGTCACGCCGCCGCCGGCGGCGAGCACCGCGAGGACCGCCGCCAGGGCTAGCGCCAGCCGCCGGCGCCGGCGCGCGGGCAGCCGTGCGGTGTCCCCTTCGGGGGAGGCGCCGCGAGAGGGATACGTGCCCGTGCTCCCGACGGACGGCCCGCTCACCACGCCCGGCGGGTCGTAGGCGGGACCGGCGGCGGGCGGGGCGGCGGCATCAGCGGGGGACGCGGCCGCGCCAGGGGCCGCCGGTGCGGCTTGCGCGCCGGGTCCCGAAAGCCAACTGGCGGGCGCGGACGCGCCGTTGCCGCCGGGCTGCGGGTGCGCGGCCTGGGGGTGCGCGGCCTGCGGCGGCTGGGGCGGATGCGGTACCTGCGGCGGCGGGACCACCCGGATGTCCGTCGCGGTGGGCACCTGCGCCGGGCCCGGCGCCACCGCCGGTTCCCGGCCCTCGGCCACCGCCCGAAGCATGCTCCGCGCCTCGGCGGCGGACGGCCGCTCGGTCGGGTTCTTGGCCATCAGCGCCCGCAGGACGGGCGCGAGCGGCCCGGCCCGGCGCGGCTCGGGCAGCGGCTCGGTGACGATCGCGGTGAGCGTGGACCACACCGACGTACGGCGGAACGGCGCGCCGCCGCCCTCCACCGCCGCGTACAGGGTCATGCCCAGCGACCAGATGTCCGAGGCCGGCGTGGGGTCCTGGCCCTGGGCCCGCTCGGGCGGCAGGTAGTCGAGGGAGCCGACCAGTTCGCCGCTGCGGGTGATGTTCGTGGTCGCGCCGTCGCCCGGCGCCTCGATGCTGGCGATGCCGAAGTCGGTCAGGACCACCCGGCCGGAGCGGTCCAGCAGCACGTTGCCGGGCTTGACGTCCCGGTGCAGCACGCCGACCTGGTGGGCCGCGTCCAGCGCGTCCATGACCTCCGCGCCGATGCGGGCGATCTCCCTGGGGTCGGGCGCGCCCCGCTCGGCGAGGGCGTCGTCCAGCGACGGGCCCTCCACCAGCTCCATGACGATGACCGGCCGGCCGTCCTCGTCGATGACGTCGTGCACGGTGACCACGCCGGAGTGCCGGATCCGGGCCGCGGCGCGCGCCTCGCGCTGCATACGGGTGCGCAGGTCGGCCAGTTCCGGGGCGGAGGCGTCGGTGTAGGCGCGCAGTACCTTCACCGCGACCTCGCGGCCCAGGACCTCGTCCACGGCGCGGCAGACCACGCCCATGCCGCCGCGGCCCAGTTGACCGGTGACGCGGTAGCGGCCCCCGAGAACCCGGCCGGTCAGATCGGCGTCGGTGCCGCGCTTGGGGCCGCTCGCGGCCGCCGCGACGGGAGCGGCCGGTGTATTTGGAGCGGCCGGTGTGCTTGGAGCGGCCGGTGTGCTCGAAGCGGCGGGTGTACTGGGATGTGCCGGCGCGTCCGGCGCGGGGGCACCTCCCGGCTCCCCCGGGCTCCCCACACCACCCGCCCCGCTCGCCTCGTCCGCTCCGCGCTGCTCACGCTCCCCCGGTGTCACCGTCGCCCGATCCCCTCGATACCTGTGTCACTGCCCGTGTGCGGTGGCCGGGACCAGACTAAGGGGCGGAGCGGGGGCCCGTGGGCCGTCAGGGGACAGGGAGGAAGGCATCGAGACGGGACTGTTGTGCGGCGGCCGCGGCGGCGCCCACCACCCCTGCGTCCGTTCCCATCCGGGCGGGCACGACGGTCAGGCCCGCCACGAACGACAGGGTCGCGTAGTCGCGCAGGGCCGCGCGCAGGGGCGCGAACAGGATCTCGCCCGCGCCCGCGACCCCGCCGCCGATGACCGCGATGTCGACCTCCACGAGCGTGGCGGTGGCGGCGATGCCGGCGGCCAGTGCCCGCGCGGCCCGCTCGAAGGAGCGCACCGCGATCGGGTCGCCGGCGTGCGCGGAGGCGGCGACGGCGGCGGCGCTCGCGTCCCCGCCGGGGCCCGGCCGCCAGCCGTTCGCCAGGGCGCGGCGGGCGATGTTGGGGCCGCTGGCGATCCGCTCGACGCAGCCGCGGGCGCCGCACGGGCACGGATCGCCGTCCAGATCGACGCTGATGTGGCCGATGTGACCGGCGTTTCCGGTGGGGCCCGGGTGCAGGCGCCCGTTCAGGACGAGCCCGCCGCCGACGCCGGTGGAGACCACCATGCACAGCGCGTTGGCGTGACCGCGCGCGGCGCCCTGCCAGTGTTCGGCGGCGGTCATCGCCGCGCCGTCGCCCACCAGGACCACCGGGCGCGGCCCGACCAGCGCCCGCACCTCGGCGACCAGCGGGAAGTCGCGCCAGCCGGGGATGTTCACCGGGCTGACGGTGCCGGCCGAGGCGTCCACCGGGCCCGCGCTGCCGATGCCGACCGCGCCCACCCGGGCCCAGTCGGGTCCGGCGGTCAGTTCCGCGAGCACCTCGGCCACCGCCCGCATGACCGCCGCCCCGTCCTCGTCGGCGGGCGTGGGCCGCGTGGCGCGCAGGAGCAGCCTGCCGCGGCCGTCCACCAGAGCGCCGGCGATCTTCGTGCCGCCGATGTCCAGCGCTGCGCTGAGGTCCGTCTGCATGGGTGTGGAATCTCCTGGTGGGCGCGGGCCGGGGGCGTGCCGGCCCGGCGGTGGGGACGCCAGTCTTCCGCCTCTTGACAACGTTGTCTAGAGGCTATGCTCGACGCCACACCCGTCCCCGGCAGAATCAGGACCGCGCACCGTGACCGACACCGCCCGGGACGCCTCCCGCCGCTACGGCACCCGCCCCACGATGAAGGATGTCGCGGCCCGGGCCGGGGTGGGCCTGAAGACGGTCTCCCGCGTGGTCAACGGCGAAGCCGGCGTCACCCCGGACACCGAACGGCGCGTCCAGGAGGCCATCACCGCCCTGGGCTTCCGCCGCAACGACTCCGCCCGCATCCTGCGCAAGGGCCGTACGGCCAGCATCGGGCTGGTGCTCGAAGATCTCGCCGACCCCTTCTACGGCCCGCTCAGCCGCGCCGTCGAGGAGGTCGCGCGCGATCACGGCGCCCTGCTGATCAACGGCTCCAGCGCCGAGGACCCGGCGCGTGAACAGGAGTTGGTGCTCGCGCTGTGCGCGCGGCGGGTGGACGGTCTGGTCGTCATCCCGGCCGGCGACGACCACCGCTATCTGGAGCCGGAGATCGCCGCCGGGATCGCCACCGTCTTCGTGGACCGCCCGGCCGGCCGGATCGAGGCCGATGCCGTGCTGTCCGACAGCTTCGGCGGCTCCCGGGAGGCGGTGGCCCACCTCATCGCGCACGGCCACCGCAGGATCGGTTTCATCGGCGACCAGCCGCGCATCCACACGGCGCGGGAGCGGCTGCGCGGCTACCGCACCGCGATGGCGGCCGCCGGCCTGCCGGTCGCGGAGTCGTGGGTGTCGCTGGGCCCCACCGCCCCCGAGCGGGTGCGGGCCGCGGCCACCGCGATGCTGGACGGCCCCGAGCCGGTCACCGCGCTCTTCGCCGGCAACAACCGGGTCACCGTCACCGCCGTGCGGGTGCTGCGCGAACGGCCGCGCCCGGTGGCGCTGGTGGGCTTCGACGACTTCGAGCTGGCCGACCTGGTCCGGCCCGCCATCACGGTCGTCGCGCAGGACGCGGCCCGGATGGGCCGGACCGCCGCCGCGCTGCTCTTCCGCCGCCTGGAGGGCGTCGGCGAGCCGCCGCGCAGCGTGGAGATCCCCACCCGGCTGATCGCCCGGGGGTCGGGCGAGATCCGGCCGGAGGACGCGGTCTGACGGGGCGGGCGGGGCGCCTCGCCCGCCCCTCCGAGCGCGCCGGCCGAGACGACGCCGCCCCCGCGCGGCGCCGGAGAGGCACCGCGCGAGGGCGGCGGACGACGACGCGGCGCCGGCGACACAGCGCCGACAACGCGGTGCCGATGACACGGCGGACGGCCGAACCGCACGCGGCGGACGGCCGGAAGCCGCCCGCCCGCGCCGGTCAGCCCGTCTTGGCCGGGCGGCCGGCGAGGGCGTCGAGGTCGGCGCGGGTCAGGCCGGTGAGGCGGGCGACCTCGGCGACGTCGACGGCGCCGCAGTCCAGACCCCGCAGGAGGTAGCCGCTGAGGGCCTTGGCGGTGGCGGGCTCGTCCATGACGTCGCCGCCGGCCTTGGCCACGTACGCCGCGAGCCGGGCCGCGGCCTGCTCCAGGCCCTCGCGGTAGAAGGCGTAGACGGCCGCGTAACGGGTGGGCAGGTGGCCGGGGTGCATGTCCCAGCCCTGGTAGTAGGCGCGGGCCAGCGACCGGCGCACCAGGCCGTGGTGGAGCCGCCAGGCGTCGTGGACCTGCGCGGTGGGGCCCACGGGGAGGACGTTGGTGGAGCCGTCGGACAGCCGGACGCCCGTACCGGCCGCCGCGACCTGCATGACCGCCTTGGCGTGGTCGGCCACCGGGTGGTCGAGCGACTGGTGGGCGGCGCTGACGCCGCACGAGGCGCTGTAGTCGAAGGTGCCGTAGTGCAGGGACGTGGCGCGGCCCTCGGCGGCCTCGATCATGCGGGCGACGGTGGCGCGGCCGTCGGCGCCCAGGATCGACTGGGTGGTCTCGATCTGGATCTCGAAGCCGATCCGGCCGCTCTCCAGGCCGTGCGCCTTCTCGAACGCCTCCAGCAGTCGCACCATGGCGGTGACCTGCTCGGCGTAGGTGACCTTGGGCAGGGTCAGCACCAGGCCGTCGGGCAGGCCGCCGGCCCGCATGAGGCCGGTGAGGAAGATGTCGAGGGTGCGGATGCCGCGGTCGCGGACGGCGGCTTCCATGCACTTCATTCGGATGCCCATGTACGGGGCGGCGGTGCCGTCCTGGAAGGCGGCGGCGACGAGGGCGGCGGCGCGGGCGGCGGCCTCGTCCTCCTCGGCGTCCGGGCGGGGGCCGTAGCCGTCCTCGAAGTCGATGCGCAGGTCCTCGACCGGCTCGCGCTCCAGCTTCGCGCGGACCCGGTCGTGGACCGGCGCGGCGAGGTCGTCGGAGATCCCCAGGACGGCGGCCAGCGCACCGGCGTCGGGGGCGTGCTCGTCGAGGGCGGCGAGGGCCTGGTCGCCCCAGGAGCGGAGGGTGCCGGCGGTGAAGACGTCGCCGGGGACGTAGACGGTGTGGACGGGCTGACGGGTGCCGGGGTCGCCCGGGTAGCGCCGTGCCAGGTCGGCGTCGACCTCGGCGAGAGCGGCTCCGATTCCCTCGCGTACGGTGTGCGCAAGGCTCGTCGCCACGGTCTCCTGCTGCCCCATTCGACACCCTCCCGGTGCTCCCGCCCGACGATCGAGCGTTTTCCGCGTAACGGAATCAACAATCCGTATAGCGAAGTTAGTCGCGTCGAGTAGCGAGGTCAACACTTCCTTACCCGTGGCGACGCAGGTCACGGGCCCGGCGCTCGGCCCGCAAACTCCGTGGCGCGCGCCCCTCCTCTTCGACACACTCCCCCGCATGACATGGATCGCACCACGTATTGACCGCAGGGAACTTCCGACGGCGGCCGGCGAGAGGGACATGCTCCAGGGCTGGCTGGACTTCCACCGCGACACGCTGCTCGCCAAGTGCGCCGGGCTCACCGCCGACCAGCTCACCGAGGCGAACACCCCGCCCTCCGGCCTCACCCTGCTCGGCCTGGTGCGGCACATGGCGGAGGTGGAACGGGTCTGGTTCCGGCGGCGCTTCCTCGCCGAGGAGGTCGGCGACCTCTATTGCACCGAGGAGGCCCCGGACGGCGACTTCGACCACGCCGACCCGGCCGGCGCGGAGGCGGATTTCGCGGCCTTCCGCGCCGAGATCGAGACCTGCGACGCGAAGGTGGCGGACCGCGGCCTGGACGAAACCTTCGCCGCCAGCCGGGGCCGCACGCTGAACCTGCGCTGGATCTATGTGCACATGATCGAGGAGTACGCCCGCCACAACGGCCACGCGGACCTGCTGCGCGAACGGATCGACGGGGCGACGGGCGCCTGACCGAGCACGCGGACGGACGCCTGACCGGGCACGAAACGGCCGGGGCCCCGTACGCGTGGTGCGTACGGGGCCCCGGCCGTCTGCGGGGCCGGCGGCCCGGCGTGGCTCAGCCCTTGCGGGACTTGACCTCGTCGGTGAGCGCCGGGACGACGTCGAACAGGTCGCCGACCACGCCGTAGTCGACCAGGTCGAAGATCGGCGCCTCGGCGTCCTTGTTGATGGCGACGATGGTCTTCGAGGTCTGCATACCGGCGCGGTGCTGGATCGCGCCCGAGATGCCCGCGGCGATGTAGAGCTGCGGCGAGACCGACTTACCGGTCTGGCCGACCTGGTTGGTGTGCGGGTACCAGCCGGCGTCCACCGCGGCACGCGAGGCGCCGACGGCCGCGCCGAGGGAGTCGGCGAGCGCCTCGATGACGGGGAAGTTCTCGGCGCCGTTGACGCCACGGCCACCGGAGACCACGATCGCTGCCTCGGTCAGCTCCGGGCGGCCGGTCGACTCGCGCGGCGTGCGCGAGACGATCTTGGTGCCCTTGGAGGACTCGGCGACGGTCACCGCGAGCTGCTCGACCGTACCGGCGGCCGGGGCGGCCTCCGGGGCGGCGGAGTTGGGCTTGACGGTGATGACCGGGGTGCCCTTGGTGATGCGGGACTTGGTGGTGAAGGACGCCGCGAAGACGGACTGCGTCGCCACCGGGCCCTCGTCGCCGGCCTCCAGGTCGACGGCGTCGGTGATGATGCCGGAGCCGATACGGACCGCGAGGCGGGCCGCGATCTCCTTGCCCTCCGCGGAGGACGGCACGAGTACGGCGGCCGGGGACACGGCGTCGTAGGCGGCCTGGAGCGCGTCGACCTTGGGGGCGACGAGGTACTCGGCGAACTCCGGCGCGTCGGCGGTCAGGACCTTGACCGCGCCGTGCTCGGCGAGAACCGGGGCGGCGGTGTCCGCGCCGGCACCGAGGTGCACGGCCACCGGCTCGCCGATGCGGCGGGCGAGGGTGAGCAGTTCGAGGGTGGGCTTGCGGACGGCGCCGTCCACGTGGTCGACGTAGACAAGGACTTCAGCCATGGGATGACTCTCCTGCGGGAAGAATGAGGGCGGTTGAGGGGGCGTCGGGCCGGTTCAGACTCCGGGGTGACCGGGGACGCGCCCCGGACCCGCGGCGGTCAGATGAACTTCTGGCCCGCGAGGAACTCGGCGAGCTGCTTGCCGCCCTCGCCCTCGTCCTTGACGATCGTGCCCGCCGTACGGGCCGGGCGCTCGGCGGCGTCCTCGACCTTGGTCCAGGCACCCTCGAGACCGACCTCGTCCGCCTCGATCTCCAGGTCCTCCAGGTCCAGGGACTCCACCGGCTTCTTCTTCGCCGCCATGATGCCCTTGAAGGAGGGGTAACGGGCCTCACCGGACTGGTCGGTGACGGACACGACGGCCGGCAGCGCGGCCTCCAACTGCTCGCTGGCGGTGTCGCCGTCACGGCGGCCGGTCACCTTGCCGTCGGCCACGGCGACCTCGGAGAGCAGCGTGACCTGAGGCACGTTCAGCCGCTCGGCGAGCAGCGCGGGCAGGACGCCCATGGTGCCGTCGGTGGAGGCCATACCGCAGACGACCAGGTCGTAGCCGGTCTTCTCGATGGCCTTGGCGAGCACGAGGGAGGTGCCCAGCGCGTCGGTGCCGTGGAGGTCGTCGTCCTCGACGTGGACGGCCTTGTCGGCGCCCATCGACAGCGCCTTGCGCAGCGCGTCGTTGGCGTCCTCGGGGCCGACGGTCAGAACCGTGATCTCCGCGTCGTCGGCGGCTTCCTTGATCTGGAGGGCCTGCTCGACGGCGTACTCGTCGAGCTCCGAGAGAAGGCCGTCCACGTCGTCGCGGTCGACGGTCAGGTCCTCGGCGAAGTGCCGGTCGCCGGTGGCGTCGGGCACGTACTTCACACAGACAACGATCCTCAAGCTCACGCCGGCTCTCCTACCTGCTCGTCTCTTCAGAACTGCCTTGTGCTGGCAGCATAGGCGCCTGTGGGGGCGGCTCCCGGTCGGATGCGGTTCCCCGCGCCGACCGTCATATTACTCGCCAGTACATCCAGTCTGGTGCCCCGAAGCAAGGCCGTCGAACTGTGACCTTGCCAACGGCCCCGGCCCGGTGACGACGCGGGGGAACGGGAACCTCTCAGTCGCGCAGCGCGTTGAAGCGGCCCTGGTGGTACAGCAGCGGCCGGCCGGGTCCCGCGGGGTCGCCGAGCAGGGGCTGGGCGAGCATGATCCGGTGATCGCCGGCGGGCACCCGCGCCACCACCTTGCACACCAGCCACGCCAGCACACCGTCCAGCAGGGGGACGCCCTCGGGACCGGTGCGCCAGGAGGTGCCGGGCCCGAAGCGGTCGGCGCCGCTGCGGGCGAAGGTGGCGGCCAGCTCCCTCTGGTGCTCGCCGAGTATGTGGACGCCGACGTGCTCGGCCTCGGCGACGACCGGCCAACTGGAGGAGCCGGTGCCGATGCCGAACGAGAGCAGCGGCGGGTCGGCGGCGACGGAGGTCAGGGAGGTGGCGGTGAAGCCGACCGGGCGGGATCCGTGGGCGGTGATCACCGCGACGCCCGCGGCGTGCTGCCGGAAGACCGAACGCAGGAGTTCGGGCGTGGCGGTGGAGTGCGTGGCGGTGGGGGGCGTGCCGAGAGCGGGGGAAGCCGTCATGGAGCTGTCCTTCTGAGGTGGTGTACGAGCCCAGGCGGCGCGGCCGGCAGCGGTGCGGCTCCCGGCGGCGCTGATGTCGTCGTCGCTCACACGCGCGGACAGAGCGCGCCGGCGGTCCGCAGAAGGTCCACGTGCGCGCGTCCGTACAGAAGGGGTCCAGGCCGCATCACGTCAGCGTGACGACGTGTGACCCACAGCGTCAAGTGACGCCCGGTAACTGGGAGATCAATCACGGACCGCGGCGCCCAGCGCGGCGATGACGTCCGCCTTGCGGGGCTGGCCGGCGGCGCGGCGTACGACCGCGCCGGTCGCGTCGAGCACCAGGACGGTGGGGGTGCGCGCGATGTCCAGGCTCCGCATCAGGTCCAGCCGGTCCTCGGCGTCGATCTCGACGTGGGCCACCCCGCCGACCATGGCCGAGACCTCGGCGAGGGTGCGCCGGGTGGCGCGGCAGGGCTGGCAGAAGGCGCTGGAGAACTGCAGCAGCGTGGCCCGCTCCCCCAGTTCGGCGCCGATATCGGCGGCGCCCAGCCGCGGCCCCGTCGACCCCTCGTCCCGCCCTCGCACCGCCGGCCTCCCGTCGCGCCGCACACCTTCACGTCCGTTCCTCCCCAGTCCAGCATCCGCGCGAACGGGAAGCTTCCCCGGGGTTCGGGTGCCGTCCGGAGGGGGCGCGGTGTATGTTCCGAGGCTGCGGGTAGCGGATGACATGTACACCACGTGACGAGAATCTCCCGGCCGTGGCCCCCGGGGCGGTAGCCGCCACGCCCGTGAATCGGGCACGATCTCCCGGAAGCCGCACTCTTACGGCCGCGTAGCTTTCCGCCGGGAGAACCCTCCCCAGGAACAGAAAAGGGGTCCCCCGAACATGGCAGAGCTCGTCTATCCGCCGGTGATCGGCGCCGCCCGTACGGTCTTCAAGGCGCTCGACCTGAAGTTCGACATCGCCGGTGCCGAGAACATCCCGCGGCGCGGTGGCGCGGTTCTGGTGAGCAATCACATCGGGTACCTCGACTTCGTCTTCTGCGGCCTGGCGGCGCGACCGGCCAAGCGCCTGGTGCGCTTCATGGCCAAGGACTCGGTCTTCCGGCACAAGGTGTCGGGGCCGCTGATGCGCGCGATGAAGCACATACCGGTGGACCGCGCCCAGGGCATGCACGCCTACAAGCACGCGCTGACCGCCCTGCGCTCGGGCGAGATCATCGGCGTCTTCCCCGAGGCGACGATCTCCGAGTCCTTCACGCTGAAGAACTTCAAGTCCGGCGCGGCCAGGCTGGCGCAGGAGGCCGGGGTGCCGCTGCTGCCGATGGCGCTGTGGGGCACCCAGCGGCTGTGGACCAAGGGCCACAAGCGGGATCTGGGACGCAACCACGTTCCGATCACGATCCGGGTGGGCGAGCCGATGGAAGCCGATCCGGCGGAGCAGGCCGAGAAGATCAGCGACCGGCTGCGGGCCCGGGTACAGGACCTGTTGGAGGCGGCGCAGCGCGCCTACCCCGTCCGCCCCAAGGGTCCCGAGGACACCTGGTGGATTCCGGCCCACCTGGGCGGCAGCGCCCCGGCGGCTCCGGGCAATCTCGCGTAACGACGGGGCGGTCGGCCTCGCGTAACGACGGGACGTCGTCGCGCGAGGCACCTGGCCGCACGCTCGCGGCCGGGGCGGTCCGGCCGCGCCCGGCGTCAGCGTGTGCGCACCTCACCGATCTCGACGCGGGCCCGCGGGCACGCCTTCTGGAGCGCTTCGGCGAGTTCGGCGCCGGCGGTCGTCAGCTCCTCCGGCGCCATCCGCTCCAGCAGGAACAGCGCGCTCACGGACTCCTCAGTGAGGCGGGTGCGCAGGCCCTGCCGCCAGTTCCAGCGGCGGCAGGTGACGCCCGCGTCGTCGCACCACACCACCTCACCGGGCTCCGGGTGCTCGATGACCTCCACGCCGCCGGCGGCGGTGACGAACGGCTCCTCGCCGGTGGCTCGTACGAGCCGCATACCGCCCTGAATACGGTCCAGGTCCTCGCAGCCCACGGGGATGAGGTGGGCGACGCTGACGGCGTTGTAGAGGTCCACGAGCCGGTTGACGCGCGGCAGTCCGCCGTCCGCCAGGGCCCGCCTGGCCAGCGCTTCGGCGGAGTTGCGGGTGCGCGACGGCTTGGCGCCGAAGGCGGTGTACGCGGCGCGCCAGGCGGCGATGTGCCGGTCGTCCTGCGGGGCGCGGCCGCCGAGGCGCTCGGCGAGGCGGCGGGTGGCCTCGTCCAGCAGCGCCGAACCGGCCTCGTCGCTCGGGCCGTTGGTCAGGCCGCGAGCCTCGATGACGAGGTGGGCGAAGCTTGGGGCGAGGGCGTACACCTCGTCGGAGACGTGCGGGGGATGGGTCATCGGTGCGGGAGTTCCTCAGAGTGCGGTGGGGAGCGTCTGCCACAGACGGGACCGGTCGGGGGCCTCTTTGAGGCATTGGAGCACGGCCGGGCGAGGTTCAGCAAACAGAACCGGATAGTCCAGTTCATTGGACTGTGGGCGCACGGGGAACGCGAGCTGCTCCCGGTCCAGCCGGAACCGCGCGTCGACGCCGGGCCTGTTCCCGCGCGGATCCTGCCGCGCCCACCGCTCCTCCCCCGGAAGCCTGAGCGCCACCAGGCCGTGCAGGACGTCGAACTTCTGGTAGCACAGCGCCGCCGGAATGCCCTCGGCGCGCCACAACGCCACCAGCGCGTGGGACTTTGCGTAGCAGATGCCGGTGCGCTCGCGCAGGACGTCCGAGGCGCGCCAGGTGACGCGCGGGTCATCGACATCGGCGGAGTGCGGCACGGCGTCCCGGACGAAGTCGAAGGCCGCCGCAGCGTATGAATATGCGGTGTCGTTGCGCGAGCGCAATGCCTTGGCGGTACGGCGGACGAGCGGATGCTCGTGATCGATGGCTTCGCTTGCCGCCAAGTAAGCAGAGATATCGGTGTTTTGCTGGATCAGCTTCACAGACCCAGAGCGTAGAGACCCCTCGGGGCGGATTCAATATATTTTCGCGACTCCGCATATTCATGCATTCAGGGGCGGCCTCGGGCGGCATTTCACCCCATGCCGTATATGCTGGAATCGCGCCTTTTGAACGTGGCGCGGGCAGCAGCATGTCGTCTCCGATCCGGAGAAGGAGCATGGCCTCAGGCGAAGAGGACGACACCGGGCGAAGCCGGCGGTCGGCCGGCGAGAAGAGCGCCAAGAAGAGCGCCAAGAGTGCGAACGGCGCCGACAAGAGTGCGGACGGCGCCGAGCGGCGCAGTCGGCGCGTATCGGCCCCGAAGGCGATGCGCTCCGCGGCCGAGCAGCTTGAGGCACTTCTGGGCCGCGCCCCCGATTCCGTCTCCGCGGTACATCCGACGGACGACGGCTGGGAAGCGGACGTGGAGGTTATGGAGTTGGAACGCATCCCCATGACCACCAGCGTGATGGCGAGCTACCACGTGACGCTGGACGAGGCGGGTGAACTGGTGGCGTACGAGCGCACCCGCCGCTACACCCGAGGGCAGATTGACGGGCCGCCCGTCTGAGGGACCGGGCGGGCCGGTGAAGGGAGGCACCGTGACTGTGGTGCCGCAAGGCGGAGGAGCGGTTCCCCGGAGCGCAGGCGGGGGCAGCACCGGAAATCTCTACGACATCCTGGATCTCATTCTGGACCGCGGCCTGGTCATCGACGTCTTCGCGCGCGTGTCCCTCGTAGGCATCGAGATCCTGAAGGTCGACGCCCGCATCGTGGTGGCGAGCGTCGACACCTATCTGCGCTTCGCGGAGGCGTGCAACCGTCTCGACCTGGAGTCCGGGCGCAAGCAGCCCACGCAGCTCACCGACCTCGTCGGCGAGGTGACCGAGGGCGGGGCGCACGGCAAGAGCAAGGGGGCGCTGACGGGAGCCGCGGAGGCCGTGGCCGATTCCCTGAAGCGGGGACGCGAGGACGAGAAAGAGCCCGAGGAGCGGCAGGAGCGGTCGGCTCACCGGCCGGCCCGGCGCCGGAAGGAATAGCCATGGCCGTCTATGTCTACTCCATTGTCGCCGCCACGCACCCGCAGCGGTTGGACGGGCTCGACGGTGTGGGAGACCCGCCCTCGACCCTGCGCACCGTGGGGGGCGAGGGTCTGTCCGCCGTGGTCAGTGAGGCCCCCGAGGAGCTGCGTCCCAAGCGCCGCGACCTCGCCGCCCACCAGGCCGTCCAGGAGCGGCTGATGGCCGACGGCACCGTTCTGCCGCTCCAGTTCGGTTTCACCACCGCCGACGACGACGCCGTACGGGCGGTGCTGGAGGAGCGCGGAGACGAGTTCGCCGAGCGGCTGCGGGCGATCGAGGGGTGCGCGGAGTACCACCTGAAGGCGGCCCAGGCCGAGGAGGCGATGCTGCGCCAGATCCTGACGGAGTCGCGGGAGGCGCGCGGGCTCAACGACCGGATCAAGGCGGGCGGCGGCCAGGAGATGTCGCTGGCCCTGGGCGAACTCGTCGCTCAGGAGGTCCAGGCGCGCCAGGAGATCCTCGCCGCGCGGGTCGTCGACGTCCTGCGTCCCTACGCTCGCGAGGAAAGCTCCTTCCCGCCGAGCGGGAACGACTTCGTGAATGTGTCCTTCCTGGTGGACCGCGGCAGCGAGGAGGGCTTCCTCTCCGCCGAGAAGAGCCTCGCCGGCGAGCTGGGCCAGGACTTCGAATTCCGGCTGCACGGCCCGCTGCCCCCGTACAGCTTCGTCTGACGGAGTGTCGCCATGGGCCTGTTCACGCAGATCGCGACCTTCCCGCTGGCGCCGGTGCGCGGCGTGGCGTGGGTGGTCGAGCGCGTCCTTCAGGCGGCGGAGAACGAGTACTACGACCCCGAGCCGGTCGAGCGGGAACTGGCCGCGCTGGAGGAGGAACTGCTCGCCGGACGCATCGACGAGGAGGAGTTCGACCGGCGGGAGGACGAACTCCTGGAGAGGCTGGAGGAGATCCGGGCCTTCCGGCTGGGCACCGGCCCGGAGCAGGGAACGGAGGGCGAGCGGCCGTGACAGAACCCGTGGCGGGCAGGCTCGGGTCCGTTCCGTCCAGGGCGTCCCCCGCGTCGGGGGGCGGTTCCAGTCTGGCCGACATCCTGGAGCGGGTGCTCGACAAGGGCATCGTGATCGCGGGCGACATCCAGATCAACCTGCTGGACATCGAGCTGCTCACCATCAAGCTGCGCCTGATCGTCGCGTCCGTCGACAAGGCGAAGGAGATGGGGATCGACTGGTGGGAGCGCGATCCGGCGCTGTCCTCCCGGGCCGACGGTGACCGTTCCCTGGCCGAGGAGAACGCCCGCCTGCGGGCCGAGGTCGAGGCCCTGCGCCGGGGCGGGGAGCTGCCGCCGGCCGGGGACGACGAAGAGGCCGGGCGGAGCCGGGCGGCCGAGGCGGACCGGCCCGCCACCCGGCGCCCGCCGCGTGCGGGGCGGGCGGAGCCGGGCGGGCGCGCCAAGAGGCGCGAGGAGCCATGAGCGAGGCCGCGGGCGACCTCCCGGACGAGGCCGTCAGCTACGCCTACGCCGTGGCGCACGACGCCGACGGGGCACTGGAAGACGTCCTGACCGGGGTGGCCGGAGTGGCGGACGCCCCGGTGCGCCTGGTGCGCCCGGAGGGTGACGGCGACGTCGTGGTCGCGGTGAGCCGGGTGCCCGCGCGGGATTTCCACGAGGCCGCGCTGCGCGCGCACCTGGAGGACCTGGACTGGCTGGAGGCGGTCGCGCGCGCCCATCACCGCGTGATCGAGACGCTGGCCACGCACACCACCGTCCTGCCGCTGCGGCTGGCGACCGTCTATATGGACGACGACCGGGTGCGGAGCATGATCGACGAACGCCGGGAGACGTTCGCCGGACGGCTGGCGGAGCTGACCGCGCGTCTGGAGTGGGGCGTGAAGATCTCCGTCGAGGCGGCCGCGGCGGCCGACCGCCCGGCGGCCGAGCCCGCGGATCCCGGGTTGAGCCCCGGGCGGGCCTACCTGCGCCGGCGCAGCGCGCAGCGCCACGCGCGCGAGGACGCCTACCGCGAGGCGGAGCGGGCCGCCGAGCGTGTGGAGGACGTCGCCCGGCGTTACGCGGTCGACCGCGTGCGGCACCGGCCGCAGCAGGGCCAACTCGCGGGCGGGCCGGGCGAGAACGTCACCAATGACGCCTACCTGGTGCCGTTGGCCGACGCCGGCCGATTCCGGGCCGAGGTGCTGCGGGCGGGCGAGGGTTTTGCCGGGGTGCGGGTGGAGGTCACCGGGCCGTGGGCGCCGTACTCCTTCGCCGCGCCCCCGGAGGGAACGGTGGAGGGGGGCGCGCCGTGAGGGCGGCGGACGGGTCGCCGGCCGTCGCCGAGGAGCCGCTCCCGGACCGGCAGATCGCGCTGATCGACCTGCTGGACCGGCTGCTGACCGGCGGCGTGGTCCTGACCGGTGACGTGGTGCTGTCCATCGCCGATATCGACCTGGTGCGCGTGTCGCTGCGCGCGCTGATCGTGTCCGTCAGCGAACTCAATCCGTCCCCGTGGGACGTCGCGGCGCAGGTGGGGCGGGAGCGGGATGAGGGCTGACGACGGGCGCCCCGGCGGCCGCTTCGACGATGTCGCCGACGCGGCCGCGCGGGCGTTCCGCCTGCTGCCCGCGGCTCCCGAGGACGCGGCCCCGCCGGGCGGCGGGCGGCCGGCGGCGCGGCGGATCGCCACCGATCCGGACACGGTCGAACGGGACCTGATCAAGCTCGTCCTGACCCTGGTGGAGCTCCTGCGGCAGCTCATGGAGCGTCAGGCGCTGCACCGCGTCGACGCGGGAGATCTCACGGAGGAGCAGGAGGAGCGCCTGGGCGCCACGCTCATGATCCTGCACGACCGGATGACCGAACTCTGCGCCCGCTACGGCCTGTCGATGCGGGACCTGAACATCGACCTCGGCCCACTCGGAACGCTGCTGCCGCCCTCCGAGTGAGCCGTGAGATCCGCGAGTGAGCCGGGAGATCCGCCGGATGACCGGCCCAGGCGCCCGGCGGCCGGCGACCTAGCGGCCGATTTCCTCGCGGAGCGCGTCGACGAAGCCGTCGACGTCCTCGACGGAGGTGTCGAACGAGCACATCCAGCGCACCACGCCGGCCGGCTCGTCCCAGAAGTAGAAGCGGTAGCGCTTCTGGAGCCGCTCGCTGACGTCGTGCGGCAGCCGGGCGAAGACCGCGTTGGACTGCACGGGGTAGAGGATCTCCACCCCGTCGACGGCACGCACTCCGGCCGCCAGCCGCTGCGCCATGGTGTTGGCGTGCCGGGCGTTGCGCAGCCACAGGTCGCGGGCCAGCAGCGCCTCCAACTGGACCGAGACGAAACGCATCTTGGAGGCCAGTTGCATCGACAGCTTGCGCAGGTGCTTCATCGCCCGCACGGCGTCGGGGTTCAGGACGATCACGGCCTCGCCGAAGACCGCGCCGTTCTTCGTGCCGCCGTAGGAGAGGATGTCGACGCCCACCGCGTTGGTGAAGGCCCGCATGGGGACGTCGAGCGACGCGGCGGCGTTGGCTATCCGCGCGCCGTCCAGATGCACCAGCATGCCGCGCTCGTGGGCGTGTTCGCAGATCGCCCGGATCTCGTCGGGCGTGTAGACCGTGCCCAGCTCGGTGCTCTGGGCGAGCGAGACGACCTGCGGCATGGCGCGGTGTTCGTCGTCCCAGCCGAACGCCTGCCGGTCGATCAGCTCGGGGGTGAGCTTGCCGTCCTCGGTCGGCACGGTCAGCAGCTTCAGTCCGCCGACCCGCTCGGGGGCGCCGCACTCGTCGACGTGGATGTGCGCGGACTCGGCGGCGATCACCGCGCCCCAGCGGTCGGTGACGGCCTGGAGGGCGACGACGTTGGCGCCGGTGCCGTTGAACACCGGGAACGCCTCGGCGCTCTGCCCGAAGTGGCTGCGGATGACGCGCTGGAGGTGCGCGGTGTAGTCGTCCTCGCCGTAGGCGACCTGGTGGCCGCCGTTGGCGAGGGCGAGCGCGGCGAGGATCTCGGGGTGGGCGCCCGCGTAGTTGTCGCTGGCGAAGCCGCGCACCTCGGTGTCGTGATGCCGCCGGGCGTCGGTTTCGTCTCCGGTCACGGCTCGGGGGTCAGCCACAGACGCGTTCCATTCACTTCCTGGGCGGGCCGGCTCCAGACTCCGGCGATGGCCTCGGCCAGCTCCGTGACGTCGGTGAAGCCCGCGAACTTTGCATTCGGTCGCTCGGCGCGCATCTGGTCGTGGACGAGCGCCTTCACGACCAGGATGGCAGCCGCGGCGCGGGGGCCGGCGTCGCCCCCCGACTTGCGGAAGGCGTCCCCGAGGGCCAGCGTCCAGGCTTCCGCGGCGGCCTTGGCGGCGGCGTAGGCGGCGTTGCCGGCAGTGGGCCTGCTCGTGCCGGCCGCGCTGATGAGGAGGTAACGGCCGTTGCCGCTGCGTTCGAGGCTCTCGTGGAAGGCGAGGGAGGTGTGCTGGACGGTGCGGATCAGCAGCCTGTGCAGCAGGTCCCAGTCGCTGAGGTCGGTTTCGGCGAAGGTCCGCGAACCGCGCCAGCCGCCCACGAGGTGGACCAGCCCGTCGATCCGGCCGAATTCCTTCTCGGTGCGGCCCGCCCATTCGCGGGTCTCGGCCAGATCGAGGAGGTCGACGGTGTCGCCGATGACGGTGGCGCCGCCGTGGGCGTAGCGGGCCGCGTCGACGGCCTCCGCGAGGCGCTCGGCGTTGGCGTCGCAGCCGACCACGACCGCGCCCGCCTCGGCCAGCCGCAGCAGCGTGGCGCGGCCCGCCGGGCCGCCCGCCCCCGCCACCGCGATGACCGCGCCGTCCAGCGGCCCCTGGCCACCCGTAGAAGTTGTCATCTTCGTCGCCTCCTCCTGCTCCTGGACGGCCGGCCGCCCGGTGATGGTGTTCCGGTCGGCCTTCACGCCGCCGCCGGCGCGTCGCTGTGGGCCGTGATGCCCTTGGTGGAGGCGATCACACGACGCAGCTTCTTGGCGAGCGCCTCGTAGAACATGCTGAGGGGGAACTCGTCCGGAAGCACGTCGTCCACCAGCTTGCGCGGCGGCTGGTCCAGGTCGAGGGCGTCGGGACCCTTGGCCCAGACCGAGCCCGGGTGCGGAGCCAGGTAGGTCGAGACGAGGTCGTACGCGGCGAACCAGTGGACCAGCTTGGGCCGGTCGATGCCGTCGCGGTAGAGCTTTTCGATCTCGCCGCAGAGCTGGTTGGTGACCTTGGGGGCCCGCTCCCAGTCGATGTGCAGGGTGTTGTCCGTCCAGCGTACGACGTCGTGCTTGTGGAGGTAGGCGAAGAGAAGCTGCCCGCCGAGCCCGTCGTAGTTGCGCACCCGGTCGCCGGAGACCGGGAAGCGGAACATCCGGTCGAAGAGGACGGCGAACTGGACGTCGCGGGCCTGGGCGTAGCCCTCGGCCTCCAGCGTGACCGCCTCCTTGAAGGCGGTGAGGTCGCAGCGCAGCTCCTCCAGGCCGTACATCCAGAACGGCTGGCGCTGCTTGATCATGAACGGGTCGAACGGCAGGTCACCGTGGCTGTGGGTACGGTCGTGAACCATGTCCCACAGGACGAACGCCTCCTGGCAGCGCTCCTGGTCGGCGAGCATCTCGCGCAGGTCGTGGGGAAGTTCCACACCCAGGGTCTCGATGGCGGCCTCGCTGACCCGGCGGAAGCGGGCGGCCTCGCGGTCGCAGAAGATGCCGCCCCAGGTGAACCGCTCGGGCGCCTCGCGCACGGCGATCGTCTCGGGGAAGAGCACCGCGGAGTGGGTGTCGTAGCCGGCGGTGAAGTCCTCGAAGGCGATGCCGCAGAAGAGGGGGTTGTCGTAGCGGGTGCGCTCCAGCTCGGCGAGCCAGTCCGGCCAGACCATGCGCAGCACGACCGCTTCGAGGTTGCGGTCGGGGTTGCCGTTCTGGGTGTACATGGGGAAGAGCACGAGGTGCTGGAGGCCGTCGGCGCGCTCCCGGGCGGGCTGGAAGGCGAGCAGCGAGTCCAGGAAGTCCGGTACGCCGAAGCCGTCGTCCGCCCAGCGGCGCAGGTCGGCGACGAGTGCCCGGTGGTAGTCGGCGTCGTGCGGCAGCAGCGGGGCGAGGTGTTCGACGGCCGCTATGACGCGGTCGATCTCGCGGCGGACGGTCTCGGCGTGCGGGGCGCCCTCGGCCTCCAGGTCGATCGAGCCGTCCTTGGACTGCCAGGGGCGGATCGTCTCGACCGCGTCCTTGAGCGCGGGCCACGCCGGGTGCGCGATCACCGGTTCCGCGGTCGTGCTGCCTGCCCGGACACCCACAGGCGAAAGAATTTCCGTCATGACTGCCCTCCGGCGGTAGATCGTGTTGTCGGCACACGGTAACCAGCCAAGGTCCGCACTCTCAAGGGGGACTGGTGAAAATTATTCTGCCAGAACCCCCGGTAGGCGACCATTTTTCCTGTGAGCAGGGGTTTGAGCGACAGTTTCTGCCCGTGGAGGGAGGGGCTCCGGCGCTTCCTCCACGCCCTGGAGGCACGGGAGATGACGCCAGAGGGCGGCGTGGAACACCGGCCGGGCAGGGCCCGGCGCTCCGGGTCGGCCGCACCTCCGCAGCGGGCCGTAACGGGCCTGTGGCATATGCCACACCGCCTCGGATCGCCTCCTCCAGGTGCGGCGTCAGCGCGGGCAGGACTCGCCCACGCACGGGTGAGACGGCTCCCGGGGTCGGCCCGCGCACCGCGTCGGCCGACCGGAGCCGGGGGCCTGATTCCAGGCGTGAGGGGTAGTCCTAGGGGACACGCCGCCGACCCGTGCGAGGGCGGGTCCGGCGTCGTCCGGCACCGTTAGGCTGTGCGCCGTTTCACGCAGCCGTTTGTCGACAGCCGACATCTTCGCCGAGATATGCACCGACACCGAGCCGACAGAAGCGAGGCAGCCTTGTCCTTTCTCACCATCGGACACCGCGGGATCATGGGTGTGGAGCCGGAGAACACCCTGCGCTCATTCGTGCGCGCAGAACACGAGGGCCTCGACGTCATCGAGCTGGACCTGCACCTGAGCAAGGACGGCGCGCTCGTGGTGATGCACGACGCGGACGTGGACCGTACGACCGACGGAGCCGGCCCGATCGCCGAGCGCACGCTCGCCGAGCTGCGGGAGCTGGACGCCGGGCGGGGCGAGCGGATCCCCGTCTTCGAGGAGGTCCTGGACGCCGTCAAGGCGCCGCTCCAGGCGGAGATCAAGGACGTGGCCGCGGCGCAGGCGCTGGCGGAGGTGATGCGCTCACGCGATCTGATCGGCCGGGTCGACGTCATCTCCTTCCACGACGAGGCGCTGGCCGCGATCCGCACCCTGCTGCCGGGCGTGCGCACGGCGCTGGTCGGCAGCCGCTACGGCGCCGACGTCGTCGACCGCGCCCAGGCCGTCGGCGCCTCGATGCTCTCGCTCAACATCCGCCGGCTCACCCTGGAGCTGGTCGAGCGCGCCCACGCCGCGCATCTGAAGGTCCTCGGCTGGACGGTCAACACCCACGACCAGCTACGGCTCGCGCGCGGCCTGGGCCTGGACGGGGTGGTCACCGACCAGCCCGAGATCCGCCGGGCGGTCCGCTTCACCGCCTGAGCCGGGCAGGGCAGCGGGCCGTGCGGGCGGGCCCCGGGCGCGGCAATGCCGCCGCCACTCGGCGGACGGACACGGACACACGCGGTTCACGGGCCCGCAATGTCCTCCCAGCATGCGGACGTTCGCCCCGGCGATCTCGACAGACGACCGGGCGCACTGCCACTCTCCCGCCATGCCCTACGCCAACCGCACGGTCCGCCCGGCCAACCTCCCCACGCGCCTGGCCACTTGTGCCGCCGTCGCGCTGCTCGCCGCCGCCGCCGGCTGCGCCCCGCAGGACGCCTCGCCCGGCGGCCCGTCCGCCGGGCGGGGCGAACCCGGCTGCGCCCGCGGCAAGTTGGCCACCGTGACCGCCGGCAAGCTCACCGTCGGCACCGACAAGCCCGCATACGCCCCCTGGTTCGCCGACGACGACCCGGCCGGCGGCAAGGGCTTCGAGTCGGCGGTGGCCTACGCCGTCGCCGACCGCCTGGGCTACGGCAAGAAGGCGGTGACCTGGCGGACCGTTCCGTTCAACAACGCCTTCGCACCGGGCGAGAAGACCTTCGACTTCGACATCAACCAGGTATCCATCAGCACCTCGCGCAAGCGGGCCGTCGCCTTCTCCTCCGGCTACTACGACGTGCGGCAGGCGGTCGTCGCGCTCAAGGGCTCCAAGGCCGCGACCGCGAAGAGCGCCGCCGACCTCAAGGGCGTCAGGCTCGGCGCCCAGGTCGGCACCACCAGCCTCGACGTCATCAACGACCGCATCCGGCCCACCCGGCGGCCGGCCGTCTTCCAGAAGAACGACCTCGCCAAGTCCGCGCTGAAGAACGGCCAGGTCGACGCGATCCTCACCGACCTGCCGACCGCGTTCTTCATCACCTCGGCCGAGATCAAAGACGCGAAGGTGGTCGGTCAGTTCCCGGTCACCGGCGGCGCCAAGGAGCAGTTCGGGCTGGTCCTGGACAAGCAGAGCCGGATCACCGGCTGTGTGACGGCGGCCGTGGACGCGCTGCGCGCGGACGGCACGCTCGCCGCCCTGGAGAAGAAGTGGCTGGCCGACGCCGTCGCCGTGCCGGTGCTCAAGTGACGCTGGGCGAGGAGCGAGTGGCCAGAGGGGAAGGGGTGTTGGAGGGGGAGGCCGACGGCTATGTGCCGTCGCCGCGGCGGATCGAGCGGGAGCGGTTCAAGCGGGCCCGCGCCCGGCGCGCCGCCGCCGTCGCCGCGCTGAGCACCCTGGTCACGGCCGGTGTTCTCTACGTCGTCATCACCGGCTCGCCCGGCTGGCAGCGCACCCGCGAGACGTTCTTCAGCGCCGAATACGCCCGTAAGGCGCTGCCGAAGGTGCTGGAGGGGCTGCTGCTGAACCTGCGGCTGCTGGTGGTGTGCGGGGCGGCGGTCCTGGTGATCGGGTTGCTGCTGGCCGTCGCCCGGACGCTGCGCGGCCCGGTGTTCTTCCCGCTGCGCGCACTGGCGGCCGCGTACACCGACTTCTTCCGCGGGCTGCCGCTGATCATCTGCCTGCTGATGGTGGTCTTCGGCGTCCCCGCCCTGCGGCTCCAGGGAGTGACCACCGATCCGGTGGTGCTCGGCGGCGCCGCGCTGGTGCTGACGTACTCGGCGTACGTGGCGGAGGTCTTCCGGGCCGGCATCGAATCCGTCCACCCCTCGCAGCGGGCCGCGGCCCGGTCGCTGGGGCTCACCGGCGGGCAGGCGCTGCGCTTCGTCGTCCTGCCGCAGGCGGTGCGCCGCGTGGTGCCGCCGCTGCTCAACGACCTGGTCTCGCTCCAGAAGGACACCGGGCTGGTGTCCATCGCCGGTGCGGTGGACGCGGTCTACGCGGCGCAGATCATCGCCGGCAAGGACTTCAACTACACCCCCTATGTCGTCGCCGGCCTGGTCTTCGTCGCGCTGACGATCCCGATGACGCGCTTCACCGACTGGGTCACGGGCCGGATGGACCGCCGGCGCGCCCAGGGAGGCACCGTATGAGCAGCACGGCGAAGGACACCGTGGCGCGGGGCGGCGAAGGCATCCCGGCCGGCGACGAGCCGGTGCTGCGGCTGGAGTCGGTGCGCAAGACCTACGGCCGGGGCACCGTCGTTCTGCGCGACGTCGACCTGGAGGTTCCGCCGCACACCGTCACCGCGCTGATCGGCGCCTCCGGGTCGGGCAAGTCGACGCTGCTGCGCTGCGCGAACCTGCTGGAGGAGATCGACGACGGGGCGATCTTCCTGGACGGCGCGGAGATCACCGACCCGCGGGCCGACGCCGACGCGGTACGGCGGCGGATCGGCGTGGTCTTCCAGGCGTACAACCTGTTCCCGCACCTGACCGTCCTGGACAACATCACGCTCGCCCCGCGCCGGGTGCACGGGGTGCCGCGCGCCGAGGCGGAGGCGCGGGCCCGGGAGCTGCTGGAGCGGCTCGGGCTGGGCGCGCGGGCCGGCGAGTATCCCGACCGGCTCAGCGGCGGGCAGCAGCAGCGGGTGGCGATCGTCCGCGCGCTGGCCGCCCGGCCCCGGCTCCTGCTGCTGGACGAGATCACCGCCGCGCTCGACCCGGAGCTGGTCGGCGAGGTGCTCGGCGTCGTCCGCGCTCTCAAGGAGGAGGGTATGACCATGGTCATCGCCACCCATGAGATGGGCTTCGCCCGGGAGGTCGCCGACCAGGTGTGCTTCCTGGACGGCGGGGTGGTCCTGGAGCGCGGCACTCCCGAGGAGGTCTTCGGCGCGCCCCGGCACGACCGCACCCGCCACTTCCTGCGGCGGATCGTCCAGGCGGGGCGGCTGTAGCGGGCGGGGCGGCTGTAGCGGGCGGCCGCTCGCCGACCTACCCGAGCCGCTTGACCAGCAGCTCGAACTCCAGGTCGGCGCGCTGCGGGATGCCGAACCGCTCGTCGCCGTACGGGAAGGGGGTGCGCCGGCCGGTGCGCCGGTAGCCGCGGCGCTCGTACCAGGCGATCAGCTCCTCGCGCTGGCGGATCACGGTCATCCGCATCTCGCGGGCGTTCCACAGGTCGCGGGCGGTGCGCTCCGCCTCGGCGAGGATCACCTTTCCGACGCCGCCGCCCTGAAGCGAGGGGCGCACCGCGAACATCCCGAAGTAGGCGTGGTCACCGCGGTGTTCGAGCTGGCAGCAGGCGAGCAGTTCACCGTCGCGTTCGGCGATCAGCAGCCGGCCGGACTCGGCGCGCACCACCGCGGCGACGCCGTCCGGGTCGGTGCGCTGTCCCTGGAGCAGGTCGGCCTCCGTCGTCCAGCCGGCCCGGCTGGCGTCCCCGCGGTACGCCGATTCGATCAGCTCGACCAGCCCGGGGACGTCGGCGTCGGTCGCGGTGCGGAAGGCCAATCGGCCGGCGGGCACGGGGGGCATGGCGGGCGGGTCCTCTCGGGGCCAGGGGCGGGCTCCGGTGGAGGCTAACAAGTGGGCCGCCGGAGGTGTCAGGGGTTGGCGCGGGGGCGGTACCGGGCGACCGCGCCCGGGAGCTTTCGGCGGCGGGGTCCCGGCCCGGCGGCGCGCGGTCGGCGTAGGGTCCTCCCATGGTGCAGGTACTGAGCAGCAGGGTGCTGGTACGCCCCTCGGACCCCGAGCGGTCGCGGGCGTTCTACGGCGAGACGCTGGGGCTGGAGATCTACCGCGAGTTCGGTACGGGCCCCACACGCGGCACGGTGTACTTCCTGGGCGGCGGCTTCCTGGAGGTCTCCGGGCGCTCCACCGACTCCGCCACGGCGACGCTCCAGTTGTGGCTCCAGGTGGCGGACGCGGCGGCGGCTCACGAGGAGCTGGTGGCGCGTGGCGCGCGGGTGCTGCGGCCGCCGGTGCGGGAGCCGTGGGGGCTGATCGAGATGTGGATCGCCGACCCGGACGGCCACCGGATCGTCCTCACCGAGGTCCCGGCCGACCATCCGCTGCGCTACCGCCCCTAGCGCCCTGAAGGCACCGAACCGGCCGGGCGGGTGTGCTCCCCCGTTGCGCCCGTGCGCTCCCGTGTGCCCGCCTCGCCGCGGGCAGCCTGCGGGCGTACGCGAGGCCCCGTGAGGGGTGTGGCTCGTCGGGGAGGTGCCGCGGTGCACGGATCGCCGCTGGTCGGGTGGCTGCTGGTGGCGCTGTGCGGCGTCGCGGGCGGGTACTGCCTGTTACGGAGGTGCGCGGGCACGGCGGCCGAGCGGGGGCGGGCGCGCGGCGAGGCGCTGATGGGACTGGGGATGGCGGCGATGGCGCTGCCCGCGCCCGCGTCACCGTCCTGGGCGCCATGGGTGTTCGCGGCGGTCTTCGGAGCGGTCGGGGTGTGGTCGGTGGCCCGGCGCCACGCGCATCACGCGGTGGGCGCGCTGGCCATGGTCTACATGGCGCTGGCGATGGCACTACCGGCCGGCGGCCGGCCGGCGGCCGCCGCGCACGCGCAGCACGCGGGGCCGGGCGGCGTGCCGCTGCTGACGGGCCTGCTGCTCGCCTACTACGCGGTCTACGTGATCACGGCGGGGGTCCGGCTGGTGCCGGCGGCCGCGGTGGCCGACGGGCCGGGGGCCGAGGCACCGGTGACGGCGGTGGCCGCCGGGTGGCCCGGCATGCTGCGCGCGTGCCAGGTGGCGATGGGGATCGGGATGTTCGCGATGCTGCTGACGCTGTGAGGCGCGGCGGCCTCCTGATGCGATGCGGACGCGGGCGGGCTCCTGACACGCGGTGCGGGCGCGGGCGGACTCCTGACACGCCGTGCGGCGCGGACGTCCAAATCACAGGCGGCCGGGGCCTCTTGAGAGGCGCGTGTCACACGGGAGGGTGTTCGTCACATACGGAGGTGGCATGCGTCACTTCCGCCGCGCGGCCGTACCAACCGGTAGTCCCCCGCTCATAGGCTGACGGCATGATGGTCCCCCTCGCGCTGATGATCCTCGGCGTGTTGGTCGCGGCGACGGCGCCGCGGCTGATGGCCCGTTCCGACTGGCCCGACCGCGAGCCGGTGCTCGCCCTGTGGGTGTGGCAGTGCGTCGTCGCCGGCGTCCTGCTGTGCTGCGTCCTCGCGATGTCGCTGAGCGCGGCCGCCGCCTGGGAAGCCGTCCGCAGTCCGGTCTTCGGTTTCGCGCCGCAGGTGGTCGTCGAGGCGTACGCGCTCAAGACGCACGGGCCGTGGGCCGGGGCGCTGGCACTCCTCCTGGCCGGCGGCGGCGCCTGGACGGGCGTCATGCTGACCCGTGAGGTGCGCGCGGCCCGGGCCCGCCGCCGCCGGAGCCGGGCGGCTCTGCTGCGCCGCTCCCCGCTGCTGCCGGGCGAGGAACCGTCCGGGGAGCGCCTGGTCGTCCTGGAGGGCGACCGTCCCGAAGCCTGGTGGCTTCAGCACGCCTCGCGCCAACTGGTCATCACCACCTCGGCGCTGCGCCGCCTGAAGGGCCGTCAGCTCGACGCGCTCATCGCGCATGAGCAGGGGCATGCCCGGGCCCGGCACGACCTCCTGCTGTACTGCGCCTCGGCGCTGGCCGTCGGCTTCCCGCAGATCCCGGTCTTCGCCGCCTTCCGTGACCAGGTGCACCGGCTGGTCGAACTCGCCGCGGACGACGCCGCCTCGCGGCGCTTCGGGCGGCTGACGATCGCGCTGGCGCTGGTCGGGCTCAACGAGGACCGCGGGGTGTTCGGGCCGTGCCCGGCGCCCCTCGCGCAGGTCCCGCAGCGCGTGGACCGGCTGCTGGCACCCGCCCCCCGCTTCACGCCCGGCCGCCGCCTGCGGATGACGGCGTGCGCGGCGCTCGTCCCGGCGGTGCCGCTGCTGGTGGCGTTCGTGCCGGGGCTGCAGGCGCTGGCGTAGGACGACGGCCGGGGTGTCGGGGAGGATCTCCCCATGGCACCGACGCCGCGCCCCGCCGCCCCCACGCCCGACGCCGCCGACCGCCCCGCACACCCGGCCCCCGCCGCCTCCCTCGCCGCCCTCATGGCCGCGCTCACCGCCCTCCTCCTCGTCCTGGTGGCCACCCGCTGGGCCCCGCTGATGTCCCTGGACGCGGCCGCGGCGAACGGATTGCACCGTGCCGCGCGGGCCGCTCCCAACTGGACGGGGACCGCCCGGCTGCTCACCGACTGGCTGTGGGACCCGTGGGCGATGCGGGCGGTGCTCGCGGCGGTGGTCTGGTGGCTCGTACGGCGGGGCGACCGCGTGCTGGGCGCCTGGGTCGCGGCCACCGCGCTCGCCGGCACGGCGCTGCAACAGGGCCTGAAAGCGGTGGTGGGCCGGCCGCGCCCGGTGTGGCCCGATCCGGTGGACTCCGCGCACTACGCCGCCTTTCCGTCCGGCCACGCGATGTCGGCGCTGGTGGCGGGCGCCCTGGTGTGCTGGCTGCTCGGGTTGTACGGGGCGGGCCGGCGGCTGCGGTGGACGGCCCGGACGGTGGTCGCGGTCTCGGTCGCCGGGGTCGGCTTCACCCGCGTCTACCTGGGCGTTCACTGGCTGTCGGATGTCGTCGGCGGCTGGCTGCTGGGCGGGGCGCTGGTGGCCTGCGTGGCGTGGGCGTATCCGGCGTACGCGCGGCGGGCCGGCGACCGGGAACCGCGCCGACCGGGCCCGGGCCGTCGCTCCTGACGGGCCTTGGAGCGAAACGGCTGGCCCGGGCGACGCCGACGGGAGCAGGATGCGGGTATGGCGACGATCGAGGGCGTGCTGTTCGACTTCTCCGGAACCCTGCTGCGGATCGAGTCCGCCGAATCCTGGCTGCGCGCCTCACTGGCGGCGTCCGGCCTGGCCATGGACGACACGGAGATCACCCGGCGCGCGGCCGCCCTGGAGAGGGCCGGCGCGCTGCCCGGAGGCTCGGCGCCCGAAAGCATCCCCGAGGAACTGGCCGGCCTCTGGCGCGTCCGCGACCGGGACGCCACGCACCACCGCGAGCTGTATACCGGCCTGGCCCGCCAAGTGGCGCTCCCCTCCCCCGCGTTGTACGACGCGCTCTACGAGCGTCACAAGACCGCGGCGGCCTGGTCCCCCTACCCGGACGCCGCCGGCGTGCTCGCCGAGTTGCGCCGCCGCGGTGTCCGCACCGGCGTGCTGAGCAACATCGGCTGGGACCTGCGGCCGGTGCTGCGCGCCCACGGCCTCGACCGCTACGTGGACCGCTGTGTGCTGTCCTACGAGCACGGTATGCAGAAGCCGGATCCGGAGTTCTTCACCCTGGCCTGCGAGGCGTTGGGGCTCGCCCCCGACCGGGTCCTGATGGTGGGCGACGACCGTACGGCGGACGGCGGGGCGACGGCGGTGGGCTGCGCCTTCCTGCCCGTGGACCACCTGCCGGTGAAGCGCCGCCCGGCCGGCCTGCGGCCGGTCCTGGGCCTGGTGGACTGAGCGGGCGACGGGCGCGGTTCGGCGGGCGACGGCGCGCGGCGGCCCGTCCGCCTCGGACACACCCCCGTCGTCACCCTGGTCACACGGGTGGCGTTCAGGCGCGCGCGAACCACCGCTGCCGCTCGGCGTCGGTGACCGTGCGCCGCTGCACGTCCCGTTCGATCCGCCCGAGGTGGGTGTAGTGCTCGACCACTTCCGGCCCGAACGCCGCCTTCGCGAGGGCGCTGCGGCCGAACGCGGCGAGCGCTTCGTCGAGGGTCGCCGGGGGCCGGCCCGCCTCCCGCGACGGGCAGGCGTCGCCGGTGTGCGGGGCGGGCGGCGTCCGTTCGGCCCGGACGCCGTCGGTGAGCGCGGCCAGCGCGGCGGCCAGCGCCAGGTAGGGGTTGGCGTCGGCGCCCGGCAGCCGCACCTCCAGACGCGCCACGTCACCGTGTCCGGCGGCGTGGAACCCGGCCCCGGGCGCGCCGGTTCGGTCGTCGACGCCCCAGGTGAGGCGGGTCGGGGCGGCGGAGTCCGGCAGGAACCGCTTGTAGGAGTTGGGCGTCGGGGCGTAGAGGGGGGCGAGCGCCGGCAGGCCGTCGATCAGGCCGGCGACGGCTCGGCGGGCGAGCACGGAGGGGCCGCCCGCGGCGTCCGCCGGCGCCGGGCGGTCGGTGGCTGGGGCCGCGCGGTCCAGGGAGGGGCCGCGCTGGAGGAAGAGGCGCAGGTGGAGCCCGTTGGTGAGGCCGGTCTCCGGCGCGGCCATGAAGGTCGGGGCCAGGCCCGCCCGGGCCCCCACGCTGCGGGCCGCGTGCTTGAACAGCAGATGCGCGTCGCAGGCCGCGATGGGGTCGCCACCCGGGAAGGTGACCTTGACCTGGCCCGGTACGGACCCGGTCGTGACGGCCCGCACCGGCAGGCCCGCGCCGGCCAGCGCCCGCGCGAGTTCGCGCAGATAGGTGGACTGGGTGCGGTCCTGCTCCCGCGCGTGGTGACGGGGCTCGCGCGGGTGGCCCGTACGGTCCGGCCCAGGACCGGTACGGCCCGGCGGGGCACCGGCACCGGCACCGATACCGGCATCGGCATCGATACCGGTATGGTTCCCGGCACCCGCATGCCCCCCGGTCACCGGGCGCAGCCCCTGGTGGCCGGCCGCGGCGGCCTCCTCGTAACTGCCGTGATAGACCACGAACTCCGTTTCCAGCCCCGCCCGGACGGCGAGTCCCAGCTCCGCCAGCCGGTCCAGCGTGCGGCG
Source organism: Streptomyces sp. NPDC031210 (assembly GCF_055570395.1). Classification (NCBI taxonomy): domain Bacteria; kingdom Bacillati; phylum Actinomycetota; class Actinomycetes; order Kitasatosporales; family Streptomycetaceae; genus Streptomyces; species Streptomyces sp. NPDC031210. Next base: position 204,957 of record NZ_JBVIHH010000007.1, read on the forward strand.
CAGCAGGTGGCGCGGGGCCACGGAGAGGGGGCGGTCCTCGCGGTCGACGGCGTCGGAGTGGACCAGGGCGGTGCCCGGGAGCCAGGGCAGCCGGCGCAGGGTGCCCAGATCCGGGCGGAGGCGCAGGTCGTGGTGGCCGGCCGGCCAGGAGCTGAGCGCCAGGCCGTCGAGCGGGCGCATCGCGGCACCGGTGGCGAGGGTGCGGGTGCCGTCGCCGGCGTCCGCCACCTGTTCGAGGAAGTGCCCGGCGTCGTACAGCTTTCCCTTGAGGCGGCCCTGCGCGTCGGTGACGGCCGCGCGCACCGTGTCGATCCGGCCGGCGGCCGCCTCGGCCCGCAGTTCTTCGAGGCTCAGCAGGCCGGCGGTCGTCTCGTCCGTCCGTGTGTCGGGGCCGTCGTCCGCCGGCGTCGGTCCGGTCACTGCCGTCATCGCGGGCTCTCCTTTTCCTCGTCGCCCTCTCCCGGGCCGGAACGCGTCGCCGGCCGTGCGGGAGCGGGAACGTGCCGAACGCGTCGTCACCGCACGCATCGTCACCGAAAGCGACGCCGCCCGTCAGGGCCTGTCCCGGCGCCCGGCCGGGGTCGAAGACAGGCCGCGAGAGAGAAGGCAGGCTCCAAGAGATACGCCAGGCACGGTGATTGGTCCAGATCTTGATTCAGCCGCGCCCGCCGCGCCCGACCGCCCCGCCACCCCCCGGAGCCGCCCTGTCCCCTCCCCGCCCACCGGACTCTCACGCCTCCCACCGGATCCGACGCCCCGTCAACCCCCCTGCCACCACGCGCCCCGCGCCGCCGACCGTCACCCGCGCAATGGCCAAAAAGCGTGCTCTTCCCTGCCGGTCGCCGGGGACTCGTACCGTCAGGGAAGGCGGCGCCCGGCCGGATTCCTCGCGGACGGGACCGGACACTCCCGGCCCGGCGGTTGACGCGATACTTCGGCCGCCGTCGGTGACGGGGGTAGCGTCACAGGTCGGGCCGGCGGACCAACTGTCAGTCCAATAGGCCAACTGGACCGGCCGCCGGCTGGGCAGACCGCTACACGACCCTCCTTGCCAGGACGACAGCGAACAGACGAAGTCGGAGAACCATGACGAGGTCCACCCCATGAACCTCCGCGCGAGGCTGCGCCGCACGCCGGACACCCCCTGCCCCGCCTGCGGCGGCACCGACCTGCTGTGGGAGGACGAAGGCGTCTACGGGGGCGGCGAACTGCTCTGGTGGTGCGCCGACTGCCTGCACCAGTGGCATGCCGGCGAGCACGCCCCGCCCGTACCGGTCCAGCGCCCCGCCACCGCTCCCCTGCCCCCGCGACCGCCCGCGCCGGCCCACGCGGTGCCCCACCCCGCGGGCGAACCTCCCGTCCCTCTCGCCCCGCCGCTACCCCCGGCCCCAATCGCCACAGAAACGTCAACGGGCGGAACGGGCACAGGCATGGGCCCAGACACGGCCGCAGGCACTCCCACCGGTACCGGCACCGTCGCCGAGCGCCTCATGCGGGCCGCCAACCTCATTCCCCTCGTGCCGTGCCCCGGCGCGTACGAGCCGTGGCCCTGCCGCTGCGCCCACTGCGGCCGGGACCTGGCCCCCACGTATCGCCAGGTCCGCGACGGTACCGCCGGATGCGCCTGCCGCCGCCCCCGCCGACGCCGCCCGTCCCGTAGCCGGTGACCGAACGGGTGTTGGCAGTGGCCTGGGAAGCGGCCGGGGCCCGGCGAGCCGTCCCGGACGCGCGGCCTCGTCGGGGCGCGAACCGCTGGTGCGGCTCCCCCTGTTCGCGGAGCTACCTCGGCAGACGGACCCCAGGAGGCGCGAGTGGTTCGCCCGGCACCGTGGCCTCGGGCGGCCGGGCAGCCCGCGCGTTCCGCGAACGCCCCCACCGCCCTGCCCACTTCCCCGCCGCGCTCTTCCCGCCACCTGCCCGGCCGCCTGCCCGCCCCGGCAGGCCGACCGCCAGCAGCCCGCCCAGCAGGGCGACGGCTGCCAGGACGCCCAGCGTGCAGCTCATCGCGGAGGTGAACGCCGCGTCGGCCGCCCACCGCGGCCCGCCCGCCCGGGGACGGTCGAGGGTGGCGCCGGGGGTGGTGAGGGTCATCAGCATGGTGGCCGCCGCGACGCCCAGTGCCGGGCCGATGTTCATGGCCGTCTGCTGGAGTCCGCCGGCGACTCCGGCGTGCTCGACGGACACCTGGCGCACGATGACGGCCGTCGCGCTGACCATCACCGCCGCGAAGCCGGCGCCGATGGCCACACAACAACCGCCGATCCCCACGGCCGTCGACGCCCGGTCGAGCCGGGAGAAGAGCAGGACGCCGAGGGCGAGGAGCGCCATGCCCGTCGCGGCGGTCCGGCGGGGTCCGTACCGGCGCAGCAGGACGGCACACACCGGCGCGCCCAGCACCATCGACGCGGCGAGCGGCAGCATCCGCAGGCCGCTCGCCAGCGGGTCGAGCGCGAGGACGTCCTGAAGGAAGTACGTGCCGACGAACAGCGCCCCGAACATGGCCGCCGACGCCGACACCAGCATGCCGAGCGCCGATGTGACGGTCGCGGACCGCAGCACGCCCGGCGGCACCAGCGGGCTCGCGCTGCGCCGCACATGCCGGACGAACGCGCCGCCGGCGACGGTCACGGCGCCGAGTCCCAGCGCGGTGGCCGCCGTCCACCCCGTTTCCGGCAGTCCGACGAGGGTGTGGACCAGGCACACCAGGGCGACTGCCAGGAGGCAGGCGCCGGGCACGTCCAGCCGCGCCGCGCGGTCCCGGTCCGGCTCCGGTATCCGGGCGACGAGCGCGAGGACGCCGATCACCAGGGCCGGGACGACGTTGAGGAAGAAGACGGCCCGCCAGCCCAGGTGGGCGACGAGCGCCCCGCCGACGACCGGGCCGGCCGCGGCCGCCACCCCGATCGCGCTGGTCCGCAGGGCGATGGGCATGCCGAGCCGGTCGGGCGGGTAGGCGGCGCGCAGCATGCCGAGGGTGGCCGGTTGCAGCAGCGCCCCGCAGACGCCCTGGGCGACGCGCAACCCGATCACCCATCCGACGCCCGGCGCCAGGCCGATGCCGGCCGACGTCACGCCGAAGCCCAGGATTCCGACGGCGAAGACTCGCCGGTGGCCGTAGCGGTCGCCGAGCCGCCCGGCGAAGACCAGCAGGCCGGCGACGGCGATCAGGTAGGCGGTACCGGCCCACTGGACCTGGACGAACGAGGCGTGCAGGTCACGCTGGAGGGTGGGTTGGGCGACGGTCAGCACGGTCCCGTCGAGGGCGACGATCACGGCGCCGGTGATGCTGCCGGTGAGGGTGAGGCGCCGGTGGAGACGTGAGCTCATCGGCCGACCGGCCCGAGGTGGGCGTCCAGCGCGGCCCGCAGCAGGGGTTCGACGTCCTCGGCTCCGGTCGCGAGGGGGAGGCTGCCCCAGGCCCACAACTGGGCGATGCCGTGCAGGTTCGCCCACAGCGCGCCCGCCACGACGGGCGGCTCCGCGTCCGTCGGCGGGCCGGCCCGGGTGACCAGGTCGACGAGCACACCGAACAGCGGCAGGCTGCTGTCCCGCAGGCCGAGTTCGCCGCTCTCCAGCAGGTCGTGACGGAACATCAGCTCGTACATGCCGCGGTGGGTCAGCGCGAAGCCGAGGTAGGCGCGTCCGAGCGCCAGGAGTTGGGCGCGGGGGTCCCTCCCGTCGTCACCGAGCAGCTCGGCGACCTCGCCGCCCAGGTCGGCGAAACCCTGCCGCGCGATGGCGGACAGCAGCGACAGATGGGTCGGGAAGTACCGGCGCGGGGCCCCGTGCGAGACCCCGGCCCGCCGGGCGATCTCCCGCAGCGACAGCGCCTGGACGCCCTCTTGGGCCAGCAGTTCGACCCCGGCCGCCACCAACCGGTTCCGGAGCCCCGCGTCCCGCTCCCCCGCGTCCCGCGCACCGGGACCCTGTGCGTCGGCACTCCGCCCGACTCTGCCTCGCTCGCTCATAGACACTGTCTACCAAAGAGCGGTAGACAGTGTCTACTGGACGGTGACGGGCGCCCCGTTCCTACCGCACCCCCACCGCCGCGAGCGCCCGCCGCTGGGCCGCGCTCGGGCGCGCGGGGAAGTAGAGGTAACACACCCCGCCCGACCCCCCGACCACCTTGCCGTCGGCGTTCTTCCGCTTCGTCCGCAGCCAGATGTTCTCGAACTGGCGGCGCTTGTAGACGTGGCGGACGGCCTGGTCGGTCGGGGAGGCCGGGTCGTTGGCGATGACGTCGCCGTTCTTGGTGAAGCCGATGACGGCCATGAGGTGGCCGGCGGTGCCGTAGCCCGCGCCGTCGAGCTCGGTCTTCAGGAAGGACTGGGAGGTGATGACGGGGATGCCCGCGTGGATCAGCCGTTCGGCGTCCGTGAGGGAGTCCAGGCGGGTGACGACCGCCTGCATGTCCTTGTATGTGGCGGCGTAGGCGGCGTTGAAGGGCCAGTTGCCGCAGCCGTCGTACTGGTAGTCGAAGGTGTGGCGGGCGGCGTGGCAGACCTGGGGGTCGGCGTAGTCGGGGTGGACCCAGGAGAGGTCCTCGCGGCTGGGCGCGCGGCCCCAGTACTCGATGATCATCTGCGAGGAGGTGGGGCTGCACCACGCCTCTCCCCCGTTGTCGTACTCGGGGTACTGACCCTTGTGGATCTCCTGCGAGTAGCGCGGTACGGGCAGTTCCCGGCCGACCTGGGCGGGTTCGGCCGCGGGCACCTCGAAGCGGTCGGGGACGTCCGAGCCCATCACGCCCAGCCGCCAGACGGTCGGGGTGAGGCGGGTCCCGGGCTTGCGGTGGAGCGTCACGCGCAGTTCGTAGGCGTTCAGGCGCAGTCCGCTCGCCGGGTCGTCGATGGCGAACGTGTCGGTGTAGACGCTGCTCTTGCCGTCCTTCTGGCCGTCGACGGACGTGCGCCGGATGTCGGCGGCGCCGTCGGCGGAGGCCCAGCGGCCCATGACGTACCAGGGGGTGCGGCCGCCGTCGCCGTAGGTGCCGCGCAGTTCGACGGCGATCCAGGTGCCGGACGGGGTGTGGGCGTTCCAGGAGGCGATGGCCTCGGTCGCCGGGACGCGGAGGGTGTACAGCGGGGAGGTCCAGGTGGCGTACTCCCAGACGGTCGTCCTGCCGGTGTGCGGATCGTCGTAGTCGACGGCCCCGGCGGGGCGGGCCAGGCGGATGCCGGGCCGGGCGCCGGCGGCGACGGCGGCGCCGTCCGCCTCGCCCTTGCGCCAGTCGGCCGCAGTGGTCCAGGCGTGGTAGTCCACGAGGCTCTTGGTTCCGGTCGGGGCGGCGTCCGCCGTCGCGGCCGGGGCCGCGCCGCGGGTCCCGCCGACGGCGTGCGCCAAGGGGGTGGCGGCACCCGCGGCGGCGGCGAGCGCGGCGGCCAGGACGGTGCGCCGGGGCGCGGAGCTGGTCATGGTGGGGTCCCCCAGTCGGATGCGGGCGAACGGGCACGAGAGGTCGGGCCGGGACAACGGGCGGGGCGTGCGGGTGCGCAGTGGCACAACTATCTCCGGTCCGGCCGGGCTGCGGAAGGCGCTCCGGTGCGCGTCGCGCCACCAATATTGGTGTGGACCACTGGCGTACGCTGGCGGCATGGACCGCGATCTGACCCCGCTCGCCACCCGTCTGGCGGACCTGCCGCCGTCCTGCGGACCGGTGCGGCTGATCGCGGTGGATGGTCACGCCGGGTCGGGCAAGAGCACCTTCGCCCGGCGGCTGGCCGACGCACTCGGCGGGGCTCCGGTGGTCCACACCGACGACCTGGCCACCCATGACGAGCTGTTCGCCTGGAGCGACCGGTTCCGCGCGCAGGTGGTGGAGCCGCTGTCGCGGGGCGAGCGGGCGCGCTACGCGGTCTACGACTGGGTGCGCGAACGGTTCGCGGAGCGGCGGGAGGTGCCGCCGGCGCCGGTCGTGCTGGTGGAGGGCGTGGGTACGGGGCGCCGGGCGCTGCGCCCGTACCTCGCCTGTCTGCTGTGGATGGAACTGACGCGCGAGGACTCCTGGGAAAGAGGCCAACTCCGGGACGGGCCAAGCCTCGCGGCCTTCTGGGATGGCTGGATTCCGGCGGAGCGCGCCCACTTCGCCGCGGATCCCTCGCGTCCGTATGCCGATCTCCTGGTGCGCCAGGGTCAGGAGGGTTACGAGGTACGGGCGGGACCGTCCGCGGCACCCTGACCCGACCCGGTTCTCACCCTGCGTAGCGACCCCCGGCCGGCGTCGGGCCGCACGCCGACAGGGTCGCGCCGAGTGCCCCAACTCGGCTTGACCTGGGGGGCGTACAGGACTTACGTTCTCATTGTGCGGTTCTACGGACCGCCCGCAGACGCGAAGCCCCCGGTTGTTCCCCCGTGATCGGGGGCTTCGTTCTGTGCGAAACCTTCTCCCGGTTCCGCCCGCGCACCGCGCTTCCCTCACCCTCGGTCACCGCATTCTTCGCGCCGCCGAGCCGCGTCCGCCCAGCGCTCCGCCCCGTGCCGCCCTCTACGGCCTGCACCGATCCCGCGGGTACGATGCGGGTCTGTGCCACCGAAGGACGCGGGCCGATGCCCGCGCGGGCGGGTAACTCCCGTGCGTCGCACGCCGGTTCGCCAGGACGCGGCCCGGCACCCGCCCGGCGGCACACCGCGGGGGGACGTTTTGTGGGGGAACGGGATGGAATTCGGCACACAAGGCTCGCCCGCCCCGGCCGAACTCGCCTGGCTGCGCGCGGTCGACGCCTACACCGTGGGCGCCTACCCGCAGGCCGAGGAGGAGTTCCGGGCCGCGGTCCGGCTCGATCCGTCGATGGCCGACGCCTGGCTCGGGCTGCACGCACTGCGCGCCGACACCGCCACCGCACTGCTGCGCATGCACCGCCACCGCGACCGCTTCGGTGAGCAGCGCGCCCGGCACCGACGCACCCTCAATTCCTGGTACTGGCTGGGCTGGTGGGTCCAGCCGGTGCTGGAGTCCGGCCGTGACCTGCTGCTCGCGCACGCCTCCCACTGGCTGGACGGCCGTCATGTCGCCGAACTGGACCAGGCGCTGGCCGGCTGCCCGCCGGTGGACACCGATCCGCAGGTCCGCTTCCTGCACGCCTGCCGCGCCTATCTCGTCAAGGACTGGGACCAGCTCGTACGGCACACCGAGCCGCTGCTGGACGATCAGGTGCTGGGCATCGAGGCGGGGCTGTTCGGCGGGATGGCGCGGGTGCGGCTGGAGATGTACGGGCAGGCGGAGCCGCTGCTGTCGGCCGCGTTGATGCGCTGCCGCAGCGAGCAGCCGCAGCGCAAGGAGCTGCGTTACTGGCTGGCCCGCGCCCATGAGGGCACCGGCCGCAGTGCCGCGGCGCTGCCCCTCTACCGCGCGGTGCACCGCGTCGATCCGGCGTTCATGGACACCGCGGCCCGGCTGGCCGCCATCGCGGAGGCGGACGGCCTGGACGAGGGCTCCGACCTGGCGACGGTGACGGCCGCCGGCCTCGGCCAGGAGGTGGGCGGTGATCTCGACCCGCTCTCCCCGCTCGATCCGGTCGACGGCCGCGAGCTGCTGGCGACGGGCGAGGCGGACGGGCCGGAGAGCGAGGTGGGCGGGCCGCCGGCCGGGGCGGACACGGCCGCCCGGACCAAGGCCGCGGTGCCCGGGCCGCGCGGCGCCGAACGGCTGCCCGCCGGGCCCGCCGATCCCGTCCTGCTGGAGAAGGCGCTGGCGGAGCTGGAGCGGATGGTCGGCATGGAGCCGGTCAAGCGCCAGGTGCGGGCGCTGTCGGCCCAGTTGCGGATGGCGCGGCTGCGCGCCGGCCAGGGGCTGCCGGTGCAGCCCCCCAAGCGGCACTTCGTCTTCTCCGGGCCCTCGGGCACCGGCAAGACGACCGTGGCCCGGATACTCGGGCGGGTGTTCTACGCGCTGGGCCTGCTCGGCGGCGACCATCTTGTGGAGGCCCAGCGCGCCGACCTGGTGGGCGAGTTCCTCGGCCAGACGGCGGTCAAGGCCAACGAGCTGATCGACTCGGCGCTGGGCGGGGTGCTGTTCGTCGACGAGGCGTACAGCCTGTCCAACTCCGGCTACAGCAAGGGCGACGCGTACGGCGACGAGGCGCTTCAGGTGCTGCTCAAGCGCGCCGAGGACAACCGCGACCGGCTCGTCGTCATCCTGGCCGGCTATCCGGAGGGCATGGACCGGCTGCTGGCCGCCAACCCGGGCCTGTCCTCGCGTTTCACCACCCGCGTGGACTTCCCCAGCTACCGGCCGCTGGAGCTGACCGCCATCGGCGAGGTGCTGGCCGCCGAGAACGGCGACCACTGGGACGCCGAGGCCCGCGAGGAGCTGACCAGCATCAGCGGGCACGTCGTGGAGCAGGGCTGGATCGACGAACTCGGCAACGGCCGCTTCCTGCGCACCCTCTACGAGAAGAGCTGCGCGTATCGCGACCTGCGGCTGTCGACCTGGCGCGGCACCCCGACCCGCGACGACCTCGCCACCCTGCGGCTGCCGGACCTGATGCAGGCGTACGGCGAGGTCCTCTCCGGCCGCGGCCCGGACCCGCGCGGACCGGCGAAGGGCCCGGACCTCTAGCGGGTGCCGGGCCCGTCGTCGGTCGCCGTCGTCAGCCCGCCAGCGCCCGGTCCTCCGCCGGCGCCGGCGAACCGTCGCGGGGCTCGGTGACGCGCTCGGCCGCGCCCCGCTGCCCGGGACGGCCGCCCGGCGGTCTGCGGTGGGCGGGGTCGCGGACCTCGCCGACGAGCATCTCCAGTACGTCCTCCAGGGCGACCAGACCCAGCACCCGGCCGGAGGCGTCGGCGACCGCCGCCAGGTGCGAGGCGGCCCGGCGCATCGCGGTCAGCGCGTCGTCCAGGGGCAATTCGGCGCGCAGGGTGGCCATCGGGTGCCAGACCCGCTGCGGTACCGCGCGGTCGCGTTCCTCCAGGTCCAACACGTCCTTGACGTGCAGATAACCCATGTAGGCGCCGCCGGACGCGCAGACCGGGAAGCGGGAGTAGCCGGTCTTCACGGTCAGCTCCTCCACCTGGCGGGGCGTCACCGTCGCGTCGACGGTGACCAGACCCGCGCGGTCGAGCAGGACGTCGGTGACGGGCCGGCTGCCCAGTTCCAGCGCGTCGGACAGGCGCTCCTGTTCGGCGGGGCCGAGCAGGCCCGCCTGGCCGGAGTCCTCCACCAGGTGGGTGAGCTGCTCGCTGGTGAAGACGGCCTCGACCTCGTCCTTCGGTTCGACGCCGAACAGCCGGAGCACGCCCCGCGCGCAGGCGCCGAGGAGCGCGGTGACGGGCCGGCACAGCCGCGCGAAGGCGACCAGGCCGGGGCTGAACCACAAGGCGGTCTTCTCGGGCGCCGCCATCGCCATGTTCTTGGGGACCATCTCGCCGATGACCAGGTGCAGGAAGACGACCAGGGCCAGGGCGATGACGTAACCGAAGGGGTGGATCAGCGGTTCGGGCAGCCGGACCGCGTGGAAGACCGGTTCCAGCAGGTGGGCCACGGTCGGCTCGGCGACCGCGCCGAGCGTCAGGGAGCAGACGGTGATGCCGAACTGCGCGGCCGCCATCATCTGCGGGAGGTTCTCCAGGCCGTGCAGCACCTGCCTGGCCCGTTTGGAGCCTTCCGTCGCCAGCGGCTCGATCTGGCTGCGGCGTACGGAGACCAGGGCGAACTCGGCGCCGACGAAGAAGCCGTTGGCGAGGACGAGCAGGACCGCGAAGAGGAGCTGGGCCAGCGTCATCGGGCCACCTCCGCGCCGGCCGCGGCGGGCTCACGGGGAGCTTCGGGCGCCGCCGGTGCGACGCCGCCCTGGGGCGCGGTCCGTACGATCCTGATCCGCTCGGCGCGGTGGTGCGAGACCAGCCGCACCCGCAGCCGCCAGCCGTCGAGTTCGGCGATGTCGCCGGGGGCGGGGATCCTGCCGAGTATGTGTGCCACCAGTCCTGCCACCGTCTCGTACGGTCCTTCGGGCGCTTCGAGGCCGATCCGCCGCAGGGTGTCCACCCGGCAGCCGCCGTCGGCGTCCCACGCGGGCCTGCCGTCCTCGGGCGGTGCCTGGCCCAGTTCGGGCAGATCCACCCGGTCGTGCTCGTCACGGACCTCGCCGACGAGCTCTTCGATGATGTCCTCCAGGGTGACCACGCCGGCGGTGCCGCCGTACTCGTCCACGACCACCGCGATCGGTTGTTCGCTGCGCAGCCGCTCCAGCAGGGGCTGCACGGGCAGGGTTTCGGGCACCAGCAGCGGCGGCACGGCGATCCGCAGGGCGGAGGTGCGCAGCCGCTCGTGGGCCGGGACGGCCAGCGCGTCCTTGAGGTGGACCATGCCGACGACCTCGTCCAGCCGGGTGCGGTAAACGGGGAAGCGGGACAGGCCGGTGGCGCGGGTGAGGTTCACCACGTCCTCCGCGGTCGCGGACGCCTGCAGGGCGCTGACCCGGACGCGGGGGGTCATGACGTTCTCGGCGGTCAGGTCGCCCAGCGACAGGGTGCGGACGAAGAGGTCCGCGGTGTCCTGCTCGATGGCGCCGGCCTGGGCGGAGTGGCGGGCGAGCGAGACCAGTTCGCCGGGGGTGCGGGCGGACGCCAGCTCGTCGGTCGGCTCCACGCCCAGGGAGCGGACGAGGTGGTTGGCGACGGTGTTGAGCAGCGTGATCACCGGGCGGAAGAAGTGCGAGAAGGCGTGCTGCGGGGCGGCGACGAACCGGGCCACCTGGAGCGGCTTGGAGACCGCCCAGTTCTTGGGCACCAGTTCGCCGATGACCATCTGGACACCGGAGGCCAGCAGCATGCCGATGATCACGGCGATGCCGGGCACCCAGCCCTTGGGCAGGCCGGTGGCGAGCAGCGGGCCGGACAGCAGTCCGGCCAGCGCGGGCTCGGCGAGCATGCCGACCACCAAGGAGGTGATGGTGATGCCCAGTTGGGTGCCGGAGAGCTGGAAGGAGAGTTCCCGCAGGGCGGAGACGACGGTGGCGGCGCGGCGGTCGCCGTCGGCCGCGGCCCGTTCGGCGTCCGCCTTCTCGACGGTGACGAGTCCGAACTCGGCGGCGACGAAGAACCCGTTGGCCAAAATCAGGAGGAATGCCGCCGCCAGCAGCAGGAGGGGGCCGGTCATGCCGCCGCCTCCGTGGTATGCGGGGGTTGTGGAGGGGCGGCGCAGGTACTACAGGACGATCCGTCCATTGCCGGAGGGAGTCACTCCTCGGTTCGCAGGGGGCCCGTTGAACGGGCGGGGCGCGGGCGCGCCCGGAGGACAAGAGTAATCAGCGGTGCCGTGATTAGGGCAGGCTCACCGGACGGTGTGGTCGCCGGTGCCGTGCTTCTCGGCGAGCGCGCGCAGGGCCCGGGCGTCGCGGATGGCCTGGTCCCGGGCGATGCCGGGCTGGATGCCCATGGCGGGCAGGCTGGTGCCGTCGGACAGGTCGAGATGGACCCAGGGGTCACCGGCGCGGAGGTTGACGCGCACGACCTGCGCCCAGGCCAGTTCCCTCTTGGTGGTGAGGTTGACGACCGTGACGCCGTCCTGCCGCGCGACCACCTTGGGACGGCTGAGCAGCAGGAGGACGGCCAGGACCAGGGCGCCGGTGAGGATGAAGCTGGCCCGCTCGCCCCCGCCCAGGTTCGGCAGCAGCAGCGCGATGACCGTGAGGGCGGCGAGCTGGGCGATGCCGACGGCGTACAGGACGACCCGGGTGCGGGTCGGCCGGAAGGTCACCGGGAGGCTGGGCGGAGCGTCGGGCGCGGACACGTGTGGGTCTTCCGTTGTGGGCGGGGCGGGTCGTGCGGACGGCGGCGGGGCCGCCGGTCAGAGCCGGCAGGCGTGGATGCCGGTGGTGAGGATCGCGCGGGCGCCGAGGTCGTAGAGCTCGTCCATGATGCGCTGGGCGTCCTTGGAGGGGACCATCGAGCGGACCGCGACCCAGCCCTCGTGGTGCAGCGGGGAGACGGTCGGCGACTCCAGGCCCGGGCTGAGGGCGACGGCCTTCTCGACGTGCTCGACACGGATGTCGTAGTCCATCATCACGTACCGGCGGGCGACCAGGACGCCCTGCATACGGCGCAGGAACTGGCGGACCTTGGGGTCGTCGTCCGGGGCGCCGGTGCGGCGGATGACGACCGCCTCCGACTTCAGGATCGGCTCGCCGATGATCTCCAGACCGGCGTTGCGCAGCGTGGTGCCGGTTTCCACGACGTCCGCGATGACCTGGGCGACACCGAGCTGGATGGCGGTCTCCACGGCGCCGTCGAGGTGCACGACGGAGGCGTCCACGCCGTTGTCGGCGAGGTGCTGGGTGACCAGGCCGGCGAACGACGTGGCGATCGTCATGCCGCCGAACTCGGTGACGTCCTTGGCGGTGCCGGGGCGGGTGGCGTAGCGGAACGTCGAGCCGGCGAAGCCGAGCTGCATGATCTCCTCGGCCGGCGAGCCGGAGTCCAGCAGCAGGTCACGGCCGGTGATGCCGATGTCGAGCTTGCCGGAGCCGACGTACACCGCGATGTCACGCGGGCGCAGGAAGAAGAACTCGACCTCGTTCTCGGCGTCGACCAGGACCAGTTCGCGGCGGTCCTTGCGCTGGCGGTAGCCGGCCTCATGCAGCATCGCCGACGCAGGCTCGGACAGTGAACCCTTGTTGGGGACAGCGATGCGCAGCATGAGTGCGAGTTCCTTTACGGCTGGAGGGGGTGAGGCGAGGGGAACGGCGGGATCAGAGGTGGGCGTAGACGTCGTCGAGGGAGATGCCCTTGGCGACCATCATCACCTGAAGGTGGTAGAGGAGCTGCGAGATCTCCTCGGCGGCGGCCTCGTCGGATTCGTACTCCGCGGCCATCCACACCTCGGCCGCCTCTTCGACGACCTTCTTGCCGATCGTATGCACACCGGCCCGCACCAGCTCGGCGGTGCGGGAGGTGGCGGGGTCGCCGGTGGCGGCCTTCTGCTGGAGCTCGGAGAAGAGCTCCTCGAACGTCTTCTTGGACATGATGCCGCCTACTCTACGGGGTCGCTCCGCTTCGTTCAGCGCCAGGGCTCGGAGACCGAGCGGAGGGTGGCGGCGGTGGCGACGGCGGCGGTGACCGCTTCGTGGCCCTTGTCCTCGGTCGACCCCTCGATGCCCGCGCGGTCCAGAGCCTGCTGCTCGGTGTCGCAGGTCAGCACGCCGAAGCCGACGGGTACGCCGGTGTCCACCGAGACCTGCGTCAGGCCCTGGGTGACGCCCTGGCAGACGTAGTCGAAGTGCGGGGTGCCGCCCCTGATGACGACGCCGAGGGCGACCACCGCGTCGTAGCCGCGGCCGGCCAGGACCTTGGCGACGACGGGCAGCTCGAAGGCGCCGGGGACGCGCAGCAGCGTCGGCTCGTCGATGCCCAGCTCGGTGAGGGCGCGCAGCGCGCCGTCCACGAGGCCGTCCATCACCTTTTCGTGCCACTGCGCGGCGATGACGGCCACGCGCAGGTCGCCACAGTTCTTCACGGTCAGTTCGGGTGCGCCCTTGCCGCTCACGGTTCTCCTCGTACGGGTGTGATGCCGGTGGTGTGTGGTGGTTACTGGCCGGTGGTGGTTACTGGTGGCCGCAGGTGGACCCCTGCTCGGGGTCCAGCCAGGGCAGGTCGTGCCCCATCCGGTCGCGCTTGGTGCGCAGGTAGCGGAGGTTGTGCTCGCCGGCCTGGACGGGCATCGGCTCGCGGCCGGTGACCTTCAGGCCGTACTGCACGAGGGCGGCGGTCTTCTCGGGATTGTTGGTCATCAGCCGCAGGGAGCGCACGCCCAGGTCCCGCAGCATCTGCGCGCCGGCGGCGTAGTCGCGGGAGTCGGCGGGCAGCCCCAGTTCGAGGTTGGCGTCGAGGGTGTCGCGGCCCCGCTCCTGGAGTTCGTAGGCGCGCAGCTTGGACAGCAGTCCGATGCCGCGTCCCTCGTGGCCCCGGAGGTAGATCACCACGCCGCGGCCGGCCTCGGAGATCCGCTCCAGCGACGCCTGGAGCTGGGGGCCGCAGTCGCAGCGCAGCGAGTGGAAGATGTCACCGGTCAGGCACTCGGAGTGGACCCGGACCAGGACGTCCTCACCGTCGCCGAGCGCGCCGGCGACCAGCGCGATGTGCTCGACGCCGTCGACGGTGGAGCGGTAGCCGTACGCGGTGAACTCGCCGTGCGCGGTCGGCAGCCGGGTCTCGGCCTCGCGGCGGACGGTGGGCGCGGAGGTGCGGCGGTAGGCGATCAGGTCCTCGATGGAGATGATCGACAGGCCGTGCTTGCGGGCGAACGGGACGAGTTCGGGCAGGCGCAGCATCGTGCCGTCCTCGCCCGCGATCTCCACGATGGCCGCGGCCGGGCGCAGTCCGGCGAGCCGGGCGAGGTCGACGCCGGCCTCGGTGTGGCCGTTGCGGACCAGAACGCCGCCGGGGCGGGCGCGCAGCGGGAAGATGTGGCCGGGCCGGACGAAGTCGCCGGCGACCGATTCGCCGGAGGCGAGCAGGCGCAGGGTGGTGGCGCGGTCGGCGGCGGAGATGCCGGTGCTGACGCCGTGGGCCGCGGTGGCGTCGACGGAGACGGTGAAGGCGGTCCGCATCGACTCGGTGTTGTGGTCGACCATCTGGGGGAGTTCGAGCCGGTCCAGTTCCGGGCCCTCCATGGGGGCGCAGATCAGGCCGCGGCACTCGCTCATCATGAAGGCGACGATCTCGGGGGTGGCCATTTCCGCCGCGATGACGAGGTCGCCCTCGTTCTCGCGGTTCTCGTCGTCCACGACGACGACGGGACGGCCCGCGGCGATGTCGGCGATGGCCTGCTCGACGGGGTCGAGCGCCAGCTCCTCGGCGCCGTCGGCGTCGTACCAGCTCTGCAGTGCGGTCATGCCGCTGCTCCTTCCAGGACGGGGCGGCCACTCGTGCGCGAGCGCAGCCACCAGTCGCGCAGGCCCCACACGACGAGGGCGAGATAGACGACGTAGACGAAGCCGGAGAACACCAGGCCGCTGCCGAAGGCGAGCGGCACCCCGACGAGGTCGACGAGCAGCCAGGCGAACCAGAACTCGACCAGGCCGCGGGCCTGGGCGACCATCGCGGCGAGCGTGCCGACGAAGATGTAGGCGTCCGGCCAGGGGTTCCAGGACAGTTGCGGGACGAGGGTGAAGAGGGTGCCGACGGCGGCGGTGCCCAGGGCGGTGCCGCCCAGCAGCAGGCCGCGTTCGCGCCAGGTGGCGAAGCGGACGGCGATGGAGCCGTCCTGCGCCTGCCGGCGGCCGCGCTGCCACTGCCGCCAGCCCCATACGGCGACGCCGATGACCAGGAGCTGCTTGCCGACGCCGCCGCTGAGGTGGGCGGAGGCGTAGGCGGCGACGAGGATGAGGCCGGAGAGGAACTGGGCGGGCCAGGTCCATATCGAGCGCCGCCAGCCGAGGGCGAGGGCGGCCAGGCCGATGGTGTTGCCGACCATGTCGGACCAGATGACGTGCTGTCCGAAGGCGGTGAACGCCTCGCCGTTGAGCCAGGTCAGGGCGCTCACCGCGCGCTCTCCTCAGCCTTGGGGGCGCCGCTGCCGAGCAGCCGCTCCACGTATTTGGCGAGCACGTCGACCTCCAGGTTGACCGGCTCGCCGACCTGCTTGATGCCGAGGGTGGTCAGGGCGAGGGTGGTGGGGATGAGGCTGAGGGTGAAGTGGTCGTCCGCGGCGTCGACGACGGTCAGGCTCACCCCGTCGACGGTGATGGAGCCCTTCTCCACCACGTAGCGGGCGAGTTGGGCCGGCAGCGAGACCTTGACGAGCTCCCAGTGTTCGCCGGGGACGCGCTCGGCGATGGTGCCGGTGCCGTCGACGTGGCCCTGGACGAGGTGTCCGCCGAGGCGGCCGCCGAGTGCCATGGGGCGCTCCAGGTTGACCCGGGAGCCGGGGACGAGGGCGCCGAGGCTGGAGCGGTTGAGGGTCTCGGCCATCACATCGGCGGTGAATTCACCGTCGGCGGTGTCCACGACCGTCAGACAGACGCCGTTGACGGCGATGGAGTCACCGTGCTTGGCGTCTTCGGTGACGACGGGGCCGCGCAGTCGGAACCGGGCGGCGTCACCGAGGTTCTCGACGGCGACGACCTCACCCAGTTCTTCGACGATTCCGGTGAACACTTCAGTTCTCCTCAGGCAGGGCGTGGCGGACGGTGGCGGTGATGCGCAGGTCGGGGCCGAGGCGTTCGGTGTCGGTCACGTCGAGGCGCAACGCCCGGTCGATGGTGGTGATTCCGGCGTCGCCGAGGGCGGCGGGGCCCGCGCCGAGCAGCACCGGCGCGAGATAGCCGACGACCTTGTCGACGGCGTGCGCGGCGAGGAAGGCACCGGCGAGGGTGGGGCCGCCTTCGAGGAGCACGGAGCGCACCTCCCGCGCGTACAGGGCCTGGAGCAGGGCGGGGATGTGCAGGCCGGGGCCGTCGGTGGAGCGCGGCAGGCGCAGGAGGGGGGCGAGCCCTTCGAGGTGGGCTGTGTCGGCGTCCTCGGCGACCGCGATGAGGGTGGGCGCGGTGCCGTCCAGGACGCGGGCGCCCGCCTTGACGGCGGTGGCGCCGGAGTCGACGACGACGCGCAGCGGCTGGGTGATCTCGTCGTCGGTCAGGCCGCTGATCCGGGCGCCGAGCTGAGGGTCGTCGGCGCGGGCGGTGCCGGAGCCGACGATGACGGCGTCCGCGGCGGCCCGCAGCCGGTGCACGTCGGCGCGCGAGGGTGCGGAGGAGATCCAGCGGCTGGTGCCGTCGGCGGCGGCGATCCGGCCGTCGAGAGTGGCGGCGTACTTCCACAGTACGAAGGGGCGGCCGCGCAGGACGGCGGTCAGCCATGCCTCGTTGCCCGCGGCGGCCTCGTCGGCGAGCAGTCCGCCCTCGACGTCGATGCCCGCTTCGGCCAGGGTGAGGGCGCCGCCGGTGGCGGTCCGGTCGGGGTCGGAGACGGCGTAGACGACCCGGGCGACGCCGGCGTCGATCAGCGCCTGGGCGCAGGGGCCGGTGCGGCCGGTGTGGTTGCAGGGTTCGAGGGTGACGAGGGCGGTGCCGCCCCTGGCCCGTTCGCCGGCCGCGCGCAGGGCGTGGATCTCGGCGTGCGGCCCGCCGGCGCGCCGGTGCCAGCCCTCGCCCGCCGTACGGCCCTGGTCGTCCAGGATGACGCAGCCGACCACAGGATTGGGGCTGGTGTGCCCGAGTCCGCGCGCGGCGAGCTCGATGGCTCGGCGCATCGCCGCGGTCTCGACGGGGGCTGCGGGGGCCACCGGGTCCTCCTGCCTCTGAAGGGCACGGACTCCGGGGCTGTCTGGACGACAGAAGCGGAAACAAAGCCACGGGGACACCACGGCCGGAAACGCAAGGGCTCATCCGGAAAAGGGACCGGACGGGCCGCCGACGGCGGTGTACCGAAGCTCGCCCGCCGCGCACTGCCTCCCATCCGGACTTTCACCGTCGGTGCAGGAATTTCACCTGCTCAACCGGCCGCTGGCTGCGGACGGGTCGCGGACTGTTACCGCCGGTTCGGAATTACACCGACCCCGGAGTGCGCTGCTGCTTACATGTCAGTACAGCTTCAGTCTGCCACGCTCGCCCGTCGCCCATGCGGGCGGATGGCTGTGGGTTGTCTCACAGGCCCGGCGCGCACCGGATGTCACATCCCCGGTGCCCGACTCGTCGCGAAGGGAAGGAGGGTTGCGTCACCGCCCTTTCCCTCGCCCCTACTTCTTCCACTTCTTCTCCTTCTTCTTCCCAAGGACTGATGCGCGATGGCGACAATTCTGGTGACCGGCGGCACGGGCACGCTCGGGCGGGCCCTGGTCGACCGGCTGCTCGGCGACGGCCACGACGTGCGGTCGCTGAGCCGGCGCCCGCATACCGGCCGGGGGCGGCCCGGGCCGCGGGTGCACGCGGTCGATCTGCGCGACGGTACCGGCCTGGACGAGGCGGTGGCGGGCGTGGACGCGATCGTGCACTGCGCCACGACGCCGACGGGTGGCGACGCCGAGGCGGCGGGCCGGCTCGTCGCGGCGGCGAAGGCGGCCGGGGTGCCGCATCTGGTCTACATCTCGATCGTCGGCGTGGACCGGATCCCGCTGGGCTACTACCGCACCAAGCTCGCGGTGGAGCGTCTGATCGAGGACTCGGGACTGGGCTGGACGGTGCTGCGCACGACCCAGTTCCACGATCTGCTGCTGCGGATGGTCAAGGCCGGCGCCCGCTCGCCGGTGCTGCCGGTGCCGGTGGGCGTCCGGTTCCAGCCGGTCGACGTGCGGGAGGTGGCGGACCGGCTGGCCGGGTTGGCGCTGGGCGCGCCCGCCGGGCGGGTGCCGGACATGGGCGGGCCGGAGGTCCTCGGCGCCCGCGAGGTGGTACGGGCAACGCTGGAGGCCGGCGGGCGGCGGCGCCTGCTGATGCCGCTGTGGCTGCCGGGTGGGTCGTTCGCCGGGCTGCGCCGGGGGCACAACCTCACGCCGGAGCACGCCGACGGGGACGGGGAACGGACCTACGCCGCGTTCCTGGCGGAGCGGGCGGACGCCGGAGCGAAGCGGTGACCGGCCGCCCGGCGGCGGGCGCGCCGTCCGCGAACCCCTGGCCGGCGAGGGTGCTGCGGGGCAGCCTCGCCCTGTTCTCGTTATTCCAACTGTCCCTTGCCATATGGCAGTTGTACGATCCTCGGTCGTTCTTCGACCTGCCGTGGGTCGCCTCGCTGCCGCCGTACAACGAGCATCTGATGCGCGATGTGGGGGCGCTGAACCTCGCGCTCGCCGTGCCGCTCGGCGCCGCCGCGTACGCCGGCGGGCGGGGGCTGACGTGTGCGGCGCTGGTGGCGTATCTCGCCTTCAACGTCCCCCATCTGGTCTTCCACGCGGGCCACTTCGGGCATCAGTCGGCGGCGTCGGCCTGGTCGCTGGTGGCGGTCCTGGCGGTGGGTGTGCTGTGGCCTGCGGTGCTGCTGTGGCCGGCCGTCCGTGGGGGCGCGGCTCAGCGTGCGGCCTCGCCGGCGGCGCCGAACAGGTCGTCCTGAGCGGTGTCCATGGCGGCGAGCACGGCACCCCGCAGGACCGCCCGGCCGCCGACCGTCCCGGCCCGGACCTCGGTACGCAGCGGGGACAGCCGGGCGAGGTGCCCGGCGACCCGGCGGGCGAGCGGGTCGCCGCCCGCCCGGCCGATCTCGCCGCCGAGGACGACGCACCCGGGGTCGAGGACGGCGCAGACCGCGGCGACGCCGAGGGCGATGCGGGCGGCCAGGGCGTCCAGGAACGGGCCGGCCGCCGCGCCGGCGGCGACGGCCGCGGCGACGAGCGGTTCGGCGGGCGGGGCCTCGGCGTCGGCTTCAGCGTCCGTCTCTGTGTCGGTGTCGCTGTAGGTGCCGGCTTCGGCGCGGGCGGGTGCTCGCGCGGCTGAGGCGGCGGCCCGCCCCCGTACGCCGCCCTCGGGCCCGAAGCCGTGTTCCGCCGCGAGCGCGCAGATCGCGGCGGAACCCGCCAGGGAGTGGAAGCCGCCGTCGCAGCCGCTCGCCGAGGGCAGGGCCGCGGTGCCGGGGACCGGCAGGAAGCCGATCTCGCCGGTGCCGCCCGAGGCGCCGCGGCGCAGTTGTCCGTCCAGGACCACCGCGGCGCCGGTGCCGTGGCCGAGCCAGAGCAGTACGAAGGTGTCGCGGTCGTGGGCGGCGCCGTCGCGCTGCTCGGCGATGGCGGCGAGATTGACCTCGTTCTCCAGCAGGACGGGCCCGGCCGTCCGGCCGCGGAGCGCGCCGACCAGGGCCGCGTGCCAGGACGGGATCCAGTCGGTGCCGCCGAGGCGCCCGGTGGCGGGGTCGACCAGGCCGGGGGCGCCGACGGCCAGGGCGTGCGGGGCTTTCGCGCCGGCCGCGTCGAGGGCGGCGTCCACCGCGGCCAGCACGGCGCCGACGGCGTCGTCGGGGCCGCCGTCGGGGCGGAGGGGGACGGTGCGCTCGGCGCGTACCCGGCCGAGGAGGTCGGCGACCGCGAGCGTGGCGCTGTGGGTCCGCAGATCGAGGCCCACCAGATGGGCGCGGTCGGCGACGATCCCGTACAGCCGGGCGTTGGGGCCGCGCCGCTGGGCGCCGCTCTCGCCGACGACGGTGACCAGGCCCGCTTCCTGGAGGCGTTCGACCAGATCGGCGACGGTGGGCCGGGACAGTCCGGTCAGCGATTTGAGCTGACCGGCCGTCAGGGGTCCTTCCGACTGGAGGAGTCGCAGGGCCAGGCGGTCGTTGATCAGCCGGGCGGTGCTCGGGGAGGCGGTGCGGCCGGCGGCCGCCGCGCGCGGTGCATGCATGGCGGGGATCCTTTCAGACCCTCGGCCCCTTATTAACAGGCAGGCTTCCTGATAGTTTACCGCCCATGGTCGGCAACGGCGTTCAGGACGCCTCCCCACTCCCCGCGAACAGGCTGCGCCGCGCGCGCTGGGCCATCGCCGCGGTCTTCCTCTTCCACGGCGCGGTGACCGGCAACTTCGCCACCCGCGTCCCCTGGATCCAGGACCACACCCACCTCTCACCGGGCCAGTTGGGCCTGGCCCTCGCCTTCCCGGCGATCGGCGCGTCCCTGGCGATGCCGCTGGCCGGGCGGATCAGCCACCGCTTCGGTGCCCGCGCCGCGCTGCGCGGCCTGCTCGCCCTGTGGACCCTCGCGCTGATCCTGCCCGCCCTCTCCCCCAGCGTGTACGTGCTGTGCGCGGCGCTGCTGGTCTACGGCGCGACCTCCGGCATGTCGGACGTCGCGATGAACGCGCTCGGGGTCGAGACCGAGAACCGGCTCGGCCGGCCGATCATGTCGGGGCTGCACGGCATGTGGAGCGCGGGCGCCCTCCTGGGCTCGGCGGCCGGCACCGTCGCCGCACACGCCGGCATCGACGCCCGGCTCCATCTGACCGCCGCCGCCCTGGTGTTGACCGTCCTGGGCGCGCTCGCCTGCCAGGGCGTACTGGACCTGCGCAGCGCGCCCGAGGAGCATCCGCCGCCGCGGTTCGCGCTGCCGCCGAGGTCGGCGCTGGTCATCGGGGCGATCGGATTCTGCGCGGTCTTCGCCGAGGGCGCCTCCCTCGACTGGTCGGCGGTCTACCTGCGCGATGCGCTGGGTACGGACGCGGGCCTTGCGGCCACGTCGACCACCGCGTTCGCCTGCACGATGACGGTGGCCCGGCTGGCCGGCGACAAGGTGGTGGCCCGATTCGGGCCGGTGCGCACCGTCCGGGCCGGCGGGGTGCTCGCCACGGCGGGCGGCGTGCTGATCGTGGCGGCGCGGCATCCGGCGATGGCGATGGGCGGCTTCGCCCTGGTGGGGCTCGGGATAGCGGTCGTCGTCCCGCTCGCCTTCGCGGCGGCCGGGCGCAGCGGCCCGGCACCCAGCCAGGCCATCGCCGGTGTCGCCACGATCACCTACACCTCGGGCCTCATCGCCCCCTCCGCCATCGGCGGCATCGCCCAGGCGACCTCGCTGACGGCGTCGTTCGCGCTGGTCACGGCCCTGGCCTTCGGCCTGGTGGTGGGCGCGCGGGTGCTGCGGACGCCGGGGCGCGAGACGCGTGAACGCCTCGCGCCCACGGCGACGGCGACGGCGACGGATCTGGAGCGGTCCTGAGCGGGTGAGGGGCGCCGGCGGGCCGGGGCGCCCTCAGGCCGCTTCGGCCCGCGCGCCCGCCGCCGGCTCCGCTTCCCGAGGCCGCAGGAGGTCCGTGGCGATGGCGCGGGCGCGGTCGGACCAGGGGGTGGGGCGCAGTGCCCGCGGGTCGACGCGGACCAGCACCCGGTGGCCCTGCGCGTAGGTCTCGGTGCCGTCGGCGGAGCAGATCCGGAAGCCGTAGGTGAGGCCGGTGCGGCCGAGGCGTTCGACCCACAGGTGCGCGGCGTAGCGGCCGGGCCGGGTGACCGGGCGCTCGTAGGACAGGCGCATCTCCTTGATGACGTTGCACATGTCGCCGGCCGCCGCCCAGTCGCCGTCGAAGCCGTAGCCATGGGCGTGCCAGAACTCCGCCCAGGCCCGCTCCACCAGCAGGGGGTAGCGGGAGTTGTGGAGCATGCCGAGCGCGTCGAGGTCGTCGAAGTGGACGGTGACGGGGACGAGTTCCCCGTACGGGACGGTCCGGTCGGCCTGATGGGTGTCGACGCTCACGGGTGGTGCTCCTGGAGTTCTCGGCGCTGTTTCGCTGGTCGCGGCGGAGCCGGAGGGCGCCACCGGATGGATCGATGACCATCGTAAGCGGCTGCTTAGAATGTTCTTCCGCCGGGCGGCGTGACCGACGACACGGTCCGCCGGGGCCCGGACTCGCGAAGAAGAAAAGGGAGCAGACATGGGCCTCGGCGTGCGCTGGACCGTGCATGGTGACGGGCGCAACCCGGCCCCCGGAGCCGTCGTCCGGCCCGACGAGCGACTGTCGTGGCCGCGCACGGCGGGCCTGGGCGCCCAGCATGTCGTCGCGATGTTCGGCGCGAGTTTCGTCGCGCCGGTGCTGATGGGGCTCGACCCCAACCTCGCGATCATGATGTCCGGCGTCGCCACGGTCATCTTCCTGCTGGCCACCCGCGGCCGGGTGCCCTCCTACCTCGGCTGCTCCCTCTCGTTCGTCGGTGTGGCCGCCGTCATCCGCGCGCAGGGCGGCACCAGCGCGACCGTCACCGGCGCGGTCCTCGTCGTCGGCATCGCGCTCTTCCTGGTGGGCCTGGCCGTCCAGCGGTTCGGCGCGCGGATCATCCACGCGGCGATGCCGCCGGTGGTCACCGGCGCGGTGGTGATGCTGATCGGCTTCAACCTGGCGCCGGTGACGGCGAGCACCTACTGGCCGCAGGACCAGTGGGTGGCGCTGCTGACGATGCTGGTCACCGGGCTCGCCCTGGTGTGCCTGCGCGGCTTCTGGTCCCGGATCGCGATCTTCCTCGGACTGGTCTTCGGCTACGCGCTCTCCTGGGTCCTGGACCGGACCTTCGGGATGATCCATTCCCTGAACGGCGCGGGGAAGGTCACCGACCACTGGCGGCTGGACTTCTCCGCCGTCGGCTCGGCGGACTGGGTCGGTCTGCCGTCCTTCCACGGTCCCGGCTTCTCCTGGCCGGCGATCCTGGTCGCGCTGCCCGTCGTCATCGCGCTGGTCGCGGAGAACGCCGGGCACGTCAAGGCGGTCGGCGAGATGACCGGCGACCCTCTGGACGACAAGCTCGGCACGGCGATCTCCGCGGACGGCGCGGCCTCGGTGCTCTCCACCGCGCTGGGCGGCCCGCCCAACACCACGTACTCCGAGAACATCGGCGTGATGGCCGCGACCCGGGTCTACTCCACGGCGGCCTACTGGGCGGCGGCCGGCTTCGCGCTGCTGTTCGGCCTGTGCCCGAAGTTCGGGGCCGTCGTGGCCGCGATCCCCGGCGGCGTGCTGGGCGGCATCACCGTCATCCTCTACGGCATGATCGGGCTGCTCGGCGCGCAGATCTGGGTGCACAACAACGTCGACCTGCGCGATCCGCTCCACCTGGTGCCGGTCGCCGCGGGCGTGATCATCGGCATCGGCGGCGTCAGCCTGAGGATCGGCGACAACTTCGAGCTGGGCGGCATCGCGCTCGGCACGATCGTGGTGCTCTCGGGCTACCACGGGCTGCGCGCGCTGGCGCCGGCGCACCTGAGGGCGCGGCCGCCGCTGCTGGACGAGGGCACGGCGGCGTACGACGCGGCGGAGGCGGGATCCGGGCCGGGCAGAAACCGGCCGGGCGCCTGATCCAGCGACCGGCAGGACGCCTGATCCAGGGGCCGGGCAGGGCCGCGGCGGCCACAAGGGGGCGCGCCGGTCGTTACCCCGATCCGGTCATCGGTCCGCCGAGCCGGCCCCCATCCGCCGGCCGGCTGTCACGCTGAGCGGATGACGACGACTCAGCGGCGCGGCGCGGACGCCCGGCAGGACACGAGCGGGGGCTCGCGCCCGCGGCCCGCCACCGGCGCCGGACCCGCGGCGGTGGGCGTGGCGGACGTACTCGCGCGCATGCGGGCGCTTCAGGCGGCGCTGCCGGCCGGGGACGGGGTGGCGGTGTTCAACCGTGTCTATCTGGCCGTCACCGAAGCGGTGGCGCGGCGCATCGAGGACGGCGCGTTCCACGATCCGGTGGCCGCCGGAGAACTGGACAGCCGCTTCGCGCGCCGCTATTTCGGCGCGGTCGACGCCGCGGCGGCGGGCCTGCGGCCGCCCGCCTGCTGGCGGCCGCTGTTCCAGCTCCGGCGCCACCCCGGCGTGCGTCCGCTGCAGTTCGCGCTGGCCGGTATCAACGCCCACATCGGGCACGATCTCGCGCTGGCCGTCGTGGACACCTGCCGGGTGCTGGACTGCGAACCGGCCGCGCTGGAGGGGGACTTCGACCGGATCGGGACGGTCCTCACGGGCCTTGAGGAGCGGATCAGGGAGAGCCTGATGCCGGGCCCCGACCTGCTGGACATCGCCGATCCGCTGACGCATCTGGCGGGTTCCTGGAGCCTGGAGATGGCCCGGGACGGCGCCTGGGCGGCGGCCCGGGTGCTGTGGGGCGCGCGCCGGCTGCCGGAGGTCGCCGAGGAGTTCACCGAACGGCTGGACGCGAGCGTGGGCCTGGTCGGCCGGTGCCTGCTGACCCCGCTGAACTGACGTCCGGTGGGCCGGGCCCGGGCGCCCGGTCGCCGGGGCCCCCTACGGCGCGAAGCGGCGGACATCGCGTCCGCCGCTCCGTGCCTTTACCCCCGCGCGTTCTGCCGGACCGTCAGTCCTCCGGGAGCTCGACCGGCGCGATCTCGTCGTAGACGTCGCCCGGGCCGGGGTTGGTGGCGTCCGTGCCGCCGCCGAAGTGGTGCATGACGCCCCACACCGCGTTCAGCGCCGTCTGCACGGCGCCCTCGGCCCAGCCCGCCGTCCAGGAGATGTCGTCACCGGCGAGGAAGATGCCCCGCTTGTCCGCCGGCAGCCGGTCCTGCATGAAGTGGGTGAACAGGCGCCGCTGGTAGCGGTAGTGGCCGGGCAGGTTGGCCTTGAACGCGCCCATGAAGTAGGGCTCGTTCTCCCAGGAGACGGTGACGGGGTTGCCGATGATGTGGCTGCGGATGTCGACGTTCGGATAGATCTCCGACAGCGACTTCAGCATGACCTCCATCCGCTCGTTGGCGTTCAGCGGCAGCCACTTGAGGCTGTCGTCGCACCACGTGTACGACAGGCAGATGACGGCGGGCCGGTCCGGGCCGTCGTCCAGCAGGTACGTACCGCGGGTCATCCGGTCGGTGAGCGTCATGCTCATCACGTCCCGGCCCGTCACCTCATCTTTGTCCAGCCAGAACGGCCGGTCGACCGGCACGAACAGCTTGGAGGACTCCATGTAGTGGGTGCGCTCCATCGCCGTCCAGTGGTCGATGGGGAACAGCGCGTCGTCGCAGGCGATCTTCGACAGCAGCATCCAGGACTGGGCGGTGAAGACGGCCGCTTCGTAGGTGCGGATGTCGCCGTCCGCGTCCGTCACCGTGATGCGGTTGCCGGCGGTGCGGTTCAGGCGGGTCACCGCGGGGCGCGGCGTGCCGTCGTGCAGCGAGGACAGCGAGGTGCCCGGCGCCCAGTGGACGATCTTCTCGGGCTCGCGCTCCCACAGGCGCAGCGGGAGCTGCTGGGAGCCGCCGACGATGCCGCGGTGGTGGTCGTCGGCCTCGGTGTAGACGACGCGCAGGATCTCCAGGATGGAGTTGGGGAAGTCGGTGTCCCAGCCGCCGGTGCCGAAGCCGACCTGGCCGAAGATCTCCCGGTGCCGGAAGGACTTGAAGGCGGTCGAGTCGCAGAGGTAGCCGTAGAAGGTCTGGTTGTCGAGCTTCTCGACCAGCCGGGCCCAGATCTCGCGGATGCGCGGGACGTCGCGCTCACGCATCGCCTGGTTCATGTCGGAGAAGTCCGCGCCCTCTTCCAGGCAGGCGTTCCAGGCGTCCATGACCTGGTGGTAGACCTCGGGGAGGTCGTCCACGGTCCGCGCGTAGTGCGACTCGCCCTTGAGGTCGACGATGGTCGAGGGGGTGTCGGGCGCCAGCGGGTTGGGGAACGGCTTGGTCTTCAGGCCCACCAGGTCGATGTAGTGCTGGAGCGCGGTGGAGCTGGGCGGGAAGCGCATCGCGCCCATCTCGGCGGTCAGCGACGGGTCGCAGCCCTCGAAACCGACCGTACGCAGCCGGCCGCCTATCTGGTCCGCCTCGTAGACGACGGGCTTCAGGCCCATCTTCATCAGCTCGTAGGCGGTGATGATGCCGGAGAGACCGCCGCCGATGACCGCGACCTCCTTGCCGTGCTCGACCGCGGGGATCTGGCCGAGGCCCGCCGGGTGGGCGAGGAAGTCGTCGTAGGCGTACGGGAAGTCCGGGCCGAACATGGTGATGGGCGGCTGGACATCCGCGTGGGGAGCGGCGGCGGTGGGCACCGTGGACGTCATCGGGTACGGACTCCTTGCGGGGCGGGCGGTAGCGGGCAGCGGTCGGCGCGCTGCCGGCGGGGGAAGCGGGAGGGGCGGTCGGTCAGGTCAGCGGGCCGTACAGCTCCGGGCGCCGGTCGTGCAGATACGGGTTGGTCTCCCGCGACTCCTTCAGGAACGCGGCGTCGACCTCGCCCTGGACGAGCTGCTCGCCGCGGCCGGCGCGGGCCCGGACGACACCGTCGGGCCCGGCCAGGCAGCTCAGCCCGACGAACTCGAACTCGCCCTCGGCGCCGACCCGGTTGACGTACGCGACGTACATCTGGCTCTCGAAGGCGCGCACCGGGATGACGGACTCGGGGACGAACTGGAAGGGGTGCATCTGCGCGGTGGGCACCACCAGCAGGTCGGTGCCGGCCAGGGCGTGGGCCCGGACGTTCTCCGGGAACTCCACGTCGTAGCAGATCAGCACGCCGACCCGGACGCCGCCGAGGTCCGCCTGGACCACGGCGTCGTCGCCCGGCGTGAACCACTCCTTCTCGAAGCAGCCGAAGAGATGGGTCTTGCGGTAGTTCGCGAGGCGGGTGCCGTCGGGGCCGATGAGCTGCGCGGAGTTGTACACCACCGCGCCGGTCTCCCGCCCGGCGCGCTCGGGATAGCCGTAGAGCAGCGCGATGCCGTGCTCGGCGGCGATCCGGCCGAGGGCCTGGGCGCTGGGGCCGTCGGCGGGCTCGGCGAGGCGGTGGACGCCGTCGCCGATGGCGTAGCCGGTCAGGAACAGCTCGGGGCAGGCGAGCAGCTCCGCGCCGGTCGCGGCCGCCGCGCGCGCCGCGTCTTCGAGGATCCGCAGATTGTGCGCGACGTCGCCGGGCCGTCCCGAACTCTGGAGCAGGGCGGTGCGCAGCGACGACATGGGACCCCTCGGCGGGACGGTTCGGGCGGGACGCATTGACGGTACGGGCCGCCGGGGACCCGGGACAAGGCGCCACCGTTGCGCGCCGGTGGATGATTCGTTGCGCGTTGAAGCGTGTCGGCGGCGATTCGTTGCGCTCGGCGTCCGCGCAGGTCGGACGGGGTGTTCGCGGGTGGCCGGGGGCGCCGCCGGGGACGCGGGAGGCAGGCCGCCTCAGGCGCGTTCCGGGGCGGAGCGGGCGCCGGCGGACTCGGTCGCGACCTGGCGTACGAGGCCGCGCAGCCAGAGGTGTCCGGCGTCGGCTTCCTGGCGCGGATGCCAGGCCATGGCCATCGGCATCGGCGGCAGGTCGAACGGAATCGGCAGCGTGCGCAGCCCCAGCCCGCGGGCCGTCGCCGCACCGATCCGCTCGGTGGCCAGGCCGACCGCGTCGGTGTCCCGCACCATCATCAGCGCGGCCGCGAAGGTCGGCACGGTGGCGATCACCTTGCGGCGCAGGCCGCGCTCGGCGAGCGCGGTGTCGATCGGGCCGGTCAGGCGGCCGCGGCGGGAGAAGTTGATGTGCGGGGCGTCGGCGAAGCGGCGGGCGGTGAGTTTCGCGGTGGTCAGCGGGTGACCCTCGCGC
The DNA here is from genome assembly GCF_055570395.1 of Streptomyces sp. NPDC031210. Lineage (NCBI taxonomy): Bacteria > Bacillati > Actinomycetota > Actinomycetes > Kitasatosporales > Streptomycetaceae > Streptomyces > Streptomyces sp. NPDC031210. Next base: position 232,856 of record NZ_JBVIHH010000007.1, read on the forward strand.
ACCACGGCGATCCCGCGGTCGGTGAAGAGGTCCTCCGTGCGGATCTCCGGCTCCTGGCTGTCGATGACGCCGAGCTCCAGGTCGGCGGCGCCGTCACGCAGCAGCGGCACGTCGATGTGGCTCTCGCCGAGGAAGCGCAGGACGACGCCCGGTGCCTGGTGCGCCGCGCGGGCGACGAGTGCCGGGCCGACGGCGGTGACCAGGAGGTCGTTGGAGTTGATCGTGAAGATCCGGGCCAGCTTCGCCGGGTCCGCGGGCGCGGAGGGCGCCAGGACGCCGTGCGCGGCCTCCACCAGGCGGCGGACCTCGGCGCGGATTTCCAGGGCGCGTGGGGTGGGCACCATGTGGCGGCCCGCACGGACCAGCACGGGGTCGCCGATCGTGCGGCGGATACGGCCCAGCGCGCGGCTCATCGCGGGCCCGGACAGGCCCAGCCGGTCGGCGGCGGCGGTGACGCTCTCCTCTTCGAGCAGCGCGTCCAGGGCCGTCAGCAGGTTGAGGTCGATGCCTGCGTTTCGCGCAATCATGCGGTGCACACCTTGCGGTCGGAGTTAAGTCACCGACTTTAGCCCGCGCTGATCACACCGCCGCTCGCGCTCCGCCGGTACGGCGCTACCGGGGCGCCCCGGATCCGAAGCGCCGCAGCAGCGGGGAGAGCACCAGCACCGATTTCGTCCGTTCCACGAACGGCTCGCCCGCGATCCGTTCCAGGACCCGCTCGAAGTGGCGCATGTCGGAGGCGAAGACCTGGACGATGGCGTCCGCCTCACCGGTGACGGTGGAGGCGGACGCCACTTCCGGGTACCGCGACAGTCCGCGGTGGATCGCCTCGGGAGCGGTGTTGCGACTGCAGTAGAGCTCGATGAACCCCTCGGTCTCCCAGCCGAGCGCGGCCGGATCGACCCGTACGGTGAATCCGGTGATGGCGCCGTCCGCACGCAGCCGGTCCACCCGCCGCTTGACGGCCGGCGCCGACAGGCCGACCTCCTGGCCGATGTCGGCGAAGCTGCGGCGGGCATCCTCGGCGAGGGCGTGGACGATGCGTTCGTCGAGATCGTTCAGTCGCACTGCGGGCGGATCACTTCTCTGCTGAGGCCAATCGGGAGCGGCGCATGCCGTATCCGAAGTACACCACAAGGCCCACGGCCATCCAGACTCCGAAGACCACCCAGGTCACGACGTCGAGGCTGACCATCATGTAGACGCAAAGCACGAAGCCGATCACCGGGAACAGCGGCGAGAGCGGCGTACGGAAGGAACGCGGCATCTCGGGGCGGGTGCGGCGCAGCACGATCACGGCGATGTTGACCAGGCCGAAGGCGAAGAGGGTGCCGATGCTGGTGGCGTCCGCCAGTTGGCCCAGCGGCACGGCCGCGGCGAGCACTCCGCAGAACAGCGAGACGATCACGGTGTTGGCGCGCGGCGCGCCGCTCTTGGGGTGCACCTTGGAGAAGACCTTGGGCACCAGCCCGTCGCGGGACATCGCGAAGAGGATGCGGGTCTGGCCGTAGAGCACGGTCAGCACGACGCTCGCGATGGCGACGACCGCGCCGAAGGCGAGCAGCACGGCCCAGATGTTCTGGCCGGTGGCCTGCTTCATGATCCCGGCCAGCGCGGCCTCCGAGCCCTCGAACCGCTTCCAGGGCAGGGCACCCACGGCGATGGCCGCGACCAGGCAGTACAGCGCGGTGACGATGATCAGCGACAGCATGATCGCGCGCGGCAGGTCACGCTGCGGGTTCTTGGCCTCCTCGCCGGCCGTGGAGGCGGCGTCGAAGCCGATGTAGGAGAAGAACAGGGTCGCTCCGGCGGCGCTGACGCCCGCCATGCCCATCGGCATGAAGTCGGCGTAGTTGCCCGAGCGCACGGCCTGGAGGGCGACGCCGCAGAACAGCAGCAGGGCGGCGATCTTGACGGCCACCATGATGGTGTTGGCGCGGGCGCTCTCCTTGGCACCGCCCAGCAGGAACACCATCGCGAGCAGCACCACCAGCAGCGCCGGCAGGTTGAAGATGCCGCCGTCGCCGGGCGGCGCGGACAGCGCGTCGGGGATGGTGAAGCCCAGCGTCCCGTCGAGCAGTTCGTTGAGGTACTGGCCCCAGCCGACGGCGACCGCCGCGACCGAGACGCCGTACTCCAGGATCAGACACCAGCCGCAGACCCAGGCGACGAGCTCGCCGAGGGTGGCGTAGGCGTAGGAGTAGGACGATCCCGAGACGGGGATGGTGCCGGCCAGCTCCGCGTAGGACAGGGCGGAGAACAGGGCGGTGATGCCGGCGATGACGAACGCGATGATGACGGCCGGTCCGGCGTCCGGGACGGCCTCGCCGAGGACGACGAAGATGCCGGTGCCGAGCGTGGCACCGATGCTGATCATGGTCAGTTGCCACATGCCCATCGAGCGGCGGAGCGTACCGCCCTCGCCCTTGCCGCCCTCGGCGACCAGCCGCTCGACCGGCTTGCGTCGCATCAGCCGCGTGCCGAGTCCCCCGGAGGAGGGCGGCCGGGGATCTGTGTCCCCTGCGGGTGGGGCTGCGCCGTGCTCCAACACTGAGGTGGCTCCTTTTCGCTGCCGGTCGGGTGACGGCGACCGGCGGCGGTCCGCACGCGGGCAGGAGGAAACACCCGCAGCAGGAGACCGCCGAGCAGGCGGTCGCCGCCACTCCACGTACAGCGCTTGACCTTACGGGCCGCCCCTGACCTGCCGTAATGCGGGTTCCTTGCGCAACCGCGGCCGATCGTTGCGCACCGGCGCGACGGGCGGTGGTTCGTTGCGCGCCGCCGTTCGATCATGTCGATCGGCCGGCGGGCGGACCCCCACGCGGGCCTCGGCCGATCACGGTCGGCTACCCCGCTCACCACCCGCGAAACACCGCCGGCCCCGCACCGAAGAGCGGTGCGGGGCCGGCGGGCGGGAACCGGTGCCTGCCCAGGGACGCCTGGAGCGCCCCTGGGGCGTCAGTTCCAGCTATCGTGCAGCGGCTTGCCCTCGGCGTAGCCGGCGGCGCTCTGGACGCCGACGACGGCCTTCTCGGCGAACTCCTCCAGGGAGGCGGCGCCCGCGTACGTGCAGGAGCTGCGGACGCCCGCGATGATCGAGTCGATCAGGTCCTCGACGCCGGGACGGCCCTGGTCGACGAACATGCGGGAGGTGGAGATGCCCTCCTCGAAGAGCCCCTTGCGGGCCCTGTCGTACGCCGACTCCTCGCTCGTACGGTTGCGCACCGCACGCGCGGAGGCCATGCCGAAGCTCTCCTTGTACGGGCGGCCGTCGGCGGTGTGCTGGAGGTCGCCCGGCGATTCGAGCGTGCCGGCGAACCACGAGCCGATCATGACGTTGGACGCGCCCGCGGCCAGCGCCATCGCGACATCACGCGGGTGACGGATGCCGCCGTCGGCCCACACGTGCTTGCCGAACTTCCGGGCCTCGGCCGCGCACTCCAGGACGGCGGAGAACTGCGGGCGGCCCACGCCGGTCATCATCCGGGTGGTGCACATGGCGCCCGGTCCGACACCGACCTTGATGATGTCCGCGCCGGCCTCGATGAGGTCGCGCACCCCCTCGGCGGCGACGATGTTGCCCGCCACGATCGGGACCTGCGGGTCCAGCGCCCGGACCGCCTTGACCGCGCTGATCATCGACTCCTGGTGGCCGTGCGCGGTGTCCACGACGAGGGTGTCCACGCCGGCGTCCAGCAGCGCCTTGGCCTTGCCCGCCACGTCGCCGTTGATGCCGACGGCGGCGGCGATCCGCAGCTTGCCGTCGGCGTCGGTGGCGGGGGTGTAGAGGGTGGCGCGCAGCGCGCCCTTGCGGGTCAGGATGCCGACCAGCATGCCGTCCGCGTCGACCGCGGGCGCCAGCTTGCGGTTGGCGGCGTCGAGGCGGTTGAAGGCGTCGCGCGGGTCGATGTCGGCGTCCAGGACCAGCAGGTCTTTGGACATGACCTCGGAGACCTGCGTGAAGCGGTCCACGCCCGCCAGGTCGTGCTCGGTGACGACACCGATCGGCCGGCCGCCCTCGACGACGATGCCCGCGCCGTGCGCCCGCTTGGGGAGCAGGGACAGCGCGTCGGCGACGGTCGCGATCGGGGACAGCACGATCGGGGTGTCCAGGACGAGGTGACGGCGCTTGACCCAGGTGACGACATCGCTGACGACGTCGAAGGGGATGTCCTGGGGGATGACGACCAGGCCGCCGCGGCGGGCGACGGTCTCGGCCATCCGGCGGCCGGCGATGGCCGTCATGTTGGCGACCACCAGGGGGATGGTCGTGCCGGAGCCGTCCCGGGAGGAGAGGTCCACTCCCTGGCGGGAGCCCACCGCGGAGCGGCTGGGCACCATGAACACGTCGTCGTACGTCAGGTCGTAGGGCACCGAAGAACTCTCTTCGAGGGCGCCGTTCTTCGGATTCAGGAATCGCATACCGCCAGGATACGGGCCCTGACCAGGAGTCATGCGATTGTCCGATCGGGCCGTGCGCCGTGTGTGGGATCCGCCAAACCGGTCGCCGGGCCGCCGGTGACGGGTCCGCGGGACGGCTTCACCCTTCCGCCGCCGCTCAGCCGCGTGGCCGGGCCCGCCCGCGCGTCATGATCACGGCCAGCCCGGTGTCCGTGCCGCGCCAGTAGCCGACGGAGTCCGCCAGCAGCCGTTCGACGACGCTCCAGTCCTCGGGCCGGGCGGCCGCGTACCCCTGCCAGCCGGTGACGACCAGCAGCCGGCCGCGGTCGGCCGGACACCACGACAGGTCGGTGAGGCAGTCGGCGAGCGCGTCCCAGTTGCGGCCGAACCAGCCGGGCAGCCGCAGCGACCGGGCGCACCGCTCCATGAAGTCGGCCTTGTCGGCCGCCCCCTCAAGATCGAGGGCCGCGCCGCACCAGCCGGCGTCCCGGGCGGCGGCCAGCGCGTCCGCCACGGGGCGGTCCGCGGGCCAGGTCAGCACGCCCGCGGGTGTGCTGCCGTCGAGCACCGCCACGAGCGGCGGGGGCACCGCGCCCGTCATCGTCGCACCGCCTCGAAGGTCCGGTGGAGGGCGCCGGTGTGCCGCGCCGGGAGGGGCGGCACGCCGACGGCGCCGGCCCGGCGCGGGGTGGAAATGATCACCATGGTGCCGATGCTGTCACAGGCGCGCCCGCGCTGCCCGCCGGTCGCGGCGGTAGGGGGCACGGTGCCGGCGGGTCTCTCGGCGGGGCTCCGCCGGTGCTCGCCGGCGGCCGTCACATGCCGTCGGGGTCCGCCCGGTCCAGGGCGGGGCGCGGGCCGGGGCCGGTCTCGTTGAGCAGGTGATCGGCGGCGGCGGTGTCCGTCACCAGGCTCGTCACCAGGCCGGAACGCAGCACCGCGCCGATCGCCGCGGCCTTGCGCCGACCCCCGGCGATCGCCACCACCTCGGGGATCCGGCGCAGCCGGTCCGCCTCGACGGTGATGCAGCGTTCACCGAGGTCGCGGCCGATCCGGCGGCCGTCGGCGTCGAAGAGGTGGGCGGACATCTCGGCGGCGGCGCCGAGCGAGGCGTAGTGCTCGCGCTCCTGCTCGCTCAGCATGTCGTAGACGGTGGAGATGCCCGGGGCCCAGGAGCCGATGGAGACACAGGCGACGGTGACCTTGTCGAAGTACTCGAAGGCGCGGGCGATGCCGGTCTGGCCGCGCAGCGCCGCGGCGGTCGCCGAATCGGGCAGCAGCATCGGCGCGTAGATCGGGTGGGCCTCGCCTCCGGAGACGTCCGCCGCGCGACGGACCGCCTCCACGGAGCCGCGGTCGGCGGTGCCCGCGTCGTAGACGCCGGTGAGCTGGACGACGGTGCAGGGGGGAAGCCGGTGCAGGGCGGCCGCCATGTGGATGGTGGACCGGCCCCAGGCCAGGCCCAGCACATCGCCCTCGGCGACCAGCTCGCCGAGCAGGTCGGCCGCGACCTCGCCGAGGTTTTCCGGGTCGGCGGCGTCCTCCGAGGCGCCGCCCGCGCCCGGGGAGGCGGGCGTTTCCGCGGGCGACTCGACGACGACCGCGTGGCGCAGGCCGTAGCGGGCGCGGAGCGCGTCGGAGCGTTCGGCGTCCAGTTCCGAGGGCACCCGGATCTCGATCCGTACGAGATCCCTCTCCAGCGCCGTCTCCAGCACACGCGCGACCTTGAACCGGCTGACGCCGAACTCCTCGGCGATCTGGATCTTGGACTTGCCCTCAAGATAGAAACGGCGGGCCATGGCCGCGGCCTGCACCAGCTCGGCGGGGCCCATTCCGGACTGTGGGCGGCTGGCAACCACGAATTCTCCCCTTGTGCGCATCTGATCGAGTCTTTGCTCATCCTTTCAGAAACCCGAGGTCGGCGGGGACCATGGCCTCCCCGCCACTCGTGAACGCTCGATGACGCCACAGTCAACCCCCGGAGCCCGGCCGGAGCGGCCCCGGATCAGTGCGCGCAGCCCCAGCCGCCGCCCGGCGTCGCCTTCTCGGCCTGCTCCCGCAGGTTCCGGACCGCCTTGGCCGGATCGTCCGCGCCGTAGACCGCGGAGCCGGCCACGAACACGTCGGCGCCCGCCTCCGCGCACCGCTCGATCGTGGCCGCCGAGACCCCGCCGTCCACCTGGAGCCACAGCTCCAGGCCGTGCCGCGAGATCAGCTCACGGGTCCGGCGGATCTTGGGGAGCATGATGTCCAGGAACGCCTGGCCGCCGAAGCCCGGCTCCACCGTCATGATCAGCAGCATGTCCAGCTCGGGGAGCAGGTCCTCGTACGGCTCGATGGGGGTGGCCGGCTTGAGCGCCATGGACGCCCGCGCGCCCTGGGCCCGGATCTCCCGCGCCAGCCGCACCGGAGCGGCCGCCGCCTCCGCGTGGAAGGTGACGGACCCGGCCCCCGCCTCGACGTAGGCCGGCGCCCAGCGGTCCGGGTCCTCGATCATCAGATGCAGGTCGAGAGGGGTGTCCGTCGCCTTGCTCAGCGACTCGACGACGGGCACGCCGAGGGTGAGGTTCGGGACGAAGTGGTTGTCCATGACGTCGACATGGAGCCAGTCGGCGCCCTCGACAGCCTTCGCCTCCTCGGCGAGACGGGAGAAGTCCGCGGACAGGATGCTGGGGTTGATCAAGGCCATACCCCCAGTATGGCGTGGCCGCCCGCGGCCCCCGGACCCGGGCGGGCCGGGTCTCGGCTCAGGGCAGTCGCATTGTGTGCCAGGGCACGCTCTCCCCCGGCAGCACGTACGTCTCGACCTCGGCGAATCCGTGCTGCCGCGCGAACCGCAGCCCGTCCGGGTTGGACGCCAGGACCACCGTCTCAACCGCCCCGGCACCGAGCTCCCGCGCCCGGGCCAGCCCCCGTGCGTAGATCTCCGCCCCGAAGCCCTGCCCGCGGTGCGCGGGGAGCACCCGGGCGATCACCGTGGCCGTCGAGGTGCCGCTCTCGGGCGGACGCACCGTCGAGCAGCCCACCAGGACGTCGCCGAGGTAGGCGACCTCCAAGTGGTGGCGCAGGCCGCGCTCGCGCACCTCGTCGAGGGAGAGGAGGTGGGTGGGGATGATGAGGTTGTGCACGTAGCGCCAGTCGTGGAGCGTGGCGTCGTCGTGCACCCGTTCGATGCGGAGGCTGGACACCCGCCACAGAGAACCGCACGCGTGGCGGACCGTCAATTCGATTGGGGCGCGCGGGTTGCGAGCCCCGACGGCGGCCGGCGTCTTGTCAGTTCTCGGTCGGCAGCCGGCGTACCAGGTTGCCCGCCAGGTGCCGCGCCGCGTGGGCCCCGTCGCCCTCGTGCGCGGCCAACCGCCGGAGCAGTTCCACGGCGGCCTGGGCCTCCCGCAGCGTCAGGAGCGGGAGGCGCTTCTCGTCGACGTCGACCACGCCGTCCACCAGAGCCAGCAGTCGATCGTCCATGTCACTCATGAGCGGTCCAACGCCTCACCCTCCCCGGGGTCACGCATAAGTCATTTGCGAGCCGTGAGGTCGGAAATTCAGCGTGAGCGCGCTCAAGGAGCTGTGCGCTCCGTCCGGAGCCCTGGCGCTGATGTGGGCGCTGATGTTCCTGCTCCCCCGCAGGGCACGCGACTGACCAACCGGCGCCCCTCTCGTCTCCGCGGAGGGGCGCCGGCCGTCAACTGGCCCAGGCACCCGCTGCCTCGCGTTCACGTCGACCGCGCCCGCGTCCGGGCTTGGCCTCGTTGTGCCCGTTTTGATCGTGCCCCCGGGGCGCGAGGCACTCTGCCGCGGCGGCTACGGGACCACCCGGCCCCGCGAGCCGAGCGGTACGCCGACGGCCACACCGGCGACCGAGGTGCGGGAGGGCCCGCACCTCGTCCGCAAGCGGCCAGGACACCGCGACGACGCGTGCGTGGGCGAGAAGCTGGCGAGAAGCTGGACAGCCGCGCTCTCAGGCCGTCCTGCGCAGCAGCGCCAGATACATCGCGTCCGTGCCGTGCAGATGCGGCCACAGTTGCACATCCGGACCGTCGCCGAGTGCGGGGACGCCGGCCATCAGCGGGCGGGCGTCGATCCACTCCACCTCGACCGGCGCGCCGCCGCGGCCCTTGAGGACGTCGTCCACCACGGCGCGGGTCTCGGCCGGGTGGGGCGAGCAGGTCGCGTAGCCGACGACGCCGCCGACGCGGACGGCGGCCAGGGCCTGGCGGAGGAGTTCGCGCTGCAACGGCGCGAAGCCGTCCAGGTCCGCGGGGCGGCGGCGCCAGCGGGCCTCCGGGCGGCGGCGCAGCGCGCCCAGGCCGGTGCAGGGCACGTCGACCAGCACCCGGTCGAAGGCGCCGGGCTGCCAGGCCGGGCGGGTGCCGTCGGCGGCGATGACCTGGTAGGGGCCGGGGTTGCCGTCGAGGGCCCGGGCCACCAGGCGGGCGCGGTGCGGCTGCTTCTCCGAGGCCAGCAGGGCCGCGCCGCGCTGGGCGGCGAGCCCGGCCAGCAGCGCGGCCTTGCCGCCCGGGCCGGCGCAGCCGTCGAGCCAGGCCCGGTCGCGGCCCTCGACGGGCGCGTTGGCCAGCGCGAGCGCGACGAGCTGGCTGCCCTCGTCCTGCACTCCGGCCCGGCCCTCGCGCACCGGGTCCAGCGCACCCGGCTCGCCGCCCTCCGCGAGCCGCACCGCGTACGGCGACCAGCGGCCGGGCAGCGCGCTGTCCTCGCCGACGGCGTCGAGCAGCTCCTCGGCCGTGGACCGGCCCGGCCGCGCCACCAGCGTCACCTCGGGCCGCTCGTTGTCGGCCTCCAGCAGGTCCTCGATGCCCGCGCGGCCGCCGCCGAGGGCGTCCCACAGCGCGGAGACGATCCAGCGGGGGTGCGCGTGCATGATGCCGAGGTGTTCCTCGGGGTCCTCGTCGTAATCCGGGGCGACCCGCTCCAGCCAGCCGTCCAGGTCGTGCGCGGCGACCTTGCGCAGCACCGCGTTGACGAACTTCGCCCGCCCGTCGCCCAGCACGACCCGCGCCAGTTCGACGCTCGCGCTGACCGCGGCGTGGGTCGGGATGCGGGTGCCCAGGAGCTGGTGCGCGCCGAGCGTGAGGACGTCCAGGACCGGCGGGTCGACCTCCCGCAGCGGCCGGTCCACGCACTGCGCGATGATCGCGTCGTACGTGCCCTGCCAGCGCAGCGTGCCGTACACCAGCTCCGTGGCCAGCGCCGCGTCCCGGTTGTCGAAGTCGCCGCCCTCGCGCGCCTTGCGCAGCAGCGGCGGCAGGACGAGGTTGGCGTACGCGTCCCGTTCGTCCACCGCCCGCAGCGCCTCGAACGCGAGGATCCTGACCGGGTCCTTCTGCGGGCGGCGATAGGGCTTGCTGGGGCGGCGGCGCGGCTGCTGAGTCACAGAAAAGGTGCTCCGGATGCGATGAGGAGAAGTCCGTCCCAGCCTACGCGGGCGGGCGCGTCACCGGTCGCCCAGCCGCTCCCCCGGCTCGATGCGGACGCCGCGGGCCCAGTCGGCGGCCTTCATCGGCTTCTTGCCCTGCGGCTGGACCCAGATCAGTTCGACGGGGTGGCTGCCGGTGCCCACGTACACCGCCTTCTTGGTGACGGCGAGTTCGCCGGGCGCGAGGGAGAGTTCGGCGTGCTGCGCTGCGGAGGCCGCCGACATCAGCTTCAGGCGCTCGCCGCGGAAGACCGTCCACGCGCCGGGCGCGGGCGCGCAGCCGCGGATCACCCGGTCGATGCGCAGCGCCGGCGCCGTCCAGTCGACCTTGGCGTCCTCGACCTCGATCTTCGGCGCCAGGGAGACGCCCTCGGCCGGCTGCGGCACCGCCTTCAGGGTGCCGTCCTCGATGCCGTCCATCGTCGCGGAGAGCAGGCCGGCGCCCGCGAACGCCAGGCGGGTCAGCAGATCACCGCTGGTGTCCGTGGGGCGCACCCGCTCGGTCAGCACGCCGAAGACCGGGCCGGAGTCCAGGCCCTCCTCGATCTGGAAGGTCGAGGCGCCGGTCACCTCGTCGCCCGCCAGCACCGCGTGCTGGACGGGTGCCGCGCCGCGCCACGCGGGCAGCAGCGAGAAGTGGAGATTGACCCACCCCTTCGCGGGAATGTCGAGGGCGGACTTGGGCAGCAACGCGCCGTAGGCGACCACCGGGCAGCAGTCCGGCGCGATCTCGCGCAGCCGGGCGAGGAAGTCCTCGTCGCGCGGCTTGACGGGCTTGAGCACCTCGATACCGGCCTCCTCCGCGCGCTCCGCGACGGGGCTGGCGACCAGTCTCCGGCCGCGCCCGGCGGGGGCGTCGGGCCGGGTCACGACGGCCACGACCTCGTGCCGGTCCGAGGCGATCAGGGCATCGAGGGCGGGTACGGCGACCTCAGGGGTGCCGGCGAAGACGAGCCTCATGGGTGGCGCACTACCTCTCACACGCAGCGGAACGACGCATCAGTCTATGGGCTCGGCCCGCCGCACGAGCCGGCACTTCAGGGGGCGTACGCACTTCTCCGCGCCCCGCACGGAAGCTCGTACGCCCCCATACCGTGACCAGAGCCGCTGCTGCCGCGTTGGTCAAACAGCATTGACCCGTTTCGGGCCGCTTTCGTGACCCGATCCCCTTCACCCTTCCTTTCCACGCCGGTTCGAGAGGCTTGCTCATGGCCGACCACGCAACCCACGACGCCCAGGCGCGCGCCAGCCTGCATCTCCTGGTGCGGGACATCGAGCGGGTCCGCCGGCAGGTGGACGCGCTGCGCACGCTGACCGCTCAGCTCGGCAACGTCTACCGGCCGCGCCGGACGGGCCCCTCCACGGGCTTCGTCGTCTACGGGCGCGCACCCGCCCCGACGGTGCGCCTGGCACAGGAGTTGCGCGACAGCGTCGAAACCCTCGTCACGGCGGCGGTCGACTTCGACCGTTCGCTGGGCTTCTCCTGGGACGCGGTGGGCTCCGCGCTCGGCGTCACCAAGCAGGCGGTGCACCGCCGTTACGGCGCCCGTCGGGCCGCCGCCCAACCCACCGCCGACGGGGCCGAGTCGGCAGTCCGTTCGCCCGAGGCACCCGCGGCCCGTCCGGTGACGGTCGCGGCCGGCCTGCCCGCCACGCCGTCCGTCACCGCCACCCGCTCCCTGCCCGCGCAGCCGTCCCCCGCCGTCCGGCAGGACGCCCGGTCGGGCGCCTTCCCCGGCCCCCGCAACGGCTGACGCCCTTCCAGAACCACCGAGCACCGACGATCAAGAACGCCCGCCCGCGCCACTCGCCCGCGCCCCGGGACCGCCCGCCGACAACGGTCCCGGGGCGGCGCCGTTCGCGGACGCCGGGCGCCGCCGCGCGCGGTGCGAGAGGTCCGGGGCCCGGGCGGCTCGTCCTTCCCGTCGCTCAGCCCAGGTCCGGCGGATCGATCCGGACGCGGACCGCCTCACCCTCCCGTTTGACCAGGCGCGCCGCGCGGGCGGCTTTGAGGGCCGCGGCCAGGGCCGCGCCCTGGCCGGGGCGGACGCGCACGAGCGCCCGCTCCCACGCCTCGCCCGGCGGTGGATCGCCCGGCCGGCGGGGGCGTCCGGGATCGGGCACCGGCAGCGGAACGGGGCCCAGCACCTCGGCGCCGGCGGGGAGTTCGGCGGACTTCAGCAGCTCGCGGACGTCGTCGGGGCGGCCGGCCACCGAAGCCATCCGGGACACCGGGGGAAAGCCCAGCTCGGCCCGCTCGGCCAGCTCGCGGACGGCGTGCCCGACCGGGTCCCAGCGCACCAGCGCCTGCACCGGCCGCAGCGTCGCCTCGGCGATCACCGCGACCGTGCCGCCCGCCGCCTGCCCGCGCACCAGCGAGGCCGCGCCCAGCCAGCGGCGCAGCGCCTCCTCCCCGGCCCGCAGATCCGGCCGCCCCAGCAGCGCCCACCCGTCCAGCAGCAGCGCGGCGGCGTAACCACCGTCCTCGGCCACCGGCTCCGCGCCGGGCGTGCTCACCACCAGCGCGGGGATGCCCGGCACCGACGCCAGGACGTGGTCCCGCCCGGAGGTGCGGACCGGCACGGCCGGAAACGCCCGGCCCAGCTCCTCGGCCGTCCGCCGCGCCCCGACGATCTGGGCGCGCAGCCGGGCCCCGCCGCACTCGGCGCAGTGCCAGTCCGGCTCGGGACGCCCGCACCACGCGCAGGCCAGCTCGCCCGCCTCCCGCGACTCCAGCGGCCCCGCGCAGGCCCGGCAGCGGGCGGCGGTACGGCAGCGTTCGCACGCCAGCCGGGGGGCGTAGCCGCGGCGCGGCACCTGGACGAGCACCGGGCCGTGCTTGAGTCCCTCCCGGACCACCTGCCAGGCCATCGTCGGCAGCCGGGCCGCCCGCGCCGCCTCGTCCCGCGCCTCGTCGGCGTCGCCGACCGTACGGACCAGGGGCGCGGCGGCCCGCACCTGTTCGCGCTCGGCGGCCAGCGGGCGCGCCCACCCCGTCTCGACCAACTGGGCCGCCTCGACGGTGCAGGTCAGGCCGCCCAGCAAGAACCCGGCCCGTTCGTTGACCGACCGCTGGATGAGGACCTCGCGGGCGTGGGGCTGCGGTGCGTGCGGGTCGCTGTGGCTGGCGTCCCCGTCGTCCCACAGGGCGACCAGGCCCAGCTCCGCGACCGGCGCGAACATGGCCGCGCGGGTCCCGATCACGGCGCGCACGGAACCCCGGCTGACCGCGAGCCAGCGGCGGTAGCGCTCCTCGGGACCGGCGTCGGCGGTCAGCAGCACATGCCGCCCCGCGCCGATCAGCTCCCCGAGCGCCGCGTCCACCCGCGCCGCGGCCCGCCCGTCCGGCACCACCACCAGCGCGCCCTTCCCGGACGCCAGCGCCGCGGCCACCGCCCGCGCGAGCTCCTGCGGCCAGGTCGGACCCGGCAACGCCGTCCATACGGCGCGCGGCGCGTCCCCCCGCGCCAGCGCCGCCAGAAACGCCGGACCCGCCGGATAGCGCTCCCAACTCCCCGGCTCCGGCGGCGGGTTGGGCGGCAGGGGGGCGGGCGACGGCTTCGCTTCCGCGCGCGCCCGGCGCGGCGGCACCGCGAGCTGCACGACATCGGCGAGCGTCCCGGCGTAGCGGTCCGCGACCGCGCGGCACACGGACAGCAGCTCGGGCGTGAGCACCCGCTCGGACGAGAGGACCTGCGCGAGCGGGGCGAGGACCCCGCGGTAGTCGCTCTCGGCGACCCGCTCCACGATGAACCCGCTGACGAGCTTTCCGCCCTCGCGCCGGCCGCCCTTCTCCCCCGCCCCGAACCGCACCCGCACCCGCACCCCGGGCTGCGCCTCGGCGTCCATGGCGGCGGGCACGGCGTAGTCGAAATACCGGTCGAGGTGCACCAGGCCCTTGTCCACCAGGACCCGCGCCACCGGCAACCGCGCCGCCGGCTCCGCCCCCCGCCACGTCCGCGGCTTCGCCCGCTCCGCCCTGGTCTCCCGCACGGTCTCCCGGATGAGGGCCAACTGCTCGCCCGCACCCGACTCCGCCCCCGCCTCCGGCCGCCCGTTCTCCCTGCTCACAGGTCAAGTCTTAGCAGACCCCACCGACAACGCCCGGCCCGCCGGGTTCCGGGCATCCGGGCCCGGAAAACGCCGCGGCCCCGGACCGTCGAGCGGTCCGGGGCCGTGGGTGCTTCTCGTCAGCGAGGCTCGGCTCAGAGCCCCGCGGCCTTGCGCAGCGCGTCGACGCGGTCGGTGCGCTCCCAGGTGAAGTCCTCCAGCTCGCGGCCGAAGTGTCCGTAGGCGGCGGTCTGGGCGTAGATCGGACGCAGCAGGTCGAGGTCGCGGATGATCGCGGCCGGACGGAGGTCGAAGACCTCGGCGATGGCCTGCTCGATCTTCTCGGTGTCGGCGGTCGCGGTGCCGAACGTCTCCACGAAGAGGCCGACGGGCTCGGCCTTGCCGATGGCGTAGGCGACCTGGACCTCGCAGCGGGAGGCCAGGCCGGCCGCGACGACGTTCTTGGCGACCCAGCGCATGGCGTACGCGGCCGACCGGTCGACCTTGGACGGGTCCTTGCCGGAGAACGCGCCGCCGCCGTGGCGGGCCATGCCGCCGTACGTGTCGATGATGATCTTGCGGCCGGTCAGGCCGGCGTCACCCATCGGGCCGCCGATCTCGAAGCGCCCGGTCGGGTTGACCAGCAGACGGTAGCCGTCGGTGTCCAGCTTGATGCCGTCCTCGACGAGCTCCTTGAGGACGTGCTCGACGACGAACTCACGGATGTCGGGCGACAGCAGCGAGTCCAGGTCGATGTCGGAGGCGTGCTGCGAGGAGACGACGACCGTGTCGAGGCGGACGGCCTTGTGACCGTCGTACTCGATGGTGACCTGGGTCTTGCCGTCGGGGCGGAGGTAGGGGATGGTCCCGTTCTTGCGAACCTCGGAGAGCCGGCGGGAGAGGCGGTGCGCGAGGTGGATCGGGAGCGGCATCAGCTCCGGGGTCTCGTCGCAGGCGTACCCGAACATCAGGCCCTGGTCGCCGGCGCCCTGCTTGTCCAGCTCGTCCTCGTCGCCCTCCACCCGCTGCTCGTACGCGGTGTCGACACCCTGGGCGATGTCCGGGGACTGCGCGCCGATGGAGACCGAGACGCCGCAGGAAGCGCCGTCGAAGCCCTTCTTGGACGAGTCGTAGCCGATGTCGAGGATCTTGTTGCGCACAAGATTGGGGATGTCGGCGTACGCCTTCGTCGTCACCTCGCCGGCCACATG
Organism: Streptomyces sp. NPDC031210; assembly: GCF_055570395.1. Lineage (NCBI taxonomy): Bacteria > Bacillati > Actinomycetota > Actinomycetes > Kitasatosporales > Streptomycetaceae > Streptomyces > Streptomyces sp. NPDC031210. The sequence continues at coordinate 247,955 of NZ_JBVIHH010000007.1, forward strand.
CACCAGGCCGGTGGTGATCAACGTCTCAACGGCGACCCGGGACGCCGGGTCCTCCTTGAGGAGCGCGTCGAGAATCGTGTCGCTGATCTGGTCAGCGATCTTGTCGGGGTGGCCCTCGGTGACGGACTCCGAGGTGAACAGGCGGCGGGACACATCGCTCCCTGGGGTTGCAGCGGCTGCTGGCTGATCATTGGCGGAAGGGCCGAGAGCTGCGCTCGGCCCGGTCCACGGCCAGTTTATCGGTCTGATGCGACGTTCGGGCACGCAGTCTCGATTTGTGGACCCCCGGTGACCTGGGACACCACGACCCACGGTAGGACGATCACCTCGCCGGCCCCCCGGGTCAAGGGGGCACACCGGTTTGCGTGCGACGGATGTGGCGCGTCAGGGGCGGGGTTCGGCGAGCCGCGGCACGACGAGGTCCCACACGGTTTCGGCCAGTGTTTCCTTCGGTCCGTACGGCACCGGGGTCTCGGTTCCGTCGGTGGCGAGGATCACGGCTTCGTTCTCCGCCGAGCCGAAGGCCTTGTGCTCCCCCACCTCGTTGACAACCAGCAGGTCACAGCCCTTGCGGGCCAGTTTCGCGCGTCCGTTGGCGAGGACGTCGTCGGTCTCGGCGGCGAAACCCACGACGACCTGGCCGGGGCGGGCCCGGTCGGCGGACAGCTCGGCGAGGATGTCCGGATTACGCACCAGACTGACCGGTTCCGGGTCCCTGCCGTCCCGTTTCTTGATCTTGCCGGTGGCGTACGTGGCAGGCCGGAAGTCGGCGACGGCGGCGGCCATGACCACCGCGTCGGCGTCCGCGGCGGCCTTCAGCACGGCCTCGCGCAACTGGACGGCCGAACCGACGGGGACCACCTCGACGCCGGCCGGATCGGGCAGCTCGGTGTTGCCCGCCACGAGCGTGACGCGGGCGCCGCGGGCGGCGGCGGTACGGGCGAGGGCGTAGCCCTGCTTGCCGGAGGAGCGGTTGCCCAGGTAGCGCACGGGGTCCAGCGGCTCGCGGGTGCCGCCCGCGCTGATGACGACATGGCGGCCCGCGAGGTCCTGGACGAGCGCCCGGTCGCCGCGGGCCAGGACCCGGCGGCAGAACTCGAAGATCTCGGCCGGGTCGGGGAAGCGGCCCTTGCCGGTGTCGACGCCGGTCAGCCGGCCGACCGCGGGCTCGATGACGAGCGCGCCGCGGCGGCGCAGCGTGGCGACGTTCTCCTGGGTGGCGGGATGCTCCCACATCTCGGTGTGCATCGCCGGGGCGAAGACGACCGGACATCGGGCGGTGAGCAGGGTGTTGGTCAGCAGGTCGTCGGCGAGGCCGTGGGCGGCCTTGGCGAGCAGGTCGGCGGTGGCGGGCGCGACCACGACGAGGTCGGCGGCCTGGCCGATGCGGACGTGCGGGACCTCGTGGACGGATTCCCAGACCTCGGTGGAGGCCGGGTTGCCCGACAGGGCCGACCAGGTGGCCTCGCCGACGAAGTGCAGCGACGCGGCGGTCGGCACCACCCGCACGTCGTGGCCGGACTCGGTCAGCCGCCGCAGCAGCTCGCATGCCTTGTACGCGGCGATCCCGCCGCTGACCCCCAGGACGACCTTGGGCGTCTCCCGCTCCCGCATGTCCATCGCTTCGCTGCTCCCCGACCCTAGGTCCGTACGCATGCCCCTATGACACACCAAGGGCCCGGCAGTGTCGCTGCCGGGCCCTTGGTGAGGAATGCCGTGCCGCTTACTGAGCCGGGCCCTCGATGGCCTCGGAGGTCAGCAGACCCGCGTTGATCTCGCGGAGCGCGATCGACAGGGGCTTCTCGTGGACGTGCGTGTCGACGAGCGGGCCGACGTACTCGAGAAGGCCCTCGCCGAGCTGCGAGTAGTACGCGTTGATCTGGCGCGCGCGCTTGGCGGCGTAGATCACGAGGCTGTACTTCGAGTCGGTGGCCTCGAGAAGCTCATCAATTGGCGGGTTGATGATGCCCTCGGGTGCGGTGATGGAAGAGGACACTCTCTGCCTTCCGAAGGGGGATGAAGCCGGTGTGCAACGCGAAAATCTCTGGCGGTTTGGGGTCCGCGGGCTCAGCCGCTGATGTTCTCGTCCCCAGGCCGACGCAACATCAAGGCTAGCAGCTCACGGCTGACGTCCTCGACGGAGGTGTTGACAAGGGTCGCGTCGAACTCTTTCTCCGCCGCCAGCTCGACCCGGGCCGCGGCCAGGCGGCGCTCGATGACCTCAGGCGCCTCCGTCCCCCGGCCGGTGAGCCGGCGGACCAGCTCGTCCCAGCTCGGCGGGGCCAGGAAGACCAGATGGGCGTCGGCCATGGACTCGCGGACCTGCCGCGCGCCCTGCAGATCGATCTCCAGCAGGACCGGCTCCCCGGCCTCCAGGCGGTCCAGGACCGCCTTGCGCGGGGTGCCGTAGCGGTTGCCCGCGAACTCGGCCCACTCCAGCAGCTCGCCGTTGGCGACGAGCTTGTCGAACTCCTCGTCGTCGACGAAGAAATACTGCACGCCGTGGCGCTCCCCAGGGCGGGGCTGGCGGGTCGTGGCCGACACCGAGAGCCAGACCTCGGGGTGCACTTTGCGCATATGAGCGACGACCGTGCTCTTGCCGACCCCGGAGGGGCCGGAGAGCACGGTCAGTCGCGGACGAGCGTCCGGGGGGGCGGGGGACGTCCCCCGGGATGTTGCAGCCATACGGCGATTATTCCAGCTTCCCGGCGGTGCCGGGAAACTCAGGAAGGGGCGCCGCCGAATTCGCGCTCCAGCGACGCGATCTGGTTGGAGCCAAGACCCCGTACGCGGCGGCTCTCGGAGATGCCGAGCCGCTCCATGATCTGCTTGGCGCGGACCTTGCCGACGCCGGGCAGGGACTCCAGGAGGGCGGAGACCTTCATCTTGCCGATGACGTCGTTCTCCTGGCCCTGCTTGATGACCTCATGGAGGGAGGCACCGGAGTGCTTGAGCCGATTCTTGACCTCGGCGCGCTCCCGGCGAGCCGCGGCGGCCTTCTCGAGCGCGGCTGCGCGCTGTTCAGGGGTAAGGGGCGGAAGAGCCACGCCTACGTCACCTCGGATGTCGAACTGTCGGATACGGACCGGTGTGGAACCTAGTCGCCCCGCACCAGCGGAGCAACGAAGCAACGCTCTTACGTGCGGTGCTCTGCTCGGAGACTAGCGGCCGAGGGCGCCGGAGTCAGCGAGAACAGACGAAAAGTCCTGGTCAGACTCTGCTGACCAGGACATTTCGGGACCAAAGTCCTCGCCTGAGGGCCCTATCCGACCGCCGCGCGCACTTCGTCGGCGCAGCGGGCCGCGGCCTCGCGCAGCGCGCCGGCGTCCGGGCCGTGCCGCAGCACCCCCCGGCTGACGCTCGGGACGACGTTGCCGACCGCGGCGCCGAAGACGGTGGGAAGGTCGGCGGGGGTGGCGCCCTGCGCGCCGATCCCGGGCGCGAGCAGCGGGCCGTTGATCGACAAATCGAACGCCGACAGGTCGCCGAGGGTGGCGCCGACCACCGCGCCGAAGGAGCCCAGCGGCTCGGCGCCGGCGTTCTCCGCCGCAAGGTGGCCGAGCATCGTCGCCGCGACGCTGCGGCCGTCGTCGCGGACCGCGCGCTGCACCTCCTGGCCCTCGGGGTTGGAGGTGAGGGCGAGGGTGAAGACGCCGCAGCCGTTGCCACGGGCCAGGTCCAGAGCGGGGCGCAGCGAGCCGTAGCCGAGGAAGGGGCTGACGGTGACGGCGTCCGAGAACAGCGGGGAGTCCGGGTGGAGGTAGGTCTCGGCGTAGGCGGCCATGGTGGAGCCGATGTCGCCGCGCTTGGCGTCCATGAGGACCAGGGCGCCGCGCTCGCGGGCCTCCTCGACGGCCGTCTCCAGGACGGCGAGGCCGCGGGAGCCGAAGCGTTCGAAGAAGGCGGACTGCGGCTTGAGTACGGCGACGCGGTCGGCCAGCGCCTCCACGACGGTGCGGGTGAAGCGGGCCAGGCCCGCGACGTCGTCGTTCAGGCCCCAGTCGGCCAGCAGGGAGGCGTGCGGGTCGATGCCGACGCAGAGGGGACCGCGCTCGTCCATGGCGCGCCGCAGACGGGCCCCGAAGGGCTGCTGCTCACTCATCCGGTCACCTTCTTGTGCTCGGCGCCGACGGCCTCGGCGAGGGTGGCGTAGGGGCTGTTGCGCAGGCGGGCGGCCAGGCCCTTGTGGAGGGTGCGGCACCAGAAGGGGCCCTCGTAGATGAAGGCGCTGTAGCCCTGGACGAGGGTGGCGCCGGCCAGGATGCGCTGCCAGGCGTCCTCGGCGGTCTCGATGCCGCCGACCCCGACGAGGGTGATCCGGTCGCCGACGCGGGCGTACAGGCGGCGCAGGACCTCCAGGGAGCGCTCCTTGAGGGGCGCGCCGGACAGGCCGCCGGTCTCGGCGGCCAGGGCCGGGTCGGAGGCCAGGCCGAGGCTCTCGCGGGCGATGGTGGTGTTGGTGGCGATGATGCCGTCCAGGCCGAGTTCGAGGGCGAGGTCGGCGACGGCGTCGATGTCCGCGTCGGCGAGGTCGGGGGCGATCTTGACCAGGAGCGGGACGCGGCGGTCGGTCACCGTGCGGTCGGCGGCCTCGCGCACGGCCGTCAGCAGCGGGCGGAGGTGGTCGACCGCCTGGAGGTCGCGCAGGCCCGGGGTGTTGGGCGAGGAGACGTTGACGACCAGGTAGTCGGCGTGGGCGGCGAGCCGTTCGGTGGAGGTGACGTAGTCGCCGATCGCCTCTTCCTCCGGGACGATCTTGGTTTTGCCGATGTTGACGCCGACGGTCGTCGGGAAGACCGCCTCACGGGCGGCCAGGCGGGCCGCCACGGCCGCGGAACCGTCGTTGTTGAACCCCATGCGGTTGATGAGCGCGCGGTCCGGCACGAGGCGGAACAGGCGCTTTTTGGGGTTGCCGGGCTGGGCCTGGGCGGTGACGGTGCCGATCTCGACGTGGTCGAAGCCGAGCATGGTCATGCCGTCGATGGCGACGGCGTTCTTGTCGAACCCGGCGGCCAGGCCGAACGGGCCGTGCATCCGGCGGCCCAGTGCCTCGGTGCGCAGTTCCTTGTGGCGCGGCGCGAGGGCGGCGGCGAGGAAGGTGCGCAGCACGGGGACGCGGGCGGCCAGCCGAATCCACCGGAAGGCCAGGTGGTGGGCCTGCTCGGGGTCCATGCGCCGGAAGATCAGGTTGAAGAACAGGTGGTACATCGTTCGGTGGGGGCCTTCCGCGAGGAGGATCGAGGGGTCGAGGGGGCTCATGAAGAGGGGGACACCGAAACGGTGTCCCCCTCCCCGGCCCTACTCCTCGCGGGCCGCGGTCAGATGCCGCGCGTGTTCCTGGAGGGATCGCACGCCCACGTCGCCGCGGGACATGGCCTCGATGCCCTGTACGGCGGCGGCGAGCGCCTGGACCGTGGTCAGGCAGGGGATGCCGCGGGCCACGGAGGCGGTGCGGATGTCGTAGCCGTCGAGGCGGCCGCCGGTGCCGTAGGGGGTGTTGACGATCAGGTCGACCTGGCCGTCGTGGATGAGCTGGACGATGGTCTTCTCGCCGTTCGGGCCCTCGCCCTCGGACTGCTTGCGGACCACGGTGGCGTTGATGCCGTTGCGGCGCAGCACCTCGGCGGTGCCGGAGGTGGCGAGCAGTTCGAAGCCGTGCGCGACCAGTTCGCGGGCCGGGAAGATCATCGAGCGCTTGTCGCGGTTGGCGACGGAGACGAACGCGCGGCCCTTGGTGGGCAGCGCTCCGTAGGCGGCGGACTGGGACTTGGCGTAGGCGGTGCCGAAGACCGAGTCGATGCCCATGACCTCGCCGGTGGAGCGCATCTCCGGGCCGAGGACGGTGTCCACGCCGCGGCCCGAGGCGTCGCGGAAGCGCGACCAGGGCATGACGGCTTCCTTGACGGAGATCGGCGCGTCCAGCGGCAGGGTGCCGCCGTCGCCGGTCTTGGGCAGCATGCCCTCGGCGCGCAGTTCGGCGATGGTGGCGCCGAGCGAGATGCGGGCGGCGGCCTTGGCCAGCGGGACCGCGGTGGCCTTCGAGGTGAAGGGCACGGTGCGCGAGGCGCGCGGGTTGGCTTCGAGGACGTAGAGGATGTCCCCGGCCATCGCGAACTGGATGTTGATCAGACCGCGGACGCCGACGCCCTTGGCGATGGCCTCGGTGGAGGCGCGCAGCCGCTTGATGTCGTAGCCGCCCAGGGTGATGGGGGGCAGGGCGCAGGCGGAGTCGCCGGAGTGGATGCCGGCTTCCTCGATGTGCTCCATGACGCCGCCGAGATAGAGCTCGGTGCCGTCGTAGAGGGCGTCGACGTCGATCTCGATGGCGTCGTCGAGGAAGCGGTCGATGAGGACCGGGTGCTTGTCGATGAGGCCGGCGTGGCGGGTGAGGTACTCGCCCAGCGACGGCTCGTCGTAGACGATCTCCATGCCGCGGCCGCCCAGCACGTAGGAGGGGCGGACCATGACCGGGTAGCCGATCTCGGTGGCGATCTTCTTGGCCTCCTCGAAGGAGAAGGCGGTGCCGTACTTGGGCGCGGGCAGGCCGGCCTCGGTCAGCACGCGGCCGAAGGCGCCGCGCTCCTCGGCGAGGTCGATCGCCTCGGGCGAGGTGCCGACGATCGTGACGCCGTTGTCCTTGAGCCCCTGCGCCAGGCCCAGCGGGGTCTGGCCGCCGAGCTGGACGATGACGCCGGCGACGGGCCCGGCCTGGGTCTCGGCGTGGACGATCTCCAGGACGTCCTCCAGGGTGAGCGGCTCGAAGTAGAGCCGGTCGGAGGTGTCGTAGTCGGTGGAGACGGTCTCGGGGTTGCAGTTGACCATCACGGTCTCGTAGCCGGCCTCGCTGAGGGCGAAGGAGGCGTGGACGCAGGAGTAGTCGAACTCGATGCCCTGGCCGATGCGGTTGGGGCCGGAGCCGAGGATGATCACGGCCGGCTTCTCACGCGGCGCGACCTCGCTCTCCTCGTCGTAGGAGGAGTAGAAGTACGGCGTCTTGGCGGCGAACTCGGCGGCGCAGGTGTCGACCGTCTTGTAGACCGGGCGGACCCCCAGGGCGTGCCGGACCTCGCGGACGACGTCCTCGCGCAGGCCGCGGATCGCCGCGATCTGCGCGTCGGAGAAGCCGTAGCGCTTGGCCTCGGCGAGGATCTCGGGGCCGAGCTTGTCGGCCGCCGCGATCTCGTCCGCGATCTCCTTGACCAGGAAGAGCTGGTCGACGAACCACGGGTCGATCTTCGTGGCGTCGAAGACCTCCTCGGGGGTGGCGCCGGCCCGGATGGCCAGCATCACGGTGTTGATCCGGCCGTCGGTGGGGACCTGCGCGAGCTCCAGGAGTGCGGCCTTGTCGCCGGGCGGGGCGACGAAGTCGAACTGGCTGCCCTTCTTCTCCAGCGAGCGCAGCGCCTTGTTGAGCGCCTCGGGGAAGTTGCGGCCGATGGCCATGGCCTCGCCGACCGACTTCATGGTCGTGGTGAGGGTGGCGTCGGCGGCCGGGAACTTCTCGAAGGCGAAGCGCGGGACCTTGACGACGACGTAGTCGAGGGTCGGCTCGAAGGACGCCGGCGTCTTCTCGGTGATGTCGTTGGGGATCTCGTCGAGGGTGTAGCCGACGGCGAGACGGGCCGCGATCTTGGCGATCGGGAAGCCGGTGGCCTTCGACGCCAGCGCCGAGGAGCGCGAGACGCGCGGGTTCATCTCGATGACGATGATCCGGCCGTCCACGGGGTTGACCGCGAACTGGATGTTGCAGCCGCCGGTGTCGACGCCGACCTCGCGGATGATCGCGATGCCGATGTCGCGGAGCCGCTGGTACTCGCGGTCGGTCAGCGTCATCGCCGGGGCGACGGTGATGGAGTCGCCGGTGTGCACGCCCATCGGGTCGAAGTTCTCGATGGAGCAGACGACCACGACGTTGTCGTTCTTGTCGCGCATCAGCTCCAGCTCGTACTCCTTCCAGCCGAGGATGGACTCCTCCAGGAGCACCTCGGTGGTCGGCGAGAGGGTCAGGCCCTGGCCGGCGATGCGGCGCAGTTCCTCCTCGTCGTGGGCGAAGCCGGAGCCGGCGCCGCCCATGGTGAAGGAGGGGCGGACGACGACGGGGTAGCCGCCGAGCTCCTCGACGCCGGCCAGCACGTCGTCCATGGAGTGGCAGATGACCGAGCGGGCGGACTCGCCGTGGCCGATCTTGTCTTTGACGGCCTCGACGACGCCCTTGAACAGGTCGCGGTCCTCGCCCTTGTTGATCGCCTCGACGTTGGCGCCGATCAGCTCGACGCCGTACTTCTCCAGCACACCCTGCTCGTGCATGGAGATCGCGGTGTTCAGCGCGGTCTGGCCGCCCAGCGTGGGCAGCAGCGCGTCGGGGCGCTCCTTGGCGATGATCTTCTCGACGAACTCCGGGGTGATCGGCTCGACGTAGGTGGCGTCGGCGATCTCGGGGTCGGTCATGATCGTGGCCGGGTTGGAGTTGACCAGGATGACCCGCAACCCCTCGGCCTTGAGGACCCGGCACGCCTGGGTGCCGGAGTAGTCGAATTCCGCGGCCTGGCCGATGACGATCGGGCCGGAGCCGATGACCAGGACGGACTGGATATCGGTGCGCTTAGGCACGCTCGGCCTCCATCAGGGATACGAAGCGGTCGAAGAGGTACGCGGCGTCGTGCGGGCCGGCGGCCGCCTCGGGGTGGTACTGGACGCTGAAGGCCGGCTGGTCGAGGAGGTGCAGACCCTCCACCACGTTGTCGTTGAGGCAGACGTGGGAGACCTCGGCGCGGCCGAAGGGGGTGTCGGAGACCTTGTCGAGCGGCGCGTCGACGGCGAAGCCGTGGTTGTGCGCCGTGACCTCGACCTTGCCGGTCGTACGGTCCTGCACGGGCTGGTTGATGCCCCGGTGGCCGTACTTGAGCTTGAAGGTGCCGAAGCCCAGGGCGCGGCCCAGGATCTGGTTGCCGAAGCAGATGCCGAACAGCGGAGTCTTGCGCTCCAGCACTCCCCGCATGACGGAGACGGGGTGGTCGGCGGTGGCGGGGTCGCCGGGGCCGTTGGAGAAGAACACGCCGTCGGGGCCGACGGCGTAGACGTCCTCGACGGTCGCGGTGGCGGGCAGGACGTGCACCTCGATGCCGCGCTCGGCCATGCGGCGCGGGGTCATGCCCTTGATGCCCAGGTCGATCGCGGCGACGGTGAACTTCTTGGTGCCGATCGCCGGGACGACGTAGGGCTCCTGGGTGGCGACCTCGGCGGACAGGTCCGCGCCACGCATCTCGGGGGCCTGGCGCACCTTGGCCAGCATCGCCGCTTCGTCGACCAGGGCGTCACCGGAGAAGATGCCCACCCGCATGGCACCGCGCTCGCGCAGGTGGCGGGTCAGCGCGCGGGTGTCGATACCGCTGATGCCGACGACGCCCTGCGTGACGAGCTCGTCGTCGAGGGAGCGCGCCGAGCGCCAGTTGGAGGGGATGCGGGCGGGGTCGCGCACCACGTAGCCCGCGACCCAGATCTTCAGGGACTCGTCGTCCTCGTCGTTCACGCCGGTGTTGCCGATGTGCGGGGCGGTCATGACGACGACCTGGCGGTGGTACGAGGGGTCGGTCAGCGTCTCCTGGTAGCCGGTCATGCCGGTGGAGAACACCGCCTCGCCGAAGGTCTCCCCCACGGCCCCGTAGGCACAGCCGCGGAAGCTACGGCCGTCCTCCAGGACGAGTACGGCGGGAACCTTCGCGGTTCCCCTGGTGGAGGTCGTCATCGTGCGCCTTCCGTTTCGGTGTGCTCGGTGTGCTCGGTGTGCTCGGTGTGTTCGGTGGTGCTCGTGGTGTGTGCGGTGATGCTCAGTTCGTTGACGGCCGTGACCCAGGCCGGGTGCTCGGCCGCCCGGTCGGAGCGGAAGCCGGAGTCGATCTCCTTGCCGCCGTGCTCCCAGGTGACGACCAGCAGGCCGCCCTCGGGCAGGACCTTGCCCGCGATGCCCTTGTCCAGGCGCGCGCCGCGCAGCGCGGCGGCCGGCACGTGGAAGTCCGCGGCGCCCGGCCGCAGGACCTCCAGGCCCTGGTCGGTCAGCGTCAGCTCCACGCGGCTGCGGGTGCCCAGACCGCGCGCGACGATCCGGTCGAGCCACTGCCCGGCGGTCGTGGAGCCGTGGTAGCGGCCGCTGAGCTTCAGCCGCGGCTCGCCCGACCCGGCGGGCGGGGCGGGCAGCTCGGGCAGGTCGCCCTGGAGGGTGCCGCGCCACTTCCAGCCCTGGCGCATCAGCCAGTAGACGAACACGACGAACAGCAGCAGGCCGACGACCCAGCCGATACGGGCCGCCCAGTCGGTGACCTCGGCGGACTTGGGCGCCGCGGCCAGAAGGATCAAAGAAGGAGTCACGCCAGCTTCCCGTCGACGACCGTTGCCCGGCCCCGCAGGAAGGTGTGGGTGACGCGTCCCGGCAGCTCACGACCCTCGTAGGGGGTGTTGCGGCTGCGGGAGGCGAAGCCCGCGGGGTCCACCACTCCACGGTAAGCGGAATCGACGAGCGTGAGGTTGGCGGGCTCACCAGCCGAGATGGCCCGGCCGTGGCCTTCGAGGCGGCCGATGCGGGCGGGGCGGAAGGACATCCGGTCGGCGACGCCGGCCCAGTCCAGCAGCCCGCTGTCGACCATCGTGTGCTGCACGACGGACAGCGCGGTCTCCAGGCCGACCATGCCCATGGCCGCGACACCCCACTCGCAGTCCTTGTCCTCGTGCGGGTGCGGGGCGTGGTCGGTGGCGACGCAGTCGATGGTGCCGTCGGCGAGCGCCTCGCGCAGCGCCATGACGTCGGCCTCGGTGCGCAGCGGCGGGTTCACCTTGTAGACGGGGTTGTAGGACCGTACGAGCTCGTCGGTGAGCAGGAGGTGGTGGGGGGTGACCTCGGCGGTGACGTTCCAGCCCTTGGACTTGGCCCAGCGGACCAGCTCGACGGAGCCGGCGGTGGAGAGGTGGCAGATGTGCACCCGGGAGCCGACGTGCGCGGCGAGCAGCACGTCGCGGGCGATGATCGACTCCTCGGCGACGGCGGGCCAGCCGCCCAGTCCCAGCTCGGCGGAGACGATGCCCTCGTTCATCTGGGCGCCCTCGGTCAGCCGGGGCTCCTGGGCGTGCTGGGCGACGACGCCGTCGAACGCCTTCACGTACTCCAGGGCGCGTCGCATGATCACGGCGTCGTCCACGCACTTGCCGTCGTCGGAGAAGACCCGGACGCCGGCCGCGGATTCGTGCATCGCGCCGAGCTCGGCGAGCTTCTTGCCCTCCAGGCCGACGGTGACCGCGCCGACCGGCTGCACGTCGCAGTAGCCGGACTCGCGGCCCAGCCGCCAGACCTGCTCGACGACGCCGGCGGTGTCGGCGACGGGGAAGGTGTTGGCCATGGCGTGGACGGCGGTGAAGCCGCCGACGGCCGCGGCCTTGGTGCCGGTCAGGACGGTCTCGGAGTCCTCGCGGCCCGGCTCGCGCAGGTGGGTGTGCAGGTCGACCAGTCCGGGCAGCAGGATCCGGCCGTCCGCTTCGATGACCTGGGCGCCCTCGGCGCTCAGTCCCGTGCCCACCTCGGCGATGGTCTCGCCGTCGATCAGGACGTCCTGCGGCTCGCCACCGAGGACCTTCGCCCCGCGAATAAGGATCTTGCTCATGGTTACTTCGTCTCCTCGGTGCGGGGGCTGGTGGCGGCGGTGAGGGCGGGTTCGTTGCCGCCCAGAAGCAGATAGAGGACCGCCATACGGATGCTGACACCGTTGGTGACCTGTTCGACGGCGGTGCAGCGCGGCGAGTCGGCGACCTGCGCGGTGATCTCCATGCCGCGGTTCATCGGGCCGGGGTGCATCACGATCGCGTGCTCGGGCATCCGGGCCATGCGGTCGCCGTCCAGGCCGTAGCGGCGCGCGTACTCGCGCTCGGTGGGGAAGAAGGCCGCGTTCATCCGCTCGCGCTGGACCCGCAGCATCATGACCGCGTCGGAGGCGGCGACCACGGAGTCCAGGTCGTAGGAGACCTCGCAGGGCCACTTCTCCACGCCGATCGGCACCAGGGTCGGCGGGGCGACGAGGGTGACGTGGGCGCCGAGCGTGGTCAGCAGGTGGACGTTCGAGCGGGCGACGCGGCTGTGCAGGATGTCGCCGACGATCGTGATGCGGCGGCCGGCGAGGTCCTTGCCCAGGCCGGCGTCGGCGCCGACGAGCCGGCGGCGCATCGTGAAGGCGTCCAGCAGGGCCTGGGTGGGGTGCTCGTGGGTGCCGTCACCGGCGTTGACCACCGAACCGCCGATCCAGCCGGAGGTGGCCAGGCGGTGCGGGGCGCCGGAGTCGTGGTGGCGGATGACGACGGCGTCGGCGCCCATCGCCTCCAGCGTCAGCGCGGTGTCCTTGAGCGACTCGCCCTTGGAGACCGACGAGCCCTTGGCGGAGAAGTTGATGACATCGGCCGACAGCCGTTTGGCGGCGGCCTCGAAGGAGATGCGGGTGCGGGTGGAGTCCTCGAAGAAGAGGTTGACGACGGTGCGTCCGCGCAGGGTGGGGAGTTTCTTGATCGGCCGGTCCGCGACCCGGGCCATCTCCTCGGCGGTGTCGAGGATCAGGACGGCGTCGTCGCGGGTGAGGTCGGCGGCCGAGATGAGGTGACGCTTCATCCGGGTTTCTCCGTGAGTGAGGAGGTGTGCGGGAATGTCCGTCGAGCAGGCGTGCGGGCGGGCCCGGGGTCGCCGGGTCCGCTCGGCGGTGCGCTAGCGCTCGCCGGCCGGGGCGGTGGGCTCGGCCTGGCCGGCGTCGGCGGTGGGGCCGGTGCGCGGCGCGGCGGAGCGCACGCCGAGCAGCACGGCGTCCCGGCCGTCCTCCTCGGTGAGCTGGACCTTGACCGTCTCCCGCAGCGAGGTGGGGAGGTTCTTGCCGACGTAGTCGGCGCGGATGGGCAGTTCGCGGTGGCCGCGGTCCACCAGGACCGCCAGTTGCACGGCGCGCGGCCGTCCGATGTCGCCCAGCGCGTCCAGGGCGGCGCGGATCGTGCGCCCGGAGAAGAGGACGTCGTCCACCAGGAGGACGAGGCGGCCTTCGATGCCGTCGGCGGGGATCTCGGTGCGACCGAGCGTGCGGGCCGGGCCCAGGCGCAGGTCGTCGCGGTACATCGTGATGTCGAGCGAGCCGACGGGGACCGTGCGGCCGGTGATGTCCTGGAGCTTGTCGGCCAGCCGGCGGGCGAGGAACACGCCGCGGGTGGGAATTCCCAGCAGCACCACGTCGTCGGCGCCCTTGGCGCGTTCGACGATCTCGTGGGCGATGCGGGTCAGCATCCGCGCGATGTCGGGGCCTTCGAGGACCGGGCGCGCGGGGGCCTCGGCCGGTGCGTCGGAACTGCTTGCGTCCATACGAAACGGACCTCCTTCTCCGCCTCACGGGACGGACCTTAAAGGACGTCGAAATTACGGTCCCCAGGCTACCAGGGGGCGCGCCAGGAGCCGCGCGCGCCCCTGACGGGCCACGCTCTGCCCCGTTCGGCTTGACGAAGCCAAATTACGCTGCGTAACCTCACAGTGAGTTACCAGCCGCGCGGCGGAGCCGCATATCGATATAGCTGTCTGGGGAGCTTTATGTCCAGCGAATACGCCAAACAGCTCGGGGCCAAGCTCCGCGCCATCCGTACCCAGCAGGGCCTCTCTCTCCACGGTGTCGAGGAGAAGTCGCAGGGCCGCTGGAAGGCCGTAGTGGTGGGCTCGTACGAGCGCGGCGACCGTGCCGTGACCGTGCAGCGCCTCGCCGAGCTGGCGGACTTCTACGGTGTGCCGGTGCAGGAACTGCTGCCGGGCACCACACCGGGCGGCGCGGCCGAGCCGCCGCCGAAGCTGGTGCTGGACCTGGAGCGCCTCGCCCACGTCCCGCAGGAGAAGGCGGGTCCGCTGCAGCGGTATGCCGCCACGATCCAGAGTCAGCGCGGTGACTACAACGGCAAGGTCCTGTCGATCCGCCAGGACGACCTGCGCACCCTCGCGGTCATCTACGACCAGTCGCCCTCGGTGCTGACCGAGCAGCTCATCAGTTGGGGCGTGCTGGACGCCGACGCGCGCCGCGCCGTGGCGCACGACGACATCTGACGGCGCTCCCGCCCTCTGCAGAAACGTACCGCCGCCCCGGGCCACCGGGGCGGCGGTTTCGTCATACCGGCCCCGCGCACCCGGCCCGGCTGACACGCGTGGGGCTCCTGGGGTGGTTGCGCACCCCCAGCCGGCCGCCTGCGGGCATGGGAAGGGCCCGGAGCATCCTGCTCGCTCCGGGCCCTTCCACGCTCTCAGCCGTCCGCCTACCGCGTTTCGCGGCGCAGTCCCGGCTTCAGCTCCTTGAACCGGCCCAGAAGGCCGTTGACGAAGGCCGGGGAGTCGTCCGTGGAGAACTCCTTGGCGAGCTGTACGGCTTCGTCGATCGCCACCGCGTCCGGGATCTCGTCCACCCAGATCAGCTCGTAGGCGCCGAGCCGCAGGATGTTGCGGTCGACGACCGGCATCCGGTCCAGGTCCCAGTCGACGGAGTAGGTGGAGATCAGGTCGTCGATGCGATCGGTGTGGTCCGCGTACCCCTCGACCAACTGCAGGGTGTACTCGTTCAACGGCGGCTGCCGGGGGTCGGTCCGGGCGTGCCGCATCCAGTCCGCGAGCACGGACTGCACGTCGGCCCCGCGCTGGTCGGCCTCGAAGAGGATCTGGAAGGCGCGCTTACGGGCCTTGTTGCGGGCAGCCACGGTTAGCTGTTCACCCGACCGAGGTACTCGCCGGAGCGGGTGTCGACCTTGATCTTCTCACCGGTCGTGATGAAGAGCGGCACCTGGATCTCGTAGCCGGTCTCCAGGGTGGCGGGCTTGGAACCGCCGGTGGAGCGGTCGCCCTGCACGCCGGGCTCGGTGTGCTGGATGGTGAGCTCGACGGCGGCCGGCAGCTCGACGTAGAGCACCTCGCCCTCGTGCTGCGCCACAACCGCCTCGAAGCCCTCAAGCAGGAAGTTCGCGGCGTCGCCGACGGCCTTGCGGTCGACCATGAGCTGGTCGTAGGTGTCCATGTCCATGAAGACGAAGTAGTCGCCGTCCATGTACGAGAACTGCATCCCGCGCTTGTCGACAGTGGCCGTCTCGACCTTCACACCGGCGTTGAAGGTCTTGTCCACCACCTTGCCGGAGAGCACGTTCTTCAGCTTGGTGCGGACGAAGGCCGGGCCCTTACCGGGCTTGACGTGCTGGAACTCGACGACGGACCAGAGCTGGCCGCCTTCGAGCTTGAGCACCAGGCCGTTCTTGAGGTCGTTCGTGGAAGCCACGGTTGCGGAATCTCCTGGACTGCGGATGGTGGGTACCTCGAAGCCGCACGCCGTGGACCCTCCGGGTCACAGCGCGAGCAGCTCCTTGGTCGTGATCGTGAGTAGCTCGGGCCCGCCGTCCGCCTCGGGGCGGACGACGAGTGTGTCGTCGATCCGGACACCCCCGCGGCCCGGGAGATGAACCCCTGGATCGACGGTGACCGGTACGCAAGCGTCCAGTTTACCCATGGCGGCAGGCGACAACTGAGGGTCCTCGTCGATTTCGAGTCCCACCCCGTGCCCGGTCCACGGGCCCAGTCCCTCACCGTACCCCGCCGCGTCAAGGACATGACGCGTCACACGGTCCACCTCGCGGCACTCCACACCCGGTGCCAGCGCCTCCCGGCCGGCCCTCTGGGCTGCGAAAACGAGATCGTAGAGCTCGATCTGCCAGTCCGCGGGCGAGGTGCCGATGACGAAGGTCCGGCCGATCTCGCAGCGGTAGCCGCGGTAGTTGGCGCCCAGCGCGACGGTCAGGAAGTCCCCCTCCTCCACCCGCCGGTCCGTAGGAACATGGCCGGGGCGTCCCGAATTCTGGCCGGTGGCGACGGACGTGGGGAACGCCGGGCCGTCCGCCCCGTGGTCGACCAGGCGGCGCTCCAGCTCCAGCGCCAGATGCCGCTCGGTCCGGCCGACCAGGATGGATTCCAGCAGCTCGCCGAGCGCCTGGTCGGTGATCTCGGCGGCGATCCGCAGGCAGGCGATCTCGTCGTCGTCCTTGACCAGGCGCTGCGCCTCGACCGCGCAGGCCAGGTCGGTCAGCCGCAGGCGGGGGGCGACCTGGGAAAGCGCCCGGTGCCGGGTGACGGTCAGGTGGTGTTCCTCGACGGCCAGGCTGTCCGCGCCGGCCTTCGCGGCCAGATCGGCGCCGGCCACGACGGGGTCGCCACCGCGGGTGGGCAGCACGCTCACCCGTACGCCGTCGGTGGGGCGGCCCTCGGAGGGGTCACCGCTCAGGGGCTGGCCGCAGACCAGGACGGCGTCGGCCGGGCTCAGCAGCAGCGCGGCGCCGGGCGGCGCGCAGCCGGTGAGGTAGCGGACGTTGGCGGGGCGCGAGATCAGGGCCGCGGCGCTTCCGGTCGCGGCGCAGCGGTCGCGCAGCCGCGTGCGTCGGACCGCGTACATCTCGGACATATCCCGAGCGTACGGCCGGTCCCCGCGGGCGGCCGGTCGGGAGGGCCGCCCGGGGGACACGGGCCCGGACAAGGCCGGGCAAGGCCCGGATGAGGGGTCCGGCTACCAGCTCGGCGGGCTGGCGATGCTGCGGGCGACGACATCGTCCAGCACCCGCACCGTCGTGGCGACGTCGTGCGAGGAGTTGTCGATGATCGGCAGCCCGGAGCCGTACCAGCCGGCCATCCGGCCGTGGATACGGGCCACCTCTTCGTCGGAGAGCCGGCGGTTGCCGCTGCGCCGGGCGTTGCGCTCCAGGACGATCTCCAGGCCCGGCAGCAGCACGATCGGCAGCAGCCCGGGACCCACGTGACGCTTCCAGCCGCCGAGGCCGACGACCGGCCGGTCGGGGAAGACGGCGTCGTCGAGGATGCAGGAGATGCCGTTGGCGAGGAAGTTGCGGGCCGCGAAGCCGCAGGTGCGGCGGGCGAGACGGTACTGCGCCTCGGAGTGGTCGTTCCAGCCCGCCTGGGGGTCGGCGAAGCCGGAGCGGACCCATTCGCGGACGTCGTCCAGGCTGATGTGCGCGGTCGGCACCCGCCGGGTGTCGGCCCAGTGCCGGGCGACGCTGGTCTTGCCCGCGCCGGCCGGGCCGATGAGCAGCACCGCGACGGCCGCGTGGGCGGCATCGGGCGCGGTGGCGCCGGACGGCGGGCTGGGCAGCGGCACCGGGTCGCCGGCGGGCAGCCGGATCTGGCCGGTGAGGTCGGCGCTGTGCCCCGTGGGCGGGGCCTGGCGCGGCGCGGGTCCGTTCCAGCCCTGGCCGGGGGTGCCGGGGGCGGGCGGCGCCGGGGGCGGCGGGGCGACGTGCGGGGCCGGCGCCGGTGGGGACGGCGGCGGGCCGGGCGGCAGGGGCCGGCTGTGGTCAGGGGTCCAGTTCATGGTGGCGCCCGGGCCCTCGGGGCCCGGCTCCGGCCGGCGGGGCGGTGGCAGCGGAGCCCCCACTGCGTACTGCATCCGGTGGCTCTCCGTCTCGTGCGGTCGACGTGGTGCGGTGCTCCCCCGGCTGACGCCGGGTGGGGCTGCCCCCGGCGGCAGCCGGGAGTGTTCCCAGACGCCGGGGCGGACTGCCCGGTGCCGTGCGGCAACCGACCGGCCCGGAGGGGCCGTTGTGCCCGCAGCCGGCGTTCTGGGCGGTGGTGGTGCGAACGGTACTCTGCCACCCCCGGCGCTCAGTACGGCAACGGCCGGGGGTGGCGGGAAGTGCCCTGGTGCCGCGTCAGTCGTCCAGTTCCCCGGCCAGCGCGCGCAGCGCGAGGCGGTAGGAGCCGATGCCGAAACCGGCGACGGTACCGCTGGCGACGGCCGCGATCACCGAATTATGGCGGAACTCCTCGCGGGCGTACGGGTTGGAGATGTGCACCTCGATGAGCGGGGCGGTGCGCTGGGCCGCGGCGTCCCGCATCGCGTACGAATAGTGCGTGAAGGCTCCGGGGTTGATGACGACCGGAATCGACGCGTCCGCGGCTTCGTGCAGCCAGCGGATCATCTCCCCCTCGTCGTTGGTCTCGCGGACCTCGGGCGCCAGGCCCAACTCCGCGCCGAGCGTGGTGCATTGCTCCACCAGGCCCGCGTAGGAGGTGGCGCCGTACACATCGGGCTCGCGCGAGCCCAGGCGGCCCAGGTTGGGGCCGTTGAGCACCAGGACGCGACGGGTCATGCGGCGATCTCCGCGTGCGCGGCGAGCAGCAGGGCCGGGTCCGGGGCCTCCAGGACCGTCGGCTTGGCGAGGCCGTCCAGGACGATGAACCGCAGCCGGTCGCCGCGCGACTTCTTGTCGACCTTCATGGTCTCCAGCAGCTTGGGCCACTGGTCGCCGCGGTAGGTCAGCGGCAGCCCGACGGATTCCAGGACGGCGCGGTGCCGGTCGGCGGTGGCGTCGTCCAGGCGGCCGGCGATCCGGCCCAGTTCGGCGGCGAAGACCATGCCGACGGAGACGGCCGCGCCGTGCCGCCAGTTGTAGCGCTCGTTCTTCTCGATGGCGTGCGCCAGGGTGTGGCCGTAGTTGAGGATCTCGCGCAGCCCCGACTCCTTGAGGTCGGCGGAGACCACCTCGGCCTTGACCCGGATCGCCCGCACGATCAGCTCGGCGGTGTGCGCGCCGTCGGGCCTCTTGGCGCCCTCGGGGTCGGCCTCGATGAGGTCGAGGATCACCGGGTCGGCGATGAAACCGGCCTTGATGACCTCGGCCAGGCCGGAGACGTAGTCGTGCACCGGCAGCGAATCGAGCGCGGCGAGGTCGCACAGGACACCGGCCGGCGGGTGGAAGGCGCCGACGAGGTTCTTGCCCTCGGCGGTGTTGATGCCGGTCTTGCCGCCGACCGCGGCGTCGACCATGCCCAGGACCGTCGTGGGGACGGCGATCCAGCGCACGCCGCGCAGCCAGGTCGCGGCCACGAAACCCGCCAGGTCGGTGGTGGCGCCGCCGCCGACGCCGACGATCACGTCGCTGCGGGTGAAGCCGGTCTGGCCGAGCGCCTTCCAGCAGTACGCGGCGACCTCGGCCGTCTTGGCCTCCTCCGCGTTCGGCAACTGGATGGCGATCGCCTCGAAGCCCTGGGCCGCGAGGTCCTCGCGCAGCGCCTCGCCCGTGGCGGCCAGCGCCTCGGGGTGCAGCACGGCGACCCGCTGCGCGCTCGCGCCGATCAGGCCCGGGAGTTCCCCGAGCAGTTGCCGCCCGACGAGCACCTCGTAGGGGTCGGTGCCCGCCGTACCGCCGACCTGGATACGGGTGGCCTGCTCCGTCATGCCTGTTCCTCCCTGTCGGCGGCCTGCCGGGTGTCTCCCGGTGCCCGCCCTTGCTCCAAAGCGTCCAGGACCGCCTCGACGACCTGGTCGGGGGTGCGGTCCCCCGTGGCGATCACGGCGCGGGCGACCTCGACGTACAGCGGACGGCGGTGCTCCATCAGCTCGCGCCACCGCTTGCGCGGATTGACGGTCAGCAGCGGGCGCGGGGCGTCCAGGCCCACCCGCTTGACGGCGTCGGCGAGTTCGACGTCCAGGAAGATCACCGGCAGGCCGTCCAGCAGCTTGCGGGTGCCGGCGTCCAGGATCGCGCCGCCGCCGAGGGCGAGCACGCCCTGGTGGTCCTCCAGGGCGGTGCGGACCGCCTCCCGCTCCAGCGCGCGGAAGTGCGGCTCGCCCTCGTCGATGAAGATCTCCGCGATCGGCCGGCCGGCCGTGGCGACGATGTCGGCGTCCGTGTCGCGGTAGCCGACGCCGAGCCGCTCGGCCAGCAGCGCGCCCACGGTGGACTTGCCCGCTCCGGGCGGGCCGACGAGTACGGCGACCGGCGGGGTCACTTGATCGCCAGGTTGTCGAGGAAGGCGCGGACGTTGCGCCGGGTCTCCGGCACGCTGTCGCCGCCGAACTTCTCCACCACCGCGTCCGCCAGGACCAGCGCGACCATGGCCTCGGCGACGATGCCGGCGGCCGGCACCGCGCAGACATCGGAGCGCTGGTGGTGGGCCTTGGTCGCCTCGCCGGTGCTGACGTCGACCGTCGCCAGGGCGCGCGGCACCGTCGCGATCGGCTTCATCGCGGCGCGCACCCGCAGGAGTTCGCCGGTGGTCAGGCCGCCCTCGGTGCCGCCGGAGCGGCCCGAGGTGCGCTTGAGCCCCTCGTCGGTGGAGACGATCTCGTCGTGCGCCTTCGAGCCCGGCACCCGCGCCAGGTCGAAGCCGTCGCCGACCTCGACTCCCTTGATGGCCTGGATGCCCATGAGGGCGGCGGCCAGCCGGGCGTCCAGGCGGCGGTCCCAGTGGACGTGCGAGCCGAGGCCGACCGGGACGCCGTAGGCGAGCACCTCGACGACGCCGCCGAGGGTGTCGCCGTCCTTGTGGGCCTGGTCGATCTCCGCGACCATCGCCTTGCTCGCGTCCGCGTCCAGGCAGCGCACCGGGTCCGCGTCGAGCTTGTCGACGTCGGAGGGCTTGGGGTAGACGCCGTAGGGGGCCTTCGCCGCCGCCAGCTCCACGACGTGGGAGACGATCTCGATGCCGGCCGTCTCCTTCAGGAAGGAGCGGGCGACGGCGCCCAGCGCGACCCGGGCGGCGGTCTCCCGGGCGGAGGCGCGCTCCAGGATCGGGCGGGCCTCGTCGAAGCCGTACTTCTGCATGCCGGCGAGGTCGGCGTGGCCGGGCCGGGGCCGGGTCAGCGGGGCGTTACGGGCCAGTGCGGCCAGCTCCGCCTCGTCCACCGGGTCCGCCGCCATGACCTGTTCCCACTTGGGCCACTCGGTGTTGCCGACCATGATGGCCACCGGCGAGCCCAGTGACAGGCCGTGCCGTACGCCGCCCAGGAACGTGATCTCGTCCTGCTCGAACTTCATCCGGGCACCGCGGCCATAGCCGAGCCTGCGCCTGGCCAGCGCGTCCGCCACCAACTCGGTGGTGATCGGAACGCCGGCCGGAAGGCCCTCCAGCGTCGCCACGAGTGCGGGGCCGTGCGACTCCCCCGCCGTCAGCCAGCGCAACCTGCTCAACGGTGCTCCTCATGTACTGCTCATCCGCGTACGGTCTCCCTCTGATCCTCCCACGTCGCGCCCGTCAGGCGGCGCCCAGTCCAGGGTGCGGACCACGGCGGGGCGGGACGGACAGGGGCGGGCGGGGCCGCCGGGAGCGGGGCCGGGCGATCAGCGTGCGGCGAGTGCCGCCTCGCCGGCCTCCCGCATCACGGCCAGCGGGGCGGGTGCCCGGCCGGTCATCTGCTCCACCTGGAGCACCGCCTGGTGCACCAGCAGGTCCAGGCCGCCGACGACCGCGCCGCCGCGGGTGGCCCAGGCGGTGGCCAGGGTCGTCGGCCAGGGCTCGTAGAGGACGTCGAAGAGCGTGCCGGGCCGGTCGGGGACGGCCGCGGCGAGCGCGTCGGTGGTCCCGGCCGGGGTCGTGGCGATGACCAGCGGCGCCCGCAGCGCTTCGGCGGCGTCCTCCCAGGGGGCGGTCCGGACGGCGACGCCCAGCCGCTCGCCCCAGCCGCGCATCTCGTCGGCGCGGGCCGCGCTGCGGACGTACGCGGTGACCTCGCCGGCGCAGATCCGCGACAGCGCGGCGAGCGCCGAGGAGGCGGTGGCGCCGGCGCCGAGGATCGCGGCCCGCTCGACCTGCCCCACCCCGCGCTCGCCGAGCGCGGCGAGCATGCCGGGGATGTCGGTGTTGTCACCGACGCGGCGCCCGTCGGGGGTGAAGACGACGGTGTTCACCGCCTCGACCGAGGCCGCGGTGTCGCTGACCTCGTCCAGCAACGGCATCACGGCCCGCTTGAGCGGCATGGTCAGCGACAGCCCCGCCCAGGCGGCGTCCAGCTTCTCCAGGAAGGCGGGCAGCGCCGCCTCGTCGACCTCGAAACGGTCGTAGGTCCAGTCGGTCAGGCCCAGCGCCTCGTAGGCGGCGCGGTGCAGCACCGGGGAAAGAGAGTGCGCGATGGGCGAGCCGAGGACCGCCGCCCGGTGTGTGGGGCTCATTGCTTGGCTTTCTCGCGTTCCTTTTCGTAGATACGACGGTTTCGCTCGTGCTCTTCGTTCGTCTCGGCGAAGAGGGTCTTCTCCGGGTTGATCGAGACGAAGTAGTACCAGTTTCCCTGGGCCGGATTGATGGCCGACTTGATCGCCAGGTCACCGGGGTTCCCGATCGGTCCCGGCGGCAGACCCTTGAACTTGTACGTGTTGTAGGGATCGTTGAACTGCCGGAGATCGTCGACGGATCCGGTGTCGAGCGTACTTTCCGTCCGGGCGTAATTCACCGTCGAATCGAAGTCGAGCAAACCGTACGTCTCGGTGTTGTTCGGCTTGAGGCGGTTGTAGACGACTCGCGCGACCTTTTCGAAGTCATGCTTGTACTTGCCCTCCGCCTGCGTGAGGCTCGCGACGGTGAGCAGTTTCATCGGCGAGTCGAGGTGGAGCTTGCGGGCGTTGGCCTCCAGGTCGTACTTCTCGTACGCCTGAGTGGCCCGTGCCACCATCTCCTTGAGCACATCCGCCGGTTTCGCCCGGTCCCCGACGCTGTACGTCGAGGGGAAGAGGAAGCCCTCCAGCGGGTCCTTTATGTTCCGTGAGTCGTTGGCCCAGGACGGCAGTCCGAGGTTCTTGGCCTGGCTCACGGCGACCTTTTTGGTGGTGCCCTTCGTGAGTTTCAGCTTTTGGTCGATGAGGGTGTAGACGGCGCTGGAGCGCAGGCCCTCGCGGATGGTCAGACCGTTGCGGCTCTTGGGATCGAGCATCAGGTCGATGGCCTCGGCGGCGGACATTTTCTTGCGCAGCGAATACGTGCCGGGCTGCAGGGTCTGCGCCTTCTTGTTCTCCTCGGCCGCCTCGGTGAACGCGCCGGCGCTCTTGATCACGCCTTCGCGCGCGAGGATCCGGCCCATCTCCGAGAGCGGGGAGTCGGGCGGGATGTCCACCTGGACCGCGCCGGAGCCGGCGCCCTCGTAGTCGGGCGCGGAGCCGAAATGGCTCATGAAGAAGTCGTAGCCGAAGTAGCCGACGACGCCCACGGCTCCGGCGAAGACCAGCGTGACGACCAGGCAGGCGGTGCCACTGCGCCGCTTCTTCTTCTTGCCGCGGCCGTCGCGGCCGGAGGAGGGGCGCTCGCCGCGCGGACCGGTGGCGCGGTCGTCCGCGTCGTCCTCGGCGTCGTAGGAGTCGGCGAAGAACGCGTGCTCGGGGTCCGCCGCACGCTCGTGCGGCTGCGGTTCGGCCCGCCAGTCGTCCCCAGCGGCGTCGAACCGCGGCTCGGCCGGATCACCCTGCTGCGGGTACTGCTCCTGATGCCGATGCTGCGACGGGGGCTGAGAGTGCCCCTGGCGCTGAGAGTGCCCCTGATATTGCCGCTGGTCCGGAAACTGCTGCTGCTCTTGGTACTGCTCGTGCTCTTGGTACTGCTGGCGCTCTTGGTGCTGTGGGCGCTCTTGGTACTGCTGGTCCTGGTACTGCCGCTGCTCGTGGTACTGCTGCTGGTCCTGGAGCCGCTGCTGCGCCTGGTACTGCTGCGCTTCCTGGAACTGCTGCTGCTCTTGGTACTGCTGCGCTTCCTGGAACTGCTGCTGCTCTTGGTACTGCTGCTGGTACTGCCGCTGCTGCCCGTAGGGGTCGTGCGGGTCGTACGCCGGCTGCCCGCCCCCCGCGCCGTCCCAGCCGTCGCCGTACTGCTGCTGGGAATACGCCTCGGCTTGCTGCTGGGGATACGGCTCGGACTGCTGCCCGCCCCATTGGGGCTGCTGCGCCTGGCCTTCGTAGGAACCCTGGTCTCCGTAGAGCGGGTCCTCCGGATGCCACGGTTCGGAGCCGTAGCCCCGGCCATACTCGGTCATCGATCCCCTAGAGCCGAGAGGCGGTGCGCTCCTTCACGGCAGCGCGCCTGCTGTAACGATCCGCCTCTACTTGCACGAGCGACTGTTCGAACGGCCGCCGTATCGCGCGGAACGTTACCGTACCGCGATCAGATGACCACTTCGACGCTCTCGCCCGGCGGTTGCCCCGAGGACCGCTCGGTCTCCAGGGCGCTCTGCAGGATGACCACCGCGGCCGCCTGGTCGACCACCGAGCGGCCCTTCTTGCTCCGGACCCCGGAGGCCCGCAGGCCCTGCGTCGCGGTGACCGTCGACATCCGCTCGTCCACCAGCCGGACCCCTACGGGTGCGATGTTCCGGGCCAGTTCGCGGGCGAACGTCCGGACCTTGGCCGCGGCCGGCCCCTCTCCCCCGTTGAGGGAGCGGGGCAGGCCGACCACCACTTCGAGCGGCTCGTACTCGTCGACAAGTGCCGCCAGGCGCCGGTGTGCTGACGGTACGTCACGTCCGGGCACGGTCTCGACGGGGGTGGCGAGGATCCCGTCGGGGTCGCACGAGGCGACCCCGATGCGGGCGTCCCCGACATCCACCGCGAGCCGTCTGCCGCGTCGCAGGGTGCTCACGCGGTTCAGGCCGCCTCGGCGACGAGCCGCTCGACGGCCTGGATGGCCTCGGGCACCGCGGTGGCGTCCTGGCCGCCGCCCTGGGCGACGTCCGGCTTGCCGCCGCCGCCTCCGCCCAGCGTCTTGGCGGCCGCGCGGACCAGCTCGCCGGCCTTGATGCCGCGCTCGCGGGCGGCCTCGTTTGTGGCGATGACCGTCACCGGGCGACCGCCGGCGATCGTGAACAGGGCCACCACGGCGGGCCGGTCACCGGGGATCCGGCCGCGCACGTCGAGGACCAGCTTGCGCAGGTCGTCGGCGGAGGTGCCGTCCGGCACCTGGCCGGCGGCCAGCGCCACGCCGCGCACGTCCTTGGCGTCGGCGGCCAGGCCGGCGGCGGCCTGGAGCACCTTCTCGGCCCGGAACTTCTCGATCTCCTTCTCGGCGTCCTTCAGCTTGGACAGGACACCGGAGATCTTCTCGGGCAGCTCTTCCGGGCGGCCCTTGACCAGGTCGGTCAACTGCGAGACGACGGTGTGCTCACGGGCCAGGAACTTGTAGGCGTCCACACCGACCAGCGCCTCGACGCGGCGTACGCCGGAGCCGATGGAGGACTCGCCGAGCAGCTTCACCAGACCGAGCTGGGCGGTGTTGCGCACGTGCGTGCCGCCGCACAGCTCCTTGGAGAAGTCGCCGATGGTGACGACGCGTACCCGGTCGCCGTACTTCTCGCCGAACTCGGCGATGGCGCCCTGCTTCTTGGCGTCCTCCATGCTCATGACCTCGGCCTGCACATCCAGCTCCCGGGCGAGCACCTCGTTGATCTTCTGCTCGACGTCCGTGAGGACCCCGCCGGGCACGGCGGCCGGCGAACCGAAGTCGAAGCGGAAGCGGCCGGGGGCGTTCTCCGAGCCGGCCTGGGCGGCCGTGGGCCCCAGCGCGTCACGCAGCGCCTGGTGGGTGAGGTGGGTGGCGCTGTGGGCGCGGGCGATGGCGCGCCGGCGGGTGACGTCGATGGCGGCGAAAGCGGAGGCGCCGAGCACCACCTCGCCGACCTGGACGACGCCCTTGTGGACCGTGACGCCCGGCACCGGCTGCTGGACGTCGCGGATCTCGACGACGGCGCCGGAGTCCAGCTTCAGCCGGCCGGTGTCGGCCTGCTGGCCGCCGCCCTCGGCGTAGAAGGGGGTGCGGTCCAGGACGACCTCGACCTCGTCGCCCTCGTGGGCGGCGGGGGCCGGCACGCCGCCCACCAGGAGGCCCACGACGGTGGACTCGCCCTCGGTGGCGGTGTATCCGGTGAATTCCGTGGTGCCGGACTTGTCGGCGACCTCGCGGTAGGCGGACAGGTCGGCGTGGCCCTGCTTCTTGGACCGGGCGTCGGCCTTGGCGCGCTCGCGCTGCTCCTTCATCAGGCGCCGGAAGCCGTCCTCGTCCACCGAAACGCCCTGTTCGGCGGCCATTTCGAGGGTGAGGTCGATCGGGAAGCCCCAGGTGTCGTGGAGCAGGAACGCCTTGTCGCCGGGCAGCACCGCGCCGCCGGCGGCCTTGGTCTCCGTCACGGCGGTGTCGAGGATGTTCGTGCCGGCCTTCAGCGTCTTGACGAAGGCGGCCTCCTCGGCGAGGGCGACGGTCTCGATGCGCCGGCGGTCCTGGAGCAGCTCCGGGTACTGCCGGCCCATGGTGTCCAGGACGACGTCCAGCAGCTCGCCGACGACCAGGCCGTCGGCGCCGAGCAGCCGCATGTTGCGGATGGCGCGGCGCATGATGCGGCGCAGGACGTAGCCGCGGCCTTCGTTGCCGGGGGTGACGCCGTCGCCGATGAGCATCGTGGAGGTGCGGATGTGGTCGGCGACCACGCGCAGCGAGACGTCGGTGGCCTCCGCGGCGCCGTAGCGCACACCGGAGAGCTCGGTGGCCTTGTCGATGACGACACGCAGGGTGTCCGTCTCGTACATGTTGGGGACGTCCTGGAGGATCATCGCCAGGCGTTCGAGGCCGAGTCCGGTGTCGATGTTCTTGCTGGGCAGGTCGCCGAGGATCTCGAAGTCCTCCTTGCCGGTGCCCGCGCCGCGCTCGTACTGCATGAAGACCAGGTTCCAGATCTCCACGTACCGCTCGTCGTTGACGGCCGGGCCGCCCTCGACGCCGAAGGCCGGGCCGCGGTCGTAGTTGATCTCGGAGCACGGGCCGCAGGGACCCGGGACGCCCATCGACCAGTAGTTCTCCGACTTGCCCAGGCGCTGGATCCGCTCGGCGGGGACGCCGACGACCTCGCGCCAGATCCGCTCGGCCTCGTCGTCGTCGAGGTAGACGGTGATCCAGAGCTTCTCCGGGTCGAGGCCGTAGCCGCCGTCGGCCTGCGAGCTGGTCAGCAGCTCCCAGGCGTAGGTGATGGCGCCTTCCTTGAAGTAGTCGCCGAAGGAGAAGTTGCCGCACATCTGGAAGAACGTGCCGTGCCGGGTGGTCTTGCCGACCTCTTCGATGTCCGGGGTGCGCACGCACTTCTGGACGCTGGTGGCACGCGGTGCGGGCGGCTTGACCTCGCCGAGGAAGTACGGCTTGAAGGGGACCATGCCCGCGTTGACGAGCAGCAGCGTCGGGTCGTCCGCGATGAGCGACGCCGACGGCACGACGGTGTGCCCGCGCTCCTCGAAGAAGCGCAGCCAGCGGCGGCGGATTTCAGCCGACTCCATCAGTGGTCCTCATTTCCAGTCGGTCCGGTCAGCCCGGTCGGTCCGGTTGTTCTCGTGGTTCGGTAATGCGGTTCGAGCACCGCGCGCGTGCGCGGTCCGGGCAGCTCCGTCACGTCGCCCCGCTCACCGAGACCGAGGGCGTCGTGCAGTTGCTCTTCACGGTCCGCCATTCCGGTGCGTACGTCCAATGCGAATTGGCGCAGCCGGTGTCCGGTCTCGACCGCCTTTTCGGCGGCCTGCGCCGCGAGGCTGTCGGGCTGCAGCTTGCGCAGCTTGCGGTGGACCTTGTTGGTGGCCCAGACGCCGGCGGCGGCGCCGGTGGTGAACCAGAATGCGCGGCGGAACATCGCTGTGATCAGTCCTTGGAGCGACGGTTGCGGGGGGCGCCGCGGCGGGGGGGGGGGAAGGGGGGGGCGAAAAAGACGCCCTTCTTTTCTCTTGCTCCCCACCCGAAAAAACCCATCTCGAGGAAGAAGCAGCTCTCC
>NZ_JBVIHH010000007.1:275548-287007 GCF_055570395.1 Streptomyces sp. NPDC031210
GTGCCCCAAACGCGGGGGGCGTCACCGGGGGGAAACCAGAATACCAGGCGAAACCTCCCGGTGATCAGTCTTGGGAGCGACGTTTGCGGCCCCCCCCGCGGCGGCCCCCGGGCAGGGTACGGCCGACGACGGTGCGCTTCGGCTCGGGTGCGCCTTTCTTGCCGATCGCGCGGCGCACGCCGTAGCCGAACGCCGCGACCTTGACCAGCGGCCCGCCGAAGGCGGTGGAGACGGTCGAGGAGAGCGCGGAGGCGTTGGCGGTGACTTCTTGGACGTCGGCGGCGATGGCGTCGACCCGGGCGAGCTGGGTGTGCGCGGAGCGGACGGTCGCGGACGCGTCGGCGAGGAGCGGGACGGCCTGATCGGACACCTCGGCGACCATCTTGGTGGTCGCCTTGAGCGTCTGCGCGAGCCTCACCAGCACAAGGGCGAGGAACGACACGAGGATCGCCCAGAAGACGGCCACGAGGATCCCGGCCACCTCTCCACCGGACACGTTGGCACCACTCTCCGACTGGTTTGGTCTGGTCTCGTCCTGCTCGAACGGCAACCTTGACCTTATCGCGCCGTGACTGTCCGTCCGTACCCCGTTCCCACGAGCCCGGGGTGGGATTGGAAGGCGTGATTGTACGGTGCGCATCCCCGCGAGTACGCTCCGTTTGCCATGCGACGCCTCTCGCGCCCCGTTCTGTCCTTCCGGCACTCCGCGGCGCGTCCGCGGACGCCGGGAAATCTGCCCGCGGACCTCGACCTTTTCGTCGGCCGCGAGGACGAACTGGCCACGCTGACCCGGAAGCTGGCATCCGACCGGCTCGTCTCCCTCACCGGTCTCGGCGGCATCGGCACGTCGCGGCTCGCCCGGCACTGCGCGACGATCTTGCAGGATCGCTTCTGCGACGGGGCGTGGCTGGTCGAGCTGGCCTCGGCGGGCGACCGCGGCTCCCTGGAGCACGCCTTCACCGAGGCGCTCCTGCCGCCCGACCGCTCCCGCCGGCCGCCGCGCGCCGCCCTGGCCGCCCATCTCGCGGACCGCGAAGTCCTCCTGGTGGTGGACGGCTACGAGCACCTGGTGGCCGAGTGCGCCGATCTGGTCACGGAACTGCTGCGCCGCGCTCCCCGGCTGCGGGTGATCGCCGCGGGCCGCCGGCCGCTGGGGATCGCGGGGGAACGCAACCTGCCGCTGGCCGCGATGCGCGCCACCGACGCGGTCGGTCTGTTCGCCGACCGCGCGGCGTCCGTCGTCGCCGGCTTCCGCGTCGGGCCGGCCGACGAGGCGGCCGTGACCGAACTGTGCCGCCGCCTGGACCACGTTCCGCTCGCCCTGGAGCTCGCCGCCGGCAAGCTGCGCGCGCTGTCGGTGGAACAACTGCTGGACCGGCTCGACGACCCTTTCCATCTGCTGACCGGCAACACCCGCGACGCCCTGCCGCGGCACCGCGCCCTGCGGACGGCGATCGGCTGGAGTCATGAGCTGTGCACGCCCCGGGAGCGGCTGCTGTGGGCGCGGCTGTCGGTCTTCGCGGGGCAGTTCGACCTGGAGGCGGCCGAATACGTCTGCTCCGGCCCGGACCTGCCGGCCGCAGAACTCCTGGACGTGGTCGCCGCGTTGGTCACCCAGTCGGTGCTGGTGCGCGAGGACACGGCGGCGGGGGTGCGCTACGGGATGCCGGGCACCGTACGGGCCTACGGCGCGGGCTGGCTGGAGGCGACGGCGGACGGCGACCGGCTGCGGCGCCGGCACCGCGACTGGTATCTGGGCCTGGCCACCTGGTGCGAGCTGGACTGGTTCGGCCCGCGGCAGGCGGAGGTCGCGGCCCGTATCGAGGCGGAGCTGCCCAATCTGCGCGTCGCCCTGGAGCGGAGCCTGGACAGCGGGCACGAGGTGCACCTGGGCCAGTATCTGGCGGGCACCCTGTGGTTCTACTGGGTGGGCTGCGGCCACCTGTCGGAGGGCCGGCACTGGCTGGGCCGGGCCCTGGAGCTGGAAGGTGGCCACGACGGCGCGCGGCTGAAAGCCCTGTGGGTGATGGGCCATGTCGCGGCGCTCCAGGGGGACACCGTCTCCGCGACGGGGGCGCTGCGCGAATGCCTGGAGGAGGCCGAGCGTACGGACAACGCCACGGCGGCCGCGTACGCCCTGCACCGCACCGGCTGCCTGGCGCTGGTCTGCGACGACGCGCCGCGCGCCGAGACGCTGCTGCGCGGCGCACTGAAGCGCTACCGCGAGATCGGGGAGTTCAACAGCACGGTGCTGATGGGGCAGGTGGAGCTGGCGATGGCGGTGGCCTTCCAGGGGGAGCTGGAGGGCGCGGTGCGCCTGTGCGAGGACGTGCGGCGGGTGTGCGGGGACCACGGAGAGCGCTGGACGCTGGCGTACGCGCAGTTCGTGCTGGCCTACGCGGCGTGGACGCGCGGCGACGGCGGGCGGGCCCGGGCGCTGCTGGAGGAGTCGCTGGCGATCGAGAACACCTTCCACGATCTGCTGGGCGCGGTGCTGGCGATCGAACTGCTGGCGCTGGTGACGGTCGGCGAGGGCGACGCGGAGGAGGCCGCCGTGCTCCAGGGCGCCGCGGGCCGGATCTGGCCGTCGGTGGGGCTGCCGCTGTTCGGCTCGCGCCACTACAGCCGGCCGCACGCGCTGTGCGAGGAGCGGGCGCGGGCGCGGCTGGGAGCCGAGCGCTACGAGGACTGCCTGCGGGCGGGCGGCCGGCTGGATCTGCCGGCGACGGTGGCCCGGATCCTGGGGAGCGCCGACGAGGTCCCGGAACAGCGCCGTGGCGGGCGCCGTGCGGCGCCCGCCACGAACGAACCCGCCGCCTCCCCTTCCGCTTCCGCGGGCGGTGGGGAGACGGCGGGTTGAAAGCCGCTCGGCGGAGCGGCTGCGCCTGCCTCGGCGGGCGGAGTACTGCCTTAGCGGGCGTAGTACTCGACGACGAGCTGCTCGTCGCAGATCACCGGGATCTCCTTGCGGTTCGGGTCCCGGTCGAGACGGAACGCCAGAGCCTGGAGGTTGACCTCGAGGTAGCGCGGGGTCTCGCCGTCGGGGGCGTAGCCACCCTCACGCGCGACCTGGAAGGGGTGCTTCTCGCGGCTGCGCTCGCGGACCATCACGACGTCGCCGGGGCGGACGCGGAAGGACGGCTTGTCGACCTTGCGGTCGTTGACCGAGATGTGGCCGTGGACGACCATCTGGCGCGCCTGGTAGATGGTGCGGGCGATGCCCGACCGCAGGACGAGCGCGTCCAGACGGCGCTCAAGCTCGATGATCAGCGCTTCGCCGGTCTTGCCTTCGACCTTCCGAGCGCGGTCGTAGGCACGCGCCATCTGGCGCTCGCTGATGTCGTACTGCGCGCGCAGACGCTGCTTCTCCAGCAGACGGACCTTGTAGTCACTGCTCTGCTTGCGGCCACGGCCGTGCTCGCCGGGCGGGTAGGGACGGGCCTCGAAGTACTTGACGGCCTTCGGCGTCAGGGCGATGCCGAGAGCGCGCGACTTCTTGACCTTGGGACGCGACTGGTTCACGTGGAACGGACCTCCGTGTAAGTTAGGTGAGGCTTACCTTACCGCGAGGAGAACGCATGTTTCGACCTGGGATCCCCCTGCCCAGTGCCCAGAGCACCGAGGCGGGTCAGCCGCGTCCCGTGGAAGACGCCCAGCAGCCCACTGCCGCCGAGCGCGTACGGACCCTCGTCGAGTCCCATGGTATGGCGTCTTTGAGTGTCCCCGGCGTCGAGGAGCCGGACGAGAGCGGTCTCAGCGCTCCCGTCTGCCGGACCGTGACACCCGAGGGAGACGTGCTGTTGCTGGTCCCCGGCGACTGTGCGGCGGCTCGGGCCGCCGCACACGCCCAGGACGACGATCTGACGGCAGTGATGGAGATCACGGACGTCGCGCCCGTTTCCGTGCCCCATCGCATCCGCGGACGGGCCTGGATCGCCGGCTGGCTGACCCCCGTACGCAACGAGGCGCGCGCCGAGGCCGCCATGCTCCTCGCCGAGCGGCACCCCGTGGGCGAGCTGCTCGGCATCGGGGAGGCGCTGCACCCGCAGCCGGCCCCGGGGCTCTACGGGCGGACCGCCTGGATGATGCTGCGCCTGGAGGTCGGTGAGGGCGCGGTGGACGACCTGTGGGGCGCCGAGCCCTTCGAACCCGACGAGTTCGCCGCGGCCCGTCCCGACCCGCTGGTGGCCCACGAGGCGGAGCTGTTGCAGCATCTCCACGCGGCCCACCACGACCAGGTGCGCGGCCTGTGCGCGCTGCTGGGCGACCGGGCGCCGGTCTGCGGGGCGCACGACCGGGCCGTGCCCCTGGGTCTGGACCGCTTCGGCCTGCGCGTGCGCTTCACCGACGCCGCGCAGCGGACCTTCGACGCCCGCTTCGACTTCCCCGAGCCGGTACGAGACGTGACGGAGCTGCGCCGCGCGATGCACACGCTCTTCGAGGCCGCCGCGCGGTGACCCCTGGGAGCGACACTCCCGCCGGGCACGGCTGACGCGGCGGATCGACGCGACGGGGCACCGCTTCGGGGCACCGCGGCGCCGCTACGCGCGCCCCTCACTCGCCGCTCTCGCCCGCCTCGCCGCGCAGCCGAGCCCGGACCCGGTCGACGACCTCGGCGTAGCGCGCCTCGGCGCCGTGCCGGGTCGGGGAGTAATAGCGCCTGCCGTGCACCTCGTCCGGCGCGTACTGCTGCGCCGCGATGCCGCCCGGCAGGTCGTGCGGATACTGGTAGCCCTTGCCGTGGCCGAGCTTCTGGGCGCCCTTGTAGTGGCTGTCGCGCAGATGGGGCGGCACCGCGCCGGTCCGTCCCGCCCGGACGTCGGCCAGCGCGGCGTCGATGGCCAGATACGCGGCGTTCGACTTGGGCGCCAGGGCGAGCGCGAGGGTGGCCTGGCTGAGGATGATCCGGGCTTCCGGGAAGCCGATCAGCGCCACGGCCTGGGCGGCGGCGACCGCCGTCTGGAGCGCGGTGGGATCGGCCAGGCCGATGTCCTCGCTCGCCGAGATCATCAGCCGCCGGGCGATGAAGCGCGGGTCCTCCCCCGCGTCGATCATGCGGGCGAGGTAGTGCAGGGCGGCGTCGGCGTCTGAACCTCGGATGGACTTGATCAGGGCGCTGGCGACGTCGTAGTGCTGGTCGCCGTCCCGGTCGTAGCTGACCGCCGCGCGGTTGACGGACTCCTCCATCGTCTGGAGGGTGATCTCCTTCTCGCCCTTGTCCAGCGCCGCTCCCGCCCCGGCCTCCAGCGCCGTCAGCGCGCGCCGGGCGTCACCCCCCGCGATCCGCAGCAGATGGGCCTCGGTGTCCTCGGGCAGCGTGACCGCGCCGGCGAGGCCGCGCGCGTCGGTCAGCGCGCGGCGGACCAGAGCGCGCAGGTCCTCGTCGGTGAGTGGTTCGAGTGTCAGCAGCAGTGAGCGCGACAGCAGCGGGGAGATCACCGAGAAATACGGGTTCTCGGTCGTCGCGGCGATCAGGGTGACCCAGCGGTTCTCCACGGCCGGCAGCAGCGAGTCCTGCTGGGCCTTGCTGAAGCGGTGGATCTCGTCGAGGAAGAGGACGGTGTCCTTGCCGTAGCCACCCGAGGCGCGCCGGGCACCGTCGATGACCGCTCGGACCTCCTTGACGCCCGCGGTGATCGCGGAGAGCTCGACGAAGCGCTTGTTCGTGGCCTGGCTGACGACATAGGCCAGGGTCGTCTTACCGGTGCCGGGCGGCCCCCACAGGA
The DNA here is from genome assembly GCF_055570395.1 of Streptomyces sp. NPDC031210. Classification (NCBI taxonomy): domain Bacteria; kingdom Bacillati; phylum Actinomycetota; class Actinomycetes; order Kitasatosporales; family Streptomycetaceae; genus Streptomyces; species Streptomyces sp. NPDC031210. The sequence continues at coordinate 281,275 of NZ_JBVIHH010000007.1, forward strand.
AGACGGAGGACGGCCCGGCGGGGCCGCCGCCGCCCTCACCGACCAGGCGGCGCAGCGGCGAGCCGGGCTTGAGCAGATGCTGCTGCCCCACGACCTCGTCAAGGGTGCGCGGGCGCATCCGCACGGCGAGGGGAGACCCCGCGGGGTCCTTCTCCTGGCGGTCTTCGGCAGCGGCGGTGAACAGGTCGGGCTCCACGCTCACGAGCCTATGCCACGCCACTGACAACGCCCCCGGCCACCGTGGTGACCAGGGGCGTGGGACGCCGGAACGCCGGGAGCGCTAGATCAGGGTGCTCCAGTACGACCAGAAGTTGGTGAGGATCAGCAGCGCGATCGCGCCGTACCAGAGCACCGGCACGACCCAGTGGAATTCCAGCACCGTCCGGCGCAGCCCCTCGGGGGCCGGGATGATGCCGTGCTTGAGGTTGTGCACGGTGGTGTACCAGAACATCAGGATCGTGACGCACCAGGTCAGCGTGCACCACAGGCACAGTGCGTGGATGCTGTACAGCGACTGGCTCATGAGCCACATGCAGAACACCGCGCCGAGCAGGGTGCCGACGTTCAGCCCGATCCAGTACCAGCGGCGGAAGCGGGCGCCCGCCAGCAGGGCCATGCCGATCGCGACGACCGCGCCGAAGGCGACCAGTCCGGCGACCGGGTTCGGGAAGCCGAACACGTCCGCCTGCCAACTGTTCATGACATTGGTGCAGGAAATGATGGGGTTGAGGCTGCAGGCCGGCTTGAAGTTCGGGTCCTTCAGCAGCTCGAACTTGTCCATGGTGATGACCCAGGCGGCCAGGGTCCCCAGGGCGCCGGTGATCACCAGGAGCAGAGCGAAGGCGCGACCGGATCCGATGGTGGCCGCGCCGCTCCCCTGATCGTCGTCGGTGGACACGTCGTCAAGCGCTGTCGTCGTCATATCGCCGTTCCGTCGATCCGTCGGGGAATGAGGCTGGCCAAGCGGACCGCGGGGGCCGCGGTCGCGTCTTCATTCTGCCTCAACTCCACGACGGCCCACCGTTCGCTGCGCGTAAGGGACCGGATCCGCACGGCCTGTGTTGACGCGAGGGGCCCGGACGGTCAACCCCCGTCCAGGCCCCTACTCCGTTCGATCCCTTTCCACGGCCCGCCGCTTCCCCGGCCCGCCGCGCGGCCTCAGCCCAGCGTGCGCCGGATCTCCTCGACCACCGCGTCCAGCGCGACGGGCGTCTGCTCGCCGCTCTCCAGGTCCTTGAGCTGCACGACGCCCTCGGCGAGGTCCCGCTCGCCCGCCACGAGGGCCAGCCGCGCGCCCGAGCGGTTGGCGTTCTTCATGGCGCCCTTCAGGCCCCTGCCGCCGTACGCGAAGTCGGCCGCGATGCCGGCCCTGCGCAGCTCGGTGACCGCGGCGAACAGGACGCGGCGGGCCTCCTCGCCCAGCGGAACGGCGTACACGGAGGTGGCGGCGGGGATGTCCAGTGTGATGCCCTCCGCCTCCAGCGCCAGCACCGTACGGTCCACGCCGAGCGCCCAGCCGACGGACGGCAGCGAGGGGCCGCCGATCATCTCGGACAGGCCGTCGTAGCGGCCGCCGCCGCCCACCGCGGACTGCGAGCCGAGCCCGTCGTGGACGAACTCGAAGGTGGTGCGGGTGTAGTAGTCCAGCCCGCGCACCAGCTTCTCGTCGTCCTCGAAGGCCACGCCCGCCGCGGTCAGCAGCTCCCGGACCTGCTCGTGGTAGGTCTTGCAGGCTTCGCAGAGGTAGTCGCGCAGCGACGGGGCTCCGACGAGCTGCCGCTGGACGGCCTCACGCTTGTCGTCCAGCACCCGCAGCGGGTTGATGTCGATCCGGCGCCGGGTGTCCTCGTCCAGCTCCAGCCCGCGCAGGAAGTCCTGCAGCGCGGTGCGGTAGACCGGGCGGCACTCCTTGTCGCCCAGGGAGTTGAGCAGGATGCGGAACTCGCGCAGTCCCAGCGAGCGGTACGCCTGGTCGGCGAGGATGATCAGCTCGGCGTCGAGCGCGGGGTCCTCGGTGCCGATCGCTTCGGCGCCGACCTGGGAGAAGTGACGGTACCGGCCCTTCTGCGGACGCTCGTAGCGGTAGTAGGAGCCGGAGTACCAGAGCTTGACGGGGAGGTTGCCGCCCTTGTGGAGGTTGGCCTCCAGCGCCGCGCGGAGCACCGACGCGGTGCCCTCGGGGCGCAGCGCGAGCTGGTCGCCGCCCTTGGTCTCGAAGGCGTACATCTCCTTGGTCACGATGTCGGTCGACTCACCGACGCCGCGCGAGAACAGCTCGACGTTCTCGAAGCCGGGCGTCTCGATGTAGCCGTAGCCGGAGTTCTTCAGCGGCGCGGAGATCGCCTCGCGCACCGCGAGGTAGGTCGCCGAACTGGGCGGGAGCAGGTCGTACGTGCCCTTGGGTGCCTGAAAGGTGCTCACGGAGTCTGTCGTCACATTCCTCGTCGAGGAGCGGGAGCCGCTCCCTGGCCGGCGGCCACTTCCCGCAGATACGGGTTCGTGGCGCGCTCGCGGCCGATGGTGGTCTGGGGGCCGTGGCCGGACAGGACGACGGTCGGGTCCTCCAGCGGCAGGCACACGCGCGCCAGCGACCGCAGGATCTCGGCGTGGTCACCGCCCGGCAGGTCGGTGCGTCCGATGGAGCCGGCGAACAGCAGGTCGCCCGAGAAGAAGACCGGCGGGATGTCCGCGGCCTCGGGCATCCGGAAGGTCACCGACCCCTTGGTATGGCCCGGGGCGTGCGCGACGGAGAATTCCATCCCGGCGAGTTCCAGGGCGCTGCCGTCGGTCAACTCCTTGACGTCGTCCGGCTCCCCCACGGTGAGTTCGCCCATGAGCTGCTGACCGATGGAGCGGCCGAGGGCCTTCTCCGGGTCGCTCATCATGTAGCGGTCCTCGGGGTGGATCCAGGCGGGGACGTCGTGCGCCCCGCACACCGGGACGACCGAGGCGACGTGGTCGAGGTGGCCGTGGGTGAGGATGACCGCGACGGGCTTGAGCCGATGCTTCGCGACCGCGTCCTCGACTCCCTGGGCCGCTTCGTGGCCCGGGTCGATGATGACGCACTCCTCGCCGGCGGCGGGGGCGACCAAGTAGCAGTTGGTCCCCCAGGCCCCGGCGGGGAACCCGGCAATCAGCACGTTCGTCCTTAAAGGTCGGTGGAGGCGCCGGTCCGCGGGGACCGCGCCCGAACATCTCGGCAGCTCCAGAGCCTACCGGCGCGACTCCCACCGCCGCGAACCCGTATACGGTACGGCCACGGCAGACGAGAGCGATCACGGCTCAGGACAAGGAGACGACCGGTGGTCAGCAGCGATCAGCGGCGGCGGCAGCTCGCCCGGGAGAAGTACGAGCGTCAGCAGCAGCGGCGGTCCGCGGCCGTGCGCAAGGCCAAACGCCAGAAGGTGATCATCGCCTCGATGCTGGCCGTCGTGCTGGCCGCGGGCGCCGCCGCCTACGCCTCGGCGGGGCTGGCGGGCGGCGGCGCGGACGACGCGCGGGCGGCGGACCCGTCGGCGAGCAGGGCACCGGACCCGTGCGGCAAGCCCGCCAAGGGCTCCCCGTCGAAGAAGACGTGGAAGAAGGAGCCGGCGATGAAGGTCGACACCTCCGCCTCCTACGCCGTGAAGCTGAACACGACCTGCGGCGCGGTCGAACTGAAGCTGGACGCGGGCAAGGCGCCGCACACCGTGAACTCCTTCGCCTTCCTCGCCGGGCAGGGCTATTTCGACCACAGCAGGTGCCACCGGCTGGTCGACCAGAGCATCTACGTCCTGCAGTGCGGCGACCCGACCGGCACCGGCCGGGGCACCCCCGGCTACACCCTCCCGGACGAGAACCTCAAGGACCCGCGCCTGAAGGGCGGCGTCTACCCGGCGGGCACGGTCGCGATGGCCAACACCTACAACGGCACGGACGAGAAGACCCGCGACTCCGGCGGCAGCCAGTTCTTCCTCGTCTACCAGGACAGCCAACTGCCGCCCAACTACACACCGTTCGGAACGATCACGGGCGGTATGGAAGTCCTGCGGAAGATCGCCCAGGCCGGTTCGACCGTCGACCCGGCGACGGAGAACACGGTGCCCAACGCCACCGTCGTCATCAACAAGGCGGCCGTCACGAAAAGCTGACCAAGAGGGGCGGGACCTCGCCGTTCCCGCGGGCGGTCCACCGAATTCGGTCGTGCTGGATGCGGACAGCCGACCGCCGGTCGCCTAGATTGGCGTTGTGTAGGGTGCCTGCTCCGACGGCTGCCACCCGCACCGCAAGACAGCCCGTCGGACCGGCCAGGGCGCGGCTCTGCCGGACAGAAACTGTGGACGATGCCGGGGGGCCGCACGCCCTCGTCGGCATCATGTGGAGGAGGCGCTGTGAGCAGCGACCCATGGGGCCGCGTCGATGAGACGGGGACCGTGTACGTGCGTACCGCCGAGGGCGAGAAGGTCGTCGGATCGTGGCAGGCGGGATCTCCGGAGGAGGCCCTCGCCTACTTCGAGCGCAAGTATGAGGGCCTGGTCGTCGAGATCGGCCTCCTCGAACGACGGGTCAAGACCACCGACCTGTCGGCGAAGGACGCGATGACCGCGATCGGTCATCTTCGGCAGCAGGTCGACGAGCACCACGCGGTAGGCGACCTGGAGGCACTGCGCAAGCGGCTGGACCAGCTCGTCACCACGGTCGAGGCGCGCCGCGAGGAGCGCAAGGCGCAGAAGGCCAAGCAGAGCGACGAGGCCCGGCAGGCCAAGGAGAAGCTGGTCGCCGAGGCCGAGGAACTGGCGGCGAGCGAGCAGTGGCGGGCGGCCGGTGAGCGACTGCGTGCCCTGGTCGACATCTGGAAGGCCCTGCCGCGCCTGGACCGCAAGGCCGACGACGAGCTGTGGCACCGCTTCTCGCACGCCCGCTCGGCGTTCTCCAAGCGGCGCAAGGCGCACTTCGCGTCGCTGGACGCGCAGCGCGAGGAGTCCCGCAAGGCGAAGGAGAAGCTGGTCGCCGAGGCCGAGGCGCTGTCGAAGTCGACGGACTGGGGCGCGACGGCGGCCCGCTACCGCGAGCTGATGACGGAGTGGAAGGCCGCGGGCCGCGCCCAGCGCGAGCACGAGGACGACCTGTGGAACCGTTTCCGCGGCGCCCAGGACGTCTTCTTCCAGGCGCGCGGCGAGGTCTTCGCGGAGCGTGACGCCGAGCAGCGGGAGAATCTCACCCGCAAGGAGGAGCTGGTCACCGAGGCCGAGAAGCTGCTGCCCGTCTCCGACCTGAAGGCGGCGCGGGCCGCGTTCCGCTCCATCAATGAGCGGTGGGAGGCCATCGGCCACGTTCCACGGGACGCCCGCCCGAAGATCGAGGGCCGGATGCACGCGGTGGAGCGCGCCATCCAGGAGGCCGAGGAGGCCGAGTGGCGGCGGACGAACCCCGAGGCGCGGGCGCGTGCCGCGGGGCTGACCGGTCAGCTCCAGGACGCCGTCGACAAGCTGGAGAAGCAGATCGAGACGGCCCGGTCGGCGGGTAACAACGCCCGGGCCGACAAGCTCGGGCGTGAGCTGGAGGGCCGCAAGGCGCTGCTGGACCAGGCGCTCAAGGGCCTGGAGGAGTTCGGCGGCTGAGGATCTCACCGCGTACGGCGGCGGGGGGGGGGGGGGGGGGGGGGGGGGGGGGGGGGGGGGGGGGGGGGGGGGGGGGGGGGATGGGGGGGGGGGGGGGGGGGGGGGGCGGAGGGGGAGGGAACAGCTCCCATAC
>NZ_JBVIHH010000007.1:287017-351145 GCF_055570395.1 Streptomyces sp. NPDC031210
CCGCGTGATCTGGCGCCGTACCGGCGGCCCCTCCCGCACGACCACCCCCCACCCCCCCCCCCCCCCCCCCCCCTCCCCCCCCCCCCCCCCCCCCCCCCGCTGCCGTACGCGGGCGGTGTCTCCTACGGCCGGCGTGCCGACGTCACGCGGTAGACGTCATAGACGCCCTCCACGCCCCGCACGGCCTTCAGGACATGCCCCAGGTGCTTGGGGTCGCCCATCTCGAAGGTGAAACGGGAGGTGGCGACCCGGTCGCGGGAGGTCTGGACGGCCGCGGAAAGGATGTTGACGTGCTGGTCGGACAGCACCCGGGTGACGTCCGACAGCAGCCGGGAGCGGTCCAGCGCCTCCACTTGGATGGCGACGAGGAAGACCGAGGACTGGGTGGGGGCCCACTCGACCTCCAGGATCCGTTCGGGCTGCCTGGACAGCGAGTCGACGTTGACGCAGTCGGCGCGGTGCACCGAGACGCCGCTGCCGCGGGTGACGAAGCCGATGATGGGATCGCCCGGCACCGGCGTACAGCAGCGGGCGAGCTTGACCCACACATCGTCGACGCCCTTGACGACCACACCCGGATCGGCGCTGGAGCGGCGCTTGGAGCGCGGCCGGATCGGGGTGGACTCGGCGATGTCCTCGGTGGCCTCGTCCTGCCCGCCGAGCGCCTGCACCAGCTTCTGGACGACGCCCTGCGCGGCGACGTGGCCCTCGCCGATGGCGGCGTACAGCGAGGAGATGTCCGGGTAGCGCATCTCGTGGGCCAGGGTGACCAGCGAGTCGCCGGTCAGGATCCGCTGGATCGGCAGGTTCTGCTTGCGCATGGCCCGCGCGATGGCGTCCTTGCCCTGCTCGATGGCCTCGTCGCGGCGCTCCTTGGAGAACCAGGCACGGATCTTGTTGCGGGCGCGCGGGGACTTGACGAAGCCCAGCCAGTCGCGGGACGGGCCGGCGCCGGGCGCCTTGGAGGTGAAGACCTCCACCAAGTCGCCGTTGTCCAGGGTGGATTCGAGCGGTACGAGCCGTCCGTTGACCCGTGCTCCTATCGTGCGGTGGCCGACCTCGGTGTGCACGGCGTACGCGAAGTCCACCGGTGTCGCGCCGGCCGGCAGCGCTATGACGTCGCCCTTGGGGGTGAAGACGAAGACCTCGTTGCGGGAGAGGTCGAAGCGCAGCGATTCGAGGAACTCCCCCGGGTCCTCGGTCTCCTTCTGCCAGTCCAGGAGCTGGCGCAGCCAGGCCATGTCGTTGACGGTGTCCTGGCCGGCGCCCTTGCCCACGCCCCTGGGGATGTCGGTGCGCACCTTGGAGGTGCCGGCGACGGCCTCCTGCTTGTACTTCCAGTGCGCGGCGATGCCGTACTCGGCGCGGCGGTGCATGTCGAAGGTGCGGATCTGGAGCTCGACGGGCTTGCCGCTGGGCCCGATGACCGTCGTGTGCAGCGACTGGTACATGTTGAACTTGGGCATCGCGATGTAGTCCTTGAACCGCCCGGGCACCGGATTCCACCGGGCGTGGACGGTGCCGAGCGCCGCGTAGCAGTCGCGGACGGTGTCGACGAGGACGCGGATGCCCACCAGGTCGTAGATCTCGGCGAAGTCGCGGCCGCGCACGATCATCTTCTGGTAGACGCTGTAATAGTGCTTCGGTCGGCCGGTGACGGTGGCCTTGATGCGGGCGGCGCGCAGATCGGCCTGGACCTCGTCGGTCACTATCGCGAGGTACTCGTCCCGCTTGGGTGCCCGCTCGGCGACGAGCCGCACGATCTCGTCGTACATCTTGGGGTAGAGGATCGCGAAGGCGAGGTCCTCCAGCTCCCACTTGATGGTGTTCATGCCCAGGCGGTGGGCCAGGGGCGCGTAGATCTCAAGGGTCTCGCGGGCCTTCTTCTCCTGCTTCTCCCGCTTGAGATAGCGCATGGTGCGCATGTTGTGCAGCCGGTCGGCGAGCTTGATGACCAGGACGCGCGGGTCCTTGGCCATGGCGACGACCATCTTGCGGACGGTCTCGGCCTGCGCGGCCTCACCGAACTTGACCTTGTCCAGCTTCGTCACACCGTCGACGAGCAGAGCCACCTGGTCGCCGAAGTCGCGGCGCAGGGTGTCCAGGCCGTACTCGGTGTCCTCGACGGTGTCGTGCAGCAGCCCCGCCATGAGCGTGGCCGGGTCCATGCCCAGCTCGGCGAGGATCGTCGTCACCGCGAGGGGGTGGGTGATGTACGGGTCGCCGCTCTTGCGCTTCTGCCCGCGGTGCCAGCGCTCGGCGACCTGGTAGGCCCGCTCGACCTGGCGCAGCGTCGCCGCCTCGATCTTCGGGTCGTTGCCGCGCACGATCCGCAGCAGCGGCTCCAGCACCGGGTTGTACGGGCTGGAGCGCTGCACGCCGAGGCGGGCGAGGCGGGCACGGACGCGGTTGGGAGAGCCGGAGCGGCCCACCGGAGCGGGCGGCACGGGCCGCGCGGCCGGGTCGGGCTTGGCGGGTGGCTTGGGGGCGGAGACCGGGGGCTTCGCCGCCGCGGAGTCGCCCGGCGCGGGCTCGGGAGCCGGGGCGGGGCCGGGCGCGGGAGCCGGGGTCGCGTCGGCGGGGCGGCCGGCCGGGGGCCGGGGCGTGCCGGTGCCCGCGGACGCACCGCGCTGTCCGGACTGCGGCGTGCCCGGGGAAGCCGCGTCCTGGCGCTTCGTCTCGTCCGGACGCGCGGCGGGGGATTCCGCCGGACGCGGTCCGGGGGAGAGCGGCTGGGCCTCGTCTGGCAAGAGCACTCCTCAAGCGGTTCCGGACCACAAGACCACGAACGGGTCGGGTACCCAATGGTATCGACCCCGGCGCCACGGCTCTCCCGCGGCTATACCCCCGTCTCCCCCACAGCAGCGGGGGCACCCGGTTTCTTCCGGATGCCCCCGTTTGTGCGGGTGGTGCGTTCGACCTGCTCAGATCGTGATCAGGGCCTCCAGCGGAGCGCCCTTCAGGCCCGGCTCCAGCCGCTGCCGACCGGCGAGGAAGCCGAGCTCCATCAGCACCGCGACGCCCGCGACCTCGGCGCCCGCGCGGCGGATGAGCTGCAGCGAGGCGTCGGCGGTGCCGCCGGTGGCGAGCACGTCGTCTATCACCAGCACCCGGTCGCCCGGGGCGAGCGCGTCGGCGTGGATCTCGATCTCGGCGGTGCCGTACTCCAGCTCGTAGGGCTGCCCCAGGGTGGCGCCGGGCAGCTTGCCCGCCTTGCGCACGGGGACGAAGCCGACGCCGGCGCGGACCGCGACCGGAGCGGCGAGGATGAAGCCACGCGCCTCCAGGCCCACGACCTTGTCCGCGCGGTAGCGCCGGCACACGTCGACGAACGCGTCGGTGAGCGCGCCGAAGGCGGCCGGGTCGGCCAGCAGCGGGGTGATGTCCTTGAACATGACGCCCGGCCGCGGGTAGTCCGGGACGTCCGAGATGCGGCTCAGCAGCAGCTCGCGCAACGCGCCGGGGGCGCTCACCGGCGTCCGCCCGACGGGCGGCCCCGGCCACCGCGGCCACGGGCGGCGGGCTGGTGCCGCGGCCCCACGACCGCCGCGTCGTCACCGTCGGCCGCGTCGTCCTCGACGCCGGCGGCCGGCGCGTCCGACCCGTCGTCCGGCCGCTCGCCCTTGGCGGCGGCCGCGGCGCGCTTGGCCCGCACCCGCTTGGCCAGCGCCTTCATCTGCGGCTCGTGCTCCTTGAAGTCGGCGACCAGCGGGGTCGCGATGAAGATCGAGGAGTACGCGCCGGCGGCGAGGCCGACGAACAGCGCGAGCGAGATGTCGTTGAGCATGCCGGCGCCCAGGAACCCGCCGCCGACGAACAGCAGACCGGCGACCGGGAGCAGCGCGACGATGGTGGTGTTGATGGAACGCACCAGGGTGCCGTTGATGCTGCGGTTGGCGATCTCACCGTAGGTGAAGCGGGTCTGCTTGGTGATGTCCTTGGAGGCTTCCTTGAGGCTGTCGAAGACGACGACCGTGTCGTACAGGGAGTAACCGAGGATCGTGAGCAGACCGATGACCGTGCCGGGGGTGACCTCGAAGCCGACCAGGGCGTAGACGCCGACGGTGATCGTGAGGTCGTGGACCAGGGCGATGAGGGCGGCCAGGGCCATCCGCCACTCGAAGGCGATGGCCAGATAGAGCACCACGAGGATCATGAAGATGCCCAGGCCCAGCCAGGCCTTGTTGGCGATCTCCTCGCCCCAGCTCGGCCCGACCAACTGGGTGTTGACGTCCTTGACCGGGACGTTCAGGTCCTTGGCGAGCTCTTCCTGGACCGGTACGGACTGCTTGGTGTCCAGGCCGCTGATCTGGATGCGCAGCGCGCCGTTGCCGAGCTTCTGCACGACCGCCTGGTGGCCGCCGGACGCGGACTCGGCGTGGTGCTGGGCCTGCGAGGCGGACACGGAGGTCTTCGGGGTGGTGAAGACCGCGCCGCCGGAGAACTCGATGCCCATGTTCAGGCCGCGCACCGCGAGACCGACGATGGCCGTGATCGTGATGAGGATCGAGATGCCGTACCAGATCTTCCGCTTGCCGATGAAGTCGTAGCCGACCTCACCGCGGTAGAGCCTGGCGCCGATGTTTCCGAGCTTGGACACCTCACGCCTCCTTCGTCTTGGTGGGCACGCTGCCGCGGCGGCGGCGCAGCGGCGGCTTGGCACCCAGCCGCTCGGGATCCAGTCCGGACCAGGAATGGCCCTCGGAGAAGAACTTGCGCCGCGCCAGCAGGGTCATCAGCGGCTTGGTGAAGAAGAAGACGACGACGACGTCGAGGAGCGTGGTCAGGCCGAGCGTGAACGCGAAGCCCTGCACCTTGCCGACGGTGACGATGAACAGCACCGCGGCGGCCAGGAACGACACGAAGTCGGAGACCAGGATCGTACGGCGGGCGCGCGGCCAGCCGCGTTCGACGGCGGGTCGCAGGGTGCGGCCCTCGCGGATCTCGTCCCGGATGCGTTCGAAGTAGACGATGAAGGAGTCGGCCGTGATGCCGATGGCGACGATGGCACCGCAGACAGCCGGCAGGTTCAGCGCGAACTGGATGGCCGGGCCGAGCAGCGTCATGATCGTGTACGTCAGGATCGCGGAGACCACCAGGCTCGCCAGCGCGACCAGGGACAGGCCCCGGTAGTAGGCGACGAGGTAGATGATGACGAGCGCGAGGCCGATGGCGCCGGCGATCAGTCCGGCCTGGAGCTGCTCGCCGCCGAGCGCCGCGGTGACCGTGGTCTCGTCGACGATCTTGAAGGAGAGCGGCAGGGCGCCGTAGGACAGCATGTTGCCCAGGTCCTCGGCGGACTGCTGGGTGAAGCCGCCGCCGGAGATCGTGGCGCTGCCGCCGTTGAGCTGCTGGCTGACGCGCGGGTCGGAGACCACGGCGCCGTCCAGGACGATCGCGAACTGGTTCTGCGGCTGCGTCTTGGTGGCGAGCTTGCCGGTGATGTCCGCGAACTTCTTGCCGCCGTCGGAGGTGAAGTCCATCTGGACGATCCAGCCCTGGCCCTGCTGGCTGTCGAAGACCGCCTTGGCGTCCTTGACGTCGGTGCCTTCGACGCCGACCGGGCCGAGCGCGTACTTCTGGGTGCCGTCGTCCTTGCAGGCCACGACGGGGTCACCGGGCTTGGTGCCGGCGGCCTTCTCACCGGCGGCGGCCCGGCTCGCCTTGGTGGAGCAGTCCAGCGCGGCGAGCTGCTTCGCCAGCGCCGGCGGGATGTCCTCGCCGCCGGGCAGCGGCGGCACCGGCGGGGTGGAGGGCTTGGGGGATTCGGAGCCGGAGACCTTCGGCGGGTCGGACGGGGCCTTCTTCAGGGAGTCCGACACGGCCCGGCCCTGGGTGGTGGCGCTCGCGGTGGGCGTCGGCGAGGACGCGGCGTTCTTGCCGTCGTCCTTGCCCTTGCCACCCTTGGGCTTGTCGTTCTTGCCGCCCGTGGAGGGGGTGGGCTTCGGCTCGGGCGTCTTGGTGCCCGCGGTGGTGGTCAGGACCGGCCGGAAGGCGAGCTGGGCGGTGGTGCCGACCTGGTCGCGAGCCTGCTTCGCGTTCGTCCCCCGGGGGATGTTCACGATGATGTGGTTCTCGCCCTGGGTCTGGACCTCGCTCTCGGACACGCCCAGACCGTTGACGCGCCGGTCCATGATGCCCGCGGCGGTCTTCATGTTGGTCTCGTTGATCGCGTTGGGCTTGCCCGGCTGGTTCTCCGCCTGGAGCGTGAAGCTGGTACCGCCCGCCAGGTCGATGCCCAGCCGGGGCGTCAGCGTGCCGGAGTAGAACATGCCTCCGACCAGCGCCACCATCACGATCAGGATCAGGACGAGGGTGCGCCCCGGATGACCCTGACTCGCGGGCGCCCTGCGGCCCTTGTTCGGTGCTGCCACCTTCTCGTATCTCCCTGTCCAACCACTCGGCTTCGGGTGTCTGCCGAGCGGCCACGAAGTGTTGTGGGGACGTGCCCCCGCCGGAGCCTAAACCGTCCCGGAACCGCGGTGCGCCGCACGAGGGGCGCTCCCGCGGTTCCGTCCGGGCGGGACTTACTTCGCGTCGGTGCCGCCGGCCTTCTTGTCGTCCTTGGCGGCCTCGGTCGCGTCCTTGGCGCTCTTGGCGTCCTCGACGTCGTCGGCGGTGGGCTCGACGGAGCCGGCCTCGGCGGCCGGGGCGTCGTCCTTGCCCAGGTCGATCTTCTCGGCCTTGTCGCCCGTTTCGGTGGCCTCGTCGGCGGAGGCGCCGGTCAGGGAGGAGGCGTCGTCCGGGACGACCGGCTCGTCGCCGGTGATCGGGTCGGCGCCGTCGAGGATGCGGTTGTACTCCTCGTCGGCGAGGACCGCGCCGATGGCGTTCTTGGCGTAAATGGCGTGCACGCCGGGGGCCACCTCAAGGAGGACGGTGTCCTCGTGGATTTCCTTGACGGTGGCGTACATGCCACCGATGGTCCGGACGCCGGTCCCGGGCTGCATCTCATTGCGCATCTGGGCGGCCGCCTGCTGCTTCTTCTTGGCGGACCGGGTCATCAGGAACATGGCCCCGATGAGGACGATGAAGGGGAGGAGAGTCACGATATTGGGCACGGGACGGAAATCCTTCGCACGACCGCTGAGCACGGTCTGATATACGGGGGTGGGTATGCCGGTCCACACGGACGGCATCGGCGGAGTCTAAGCGAGTCCCCACCGGTGGAACAACGCCCAGCATGGCACCGCAGTTCCGGACCGGGCGAGTCTCCGCGCCGTCATGGGCCGAACAGGCCCTGCTGACCGCTTCCGCCCGCTTGCTGCTGCGGCGGGACCAGCCCGAGATGGGCCCAGGCGGCCGGAGTGGCGACGCGGCCACGGGGCGTACGCGCCAGCAGGCCCTCGCGCACCAGGAACGGCTCGGCGACCTCCTCGACCGTCTCGCGCTCCTCCCCCACCGCGACCGCGAGGGTCGACAGTCCCACCGGGCCGCCGCCGAAGAGCTTGAGCAGGGCGGTGAGCACGGCGCGGTCGAGGCGGTCCAGGCCGCGGGCGTCGACCTCGTAGACCTTCAGGGCCTGGGCGGCGATGTCGCGGGTGATCACACCGTCGGCCTTGACCTGGGCGTAGTCGCGGACGCGACGCAGCAGGCGGTTGGCGATACGGGGCGTGCCACGGGAGCGGCCGGCGATCTCGGCGGCGCCCTCGGCCTCTATGTGGACGTCCAGCAGGCCGGCCGAGCGGTGGATGACGCGCTCCAGCTCGGCGGGGGCGTAGAACTCCATGTGGCCGGTGAAGCCGAAGCGGTCGCGCAGCGGGGGTGGCAGGAGTCCGGCGCGGGTGGTGGCGCCGACGAGGGTGAACGGCGGGAGTTCGAGGGGGATGGCGGTGGCTCCGGGGCCCTTGCCGACGATCACGTCGACGCGGAAGTCCTCCATGGCCATGTAGAGCATCTCCTCGGCGGGCCGGGACATGCGGTGGATCTCGTCCAGGAAGAGGACCTCGCCCTCCTGGAGGGAGGAGAGGATCGCGGCGAGGTCGCCGGCGTGCTGGATGGCGGGGCCGGAGGTGATGCGGATCGGGGCGCCCATCTCGGCGGCGATGATCATCGACAGGGTGGTCTTGCCGAGGCCGGGGGCGCCGGAGAGCAGGACGTGGTCGGCGGTGGCGCCACGGGCGCGGGCGGCGCGCAGCACCAGGTCGAGCTGTTCGCGCACCCGCTCCTGGCCGACGAATTCGTCGAGGTCCTTGGGGCGCAGGGCGGCTTCGACGGCGGTGTCCTCACCGTCGGCGTCGGCCCCGACGAGCCGGTCGGCCGCGTCGGTGGCGGCGTCCTCGGCGGTGGGTGCGGTGTCGTCCCAGTTCACTGCGGATTGCCTCGCGGGGTCGGGGCGGCCGGGCCGCCTGCGTGGTCGTACGGTCGGGGGCGCGGGGCCCGGCCGGGGGCGCCGGGCCGGCCGGGGGCACCGGGCCGGCCGGGGCGGGCCGCCGGGGTCGCGGGGGCGCGGCTCATCGGGCCCGGTTCAGGCTCTGCAGCGCGGCCTTGAGCAGTTGGGCCACCTGGGGCTGTCCGCCGTCGGCGACGGCCGCTTCGGCGTGCGGTTCGACGGCGGCCACCGCTTCGTCGGCCTCGCGGGTGGCGTAGCCCAGGCCGATCAGCGCGGCGTGCAGTTGGTCGCGCCAGCCGGCCGTGACGGGGGTGCCGACGCCGGCCCGGCCGCCGCCCACCGGCGCGCCGAGCCGGTCCTTGAGCTCCAGGAGGAGTTTTTGCGCGCCCTTCTTGCCGATGCCGGGCACGGCGGTGAGGGTCTTCTCGTCGCCGCTCGCGACGGCGCGGCGCAGGGTGTCCGGTGAGTGGACGGCCAGCATCGCCTGGGCGAGGCGGGGGCCGACGCCGCTGGCGGTCTGGAGGAGTTCGAAGGTCTGCCGCTCGTCGTCGTCGGCGAAGCCGTAGAGGGTCAGGGAGTCCTCGCGGACGACGAGGGAGGTGGCGAGTCTGGCGGGCTGTCCGACGCGCAGGGTGGAGAGGGTGTTCGGTGTGCACTGGACGGCCATGCCGATTCCGCCGACCTCGACCACGGCGGTGTCGGGGGCGAGGGCCGCGACGGGTCCGGAGACAAAGGCGATCATCGGGTGCCCTTCAGGGTGCGTGCGGGAGCGGGGGTGCGGCGGGCCGCGGCGTGCGCCTGCTGGAGGCGGTTGACCGCGGGGGCGCGCCATATGTGACAGATGGCCAGGGCCAGGGCGTCGGCGGCGTCGGCCGGTTTGGGGGGCGCGTCGAGTCGCAGCAGGCGGGTGACCATCGCGCCGATCTGCGCCTTGTCGGCCCGGCCCGAGCCGGTGACGGCGGCCTTGACCTCGCTGGGGGTGTGCAGGGCGACGGGCAGTCCGCGGCGGGCGGCGCAGAGCATGGCGACGGCGCTCGCCTGCGCGGTACCCATGACCGTGCGGACGTTGTGCTGGCTGAACACCCGCTCCACGGCCACGAATTCGGGCCGGTACTCCTCCAGCCACTCCTCCAGTCCGCGCTCGATGAGGACGAGGCGGTGGGCGATGTCCGCGTCCGCCGGGGTGCGCACGACGCCGACGCCGACCATCTTCAGCGGGCGGCCGGCGGCGCCTTCGACCACGCCGACGCCGCATCGGGTCAGTCCCGGGTCCACGCCCAGTACGCGCACGTTGCCCCTTTCGGTGAGCAGCCGTTCAACAGTTCCCGCAGGCTATCGGCTGGCACTGACAACGCGCGCCGGGCATGCGAAACGGCCCGCCGGTCGGTCACCGGCGGGCCGTTGTCGTCGTCCGGGCACCGCGCGTCAGGCGTCGACCTTGGCCATGACGTCGTCGGAGACCTCGAAGTTGGCGAAGACGTTCTGCACGTCGTCGCTGTCCTCCAGCGCGTCGATCAGCTTGAAGATCTTGCGCGCGCCCTCTTCGTCCAGCTCGACCTGCATGGTCGGGACGAAGTTCGCGTCGGCCGAGTCGTAGTCGATGCCCGCTTCCTGGAGCGCGGTGCGGACCGCGACCAGGTCGGTGGCCTCGCTGAGCACCTCGAAGGACTCGCCGAGGTCGTTGACCTCTTCGGCGCCCGCGTCCAGGACCGCGCCGAGGACGTCGTCCTCGGTCAGTTCGCCCTTGGGGACGATCACGACGCCCTTGCGGTTGAACAGGTAGGACACCGAGCCCGGGTCGGCCATGGAACCGCCGTTGCGGGTCATGGCGACGCGGACGTCGGAGGCGGCGCGGTTGCGGTTGTCGGTGAGGCACTCGATGAGCACCGCGACGCCGTTGGGGCCGTAGCCCTCGTACATGATGGTTTCGTAGTCGGCGCCGCCCGCCTCAAGACCCGCACCGCGCTTGACCGCGCTGTCGATGTTCTTGTTGGGCACCGAGCTCTTCTTGGCCTTCTGGATGGCGTCGAAGAGCGTGGGGTTGCCGTCCACGTCGGCGCCGCCGGTGCGCGCCGCGACCTCGATGTTCTTGATCAGCTTCGCGAAGAGCTTGCCGCGCTTGGCATCGATCACGGCCTTCTTGTGCTTCGTCGTAGCCCATTTAGAGTGGCCGGACATCCGCCTGTCTCCTTCGCGTAACCAATTGAGAAACGAACGCCTGAGATCCTACCGGGATCGGTCAGGCCGCCTGCGCACCGCCGACCCGCCGCCGCGGAGCCCGCCGCCGGCCGGAGCTACGCGCCGCGCACCAAGTCTACGAAGTAGGCGTGGACGCGGTGATCTCCGGTCAGCTCCGGGTGGAACGACGTGGCGAGGACGTTACCTTGCCGTACGGCGACCGTGTGCTCGCCGTACGTCGCCAGGACGTCCACGGAGGCGCCGACCGACTCGACCCAGGGTGCGCGGATGAAGACGCCCTCGACCGGTCCGCCGGGGATGCCCGTCATGTCGACGGCCGCCTCGAAGGACTCGTTCTGCCGCCCGAAAGCGTTACGGCGCACGATCATGTCGATGCCGCCGAGCGTCTCCTGGTCCTCGCGGGCGTCCAGCAGCTTGTTCGCGACCATGATCATGCCGGCGCAGGTGCCGTAGACCGGCTTGCCCGCCTTCACGAAGGCGCGCAGCGGCTCCAGCATGCCGAAGGCGACGGCGAGTTTGGACATGGTGGTGGACTCGCCGCCCGGTATGACCAGGCCGTCGATGTCGTCCAGTTCCTCGGGCCGGCGTACCGGCCGGGCCAGGGCGTCCGCCTCGGCGAGCGCCGTGAGGTGCTCGCGGACGTCGCCCTGGAGGGCCAGCACACCGATGGTGGGGGTGCTCATCTGTCGTCCTACCAGCCGCGGTTGGCGTAGCGCTCGGCCTCGGGGAGGGTGTCGCAGTTGATGCCGACCATGGCCTCGCCCAGGTTGCGGGAGACGTCCGCGATGACCTTCGGGTCGTCGTAGAAGGTGGTGGCCTTCACGATCGCGGCGGCGCGCTTGGCGGGGTCACCGGACTTGAAGATGCCGGAGCCCACGAACACGCCCTCGGCGCCGAGCTGGCGCATCAGGGCCGCGTCGGCCGGGGTCGCCACGCCGCCGGCGGAGAACAGCACGACCGGCAGCTTGCCGAGCTCGGCGACCTCCTTGACGATCTCGTACGGGGCGCGCAGCTCCTTGGCGGCGGCGTACAGCTCGTTGTTGTCGTAGCCGCGCAGGCGGGCGATCTCGTTCTTGATCTGGCGCAGGTGGCGGACCGCCTCGACGACGTTGCCGGTACCGGCCTCGCCCTTGGAGCGGATCATCGCCGCGCCCTCGGCGATGCGGCGCAGGGCCTCGCCCAGGTTGGTGGCGCCGCAGACGAAGGGGGTGGTGAAGGCCCACTTGTCGGAGTGGTTGACCTCGTCGGCCGGGGTGAGGACCTCGGACTCGTCGATGTAGTCGACACCGAGCGACTGCAGGACCTGGGCCTCGACGAAGTGGCCGATGCGGGACTTGGCCATCACGGGGATGGAGACGGCGTTGATGATGCCGTCGATCATGTCGGGGTCGGACATGCGGGCCACCCCGCCGTCCTTGCGGATGTCGGCCGGGACCCGCTCCAGAGCCATGACGGCGACGGCGCCCGCGTCCTCGGCGATCTTCGCCTCTTCCGGCGTGACGACGTCCATGATCACGCCGCCCTTGAGCTGCTCGGCCATTCCGCGCTTGACGCGCGCGGTTCCGGTCTCGGGGTGCTGGGGCGTGGTGGGCGTGCTGGACACGGTTGACCTCACTCGGTGTGGGTGGTTGCGCTTCGCCGCCCACACAACCGTTTGCCGGTGGCCCGCGAAAAGGGCCAATTAGAGGTCAGTGGATCGTTACGTCCGGCGACGGCGCCCGGACGCGGGGCCGGTGGCCCGGGATCCCGACGGACCCTTTGGTGTCATTCGCACTGTTGGTCCCAGTGTCTCATTTTCCGGCGGACCGGTCGTCGAGGACCGCGGGCGGCTCGTCGTCCATCTCGAACGCCAGCGGGAACGGCGCGTGCCCGGCGAGCCGGAGGTAGCGCACCAGGCGGTGGCGGCGGACCGCGCGCGCCGCCCGCACCGCGTCGTTGTGGAAGCGGCGCGCCATCGGTACGCGGCGCACCGCCGCCGTGAGTTCGGCGACGGTCTGCTCGCCGCCGGGGGCCTCGCGTACGGCCTCCACCTGGGCCTCGTCACCGAAGGTCGCGCGCAGTGTCTGGCTCAGTTCGCTCTCGGCGACCTCGCGGTGGTCCTCGTCCGCCTGACGGGCCTCGTGTGCCGCCTGGTAGAGCACGATCGAGGCGGCCGGATCGAGGACCCCGGAGGTGCCCACTTCCTGGGCGACCGAGGCGCGCCGCAGCAGTTGGGCGTCGAGAGCAGCCCGGGCCGCGTCGATCCGCGCGTGCAGGCGGTCCAGGCGTCCGGCCGTCCAGCTCAGGTAGACGCCGATGAGGATGACGGCGGCCGCGATCCAGATGAAGGTGGTCACGCCGGGTCACAGTACCGGCCGGAACGGAACCCTCCGCACCGGCACGGTGCGGGCGGTTCGCGGCGCTCGGGCGCCGCCCGGCGTCACTCCCTGGCCAGCCCCCAGCGGGCCCTCAGCCCCACCGGCTCGTCCGTGGCCACCGACGTGGTGCCGTCGGTCACCGTCTCGTAGACCGCCAGGATGTCGGCGCCGACCGTCGACCAGTCGAAGCGGCGGACGTGCCGGCTGCCCCGCTCGCGGAGTTCGGCCAGCCGCCCGGGGTCGCCGAGCAGGGCGACGGCGGCGGTGGCGAGCGCGTCCGCGTCCTCGTTGGCGAACAGCTCGCCCGCCTCGCCCTGGTCGAGCACCTGGGCGAAGGCGTCGAGGTCGCTGGCGAGGACCGGCGCCCCGGCGGACAGGGCCTCGACGAGGATGATGCCGAAGGATTCGCCGCCGGTGTTCGGCGCGACGTAGAGGTCGACGCTGCGCAGCAGCCGCGCCTTGTCCTCGTCGCTGACCATGCCGAGGAACGTCACCCGCTCCCGCATCTCGTCGGGTAGCGCCGCGACCGCCTCCTCCTCGTCGCCGCGGCCGGCGACCAGCAGCCGGGCGTCCGGCACCCGGTCGAGGATCGCCGGGAGCGCCTTCATCAGGACCGGCAGGCCCTTGCGCGGCTCGTCGATCCGGCCGATGAAGCCGATCGTCCGGCCCTGCCATTCGGCCTTGGGTTCGGCGCGGGCGAAGAAGTCGACGTCGACGCCGTTGGGGATGACCACCGCGTCGCCGCCGAGGTGTTCGACCAGGGTGCGGCGGGCGTACTCGCTCACCGCGATCCGGGCGCTGATCTTCTCCAGTGCCGGCTGGAGGATCGGATACGCGGCGATCATCGCCCGCGAGCGCGGGTTGGAGGTGTGGAAGGTCGCCACGATCGGGCCCTGGGCCGCCCAGCAGGAGAGGAGCCCGAGCGAGGGCGAGGCCGGCTCGTGGATGTGGATGACGTCGAAGGCGCCGCTCTGGAGCCAGCGGCGGACCCGGGCGGCGGAGAGGAAGCCGAAGTTCAGCCGGGCGACCGAACCGTTGTAGGGCACCGGCACCGCGCGGCCCGCGGAGACGACGTACGGCGGCAGGGGGTTGTCGTCGTCCGCCGGGGCGAGCACGGAGACGTCGTGGCCGAGCCGGATCAGATGCTCGGCGAGATCCCTGATGTGGAACTGGACGCCGCCGGGGACGTCCCAGGAATAGGGGCAGACGATGCCGATCTTCACGCCGTCTCCCCTCCGGCGGCCGTCTCGCGCGCCGCGTCGGGCGCCTTGCCGGACGGGCCGGGCGTCCGGCCGGTCGGCCCGGTGGCGTCGCCGCGCGGTTCGCGGGGGGCGCGCGGCTCCAGGTCGGCGAGCCACAGGCGCTGGAGCATGTGCCAGTCCTCGGGATGCTCGGCGATGCCGGAGGCGAAGGCGTCGGCGAGCGCCTGGGTCATGTGAGCGGCCTTCTCCGTACGGGTCCCGGTCTCGGGGACCTCGATCTCAGGATGGACCCGGCCGCGCATGACCGGCGAGTCGTCGTACCAGAGAGTGACGGGCAGCAGCATCGCGCCGGTCTGGAGGGCGAGCATCGCGGGCCCGGCCGGCATCTTCGTCACCTCGCCGAAGAAGGTCACCTCCAGCCCCGCCCGGGACAGGTCCCGGTCGGCGACCAGGCAGACCAGGCCGCCGGCGCGCAGCCGCCTGGCGAGCGTGCCGAACGCGGCAGCTCCGGTGTGCGGCAGCACCTCCATGCCCAGGCCCTCGCGGTAGGCGACGAACCGGTCGTAGAGGGATTCGGGCTTGAGCCGCTCGGCGACGGTGGTGAAGGGGACGCCGAGTTTGGTGGTGACCCAGACACCCGCGAGGTCGTAGTTGCCCATGTGCGGCAGCGCCAGGATGACACCGCGGTCGCTCTTGAGGCCCTCCTCCAGGTAGTGGACGTCCTGGGGGGTGAAACCGGCCTTTATCCGGTCCTTGCTCCAGGCCGGCAGCCGGAAGGACTCCATCCAGTAGCGCGTGTACGAGCGCATCCCGGCCCGCGAGAGCTCCGCCAGGCGCTCTTCGGAGGCATCCGGGACGACCCGGGCGAGGTTGCACTCCAGGCGCAGGACGCCCTCGCCGCGCCGCTTCCAGACGGTGTCGGCGATCCGCCGGCCGAGGCGTACGGCGGCGCCTTCGGGGAGCTTTTTGACGGTGCTCCAGGCCAGGCCGTAGAGCGCGTCCGTCAGTTTCCCGGTGTCGATCCGCAGCAGGCCGCGCCGGGCCGCCTCACCGCGTCCGGGACCGGCGGTTCCTTCGGTGCCTTCTGTACGGCTCATGCGCCGTTCCCCCCTTGAGCGATGGCGTCGGCCTCCGCCGACTCGCGGCGCACCGTCACCACGCGCTGGGCGAGGGTGACGGCGCTGCCGACGCCGACCAGCCACAGGGCGATCGGCAGCAGGACCTGGATGCCGGGCACCCCGAACTTGTGCAGTCCGGAAAAGCCGCAGGCCACGAGCGTGACGACCAGCCGCTCGGCGCGCTCGACCAGACCGTTGACGTTCACCGGCAGCCCGATGGCCTCCCCGCGCGCCTTGGTGTACGAGACGACCTGGCCGCTGGCGAGGCAGAAGATCGCCATGGCGCACAGCAGCAGGCTTCCGCCGCGGCCGGCGTACCAGAGGGCCAGCCCGCCGAAGATCGCGGAGTCGGCCACCCGGTCGAGGGTGGAGTCCAGGAAGGCGCCCCAGCGGCTGGAGCGGCCCAGTTGCCGGGCCATGTTGCCGTCGACCAGATCGGAGAAGACGAACAGGGTGATGACGACCGTGCCCCAGAAGAACTCGCCCAGCGGGTAGAAGACCAGGGCGCCGGCCACCACGCCGCCGGTCCCGACGAGGGTGACCGCGTCCGGGCTGACCCCGATGCGGATGAGCAGGGCGGCGAACGGCGTGAGAACACGCGTGAAGAAAGCACGCGCGTACTTGTTCAGCATGGCCTTCCCGGAGGGTCGATACGGGCCGCGCGGTCAAGGGGCCACCGGCTGGCCCATCGTAGCCAGGCGGCCTGGGGCCGCCGCCCACGCATCGCGGCGGCCGGTGCCCGGGCTCGGCGGCGGCCGGGCGCCGGGCCGCCCCTTGCGCCACGTATGGACGCATCATGACCACGGTGGAAAGCTCGAATCACCGCAAAGTGTCGACCTGGAGGCGAGACACATGAGCGAGAAGTCGAGTACACGCCCGGGAGCCGCCAGAAGGGCATTGACGGCCGACCGGCCCACTGCCCTGCGCAATGTGGTGCTGGTCGGCCACAGCGGTTCGGGAAAAACCACTCTTGTCGAGGCGCTCGCGCTCGCGTCCGGGGCGGTCAACCGGCCGGGCAGGGTGGAGGACGGCACCTCGCTGTCCGATCACGACGACATCGAGCACCGCCAGCAGCGCTCGGTGCAGTTGTCCCTGGTCCCCGTCGAGTGGGACGGAGTCAAGATCAATCTTTTGGACACCCCCGGCTACGCCGATTTCGTCGGCGAGCTCAGGGCCGGTCTGCGCGCGGCGGACGCGGCCCTTTTCGTCGTCTCGGCGGCCGACGGGGTGGCCGGCGCGACCCGTATGGTCTGGGACGAATGCGCGGCGGTCGGCATGCCGCGGGCCCTGGTCGTCACCCATTTGGAGGCGGCCCGCGCCGGCTTCGACGAGATGACCCAAAAGTGCGGCGGCATCCTCGGCGGCGAGGACCCCGACGCCGTCCTCCCCCTCTACCTCCCCTTGTACGGCACGCCGGGCGCCGACGGCCAGGCCCCCGTGCACGGCCTGATCGGCCTGCTCACCCAGCGGGTCTTCGACTACTCCTCCGGCACCCGCACCGAACGGGAGCCGACGGAGGAGGAGCTGCCGCTGATCGAGCAGGCCCGTAACCGTCTCATCGAGGGGATCATCGCCGAGAGCGAGGACGAGACCCTCATGGACCGCTACCTCGCCGGCGAGCAGATCGACGTCAAGACGCTCATCGGAGACCTGGAGACGGCGGTCGCCCGCGGCACCTTCCATCCGGTGCTCGCCGCGGCCCCGGCCCCCGAGGGCTCCCGGCAGGGTCTGGGCACGGTGGAACTCCTGGAGCTGATCACCCGCGGTTTCCCGACCCCGGCGGAGCGGGAGGCACCCGAGGTGACCGGCGTCGACGGCAGCCCGCGCCCGCCGCTGACCTGCGATCCCGACGGCCCGCTCGCGGCCGAGGTGGTCAAGACCGCCTCCGACCCGTACGTCGGCCGGCTCTCCCTGGTACGCGTCTTCTCCGGCACCCTGCGGCCGGACGAGACGGTGCACGTCTCGGGCCACGGCCTGACGGACCGCGGCCACGAGGACCACGACCTGGACGAACGGGTCGGCGCGCTGTCCGCGCCCTTCGGCAAACAGCAGCGCCCGCTGCCCAAGGCCATCGCCGGCGACCTGGCGTGCGTGGCGAAACTGACCCGCGCCGAGACCGGCGACACCCTGTCGGGCAAGGACAGCCCGCTGCTGATGGCGCCCTGGACGATGCCCGACCCGCTGCTTCCGGTCGCCATCAAGGCGCACAGCAAGGCCGACGAGGACAAGCTCTCCCAGGGTCTCGCCCGCCTGGTGGCCGAGGACCCCACCATGCGGCTGGAACACAACCAGGACACCCACCAGGTGGTCCTGTGGTGCCTCGGTGAGGCGCACGCCGACGTGGCGCTGGAGCGGCTGCGCGCCCGCTACGGCGTCCAGGTCGACACGGTCGCCCACCAGGTGCCGCTGCGGGAGACCTTCGCCTCCACCGCCACCGGGCGCGGCCGGCACGTCAAACAGTCCGGCGGCCACGGCCAGTTCGCGATCTGCGAGATCCAGGTGGAGCCGCTGCCGGGCGGCTCCGGCATCGAGTTCGTGGACAAGGTGGTCGGCGGCGCGGTACCCCGGCAGTTCATCCCGTCCGTGGAGAAGGGCGTCCGCGCCCAGGCCGCGCGGGGCGTCGCCGCCGGGCATCCGCTCGTCGACATCCGCGTCACCCTGCTCGACGGCAAGGCGCACTCCGTCGACTCCTCCGACGCCGCGTTCCAGATGGCGGGCGCGCTGGCGCTGCGCGAGGCCGCCGCCGGGGCCCGGATCGACCTTCTGGAACCGGTGGCCGAGGTGACCGTGCTGGTTCCGGACGAATTCGTCGGCCCGGTGATGAGCGATCTGTCCGGGCGCCGCGGCCGGGTGGTGGGCACCGAGCAGTCGGGGGCCGGCCGCACCCTCGTGCGCGCCGAGGTGCCCGAGATCGAGATCGGCCGGTACGCCGTCGATCTGCGCTCCCTCTCGCACGGCACCGGCCGCTTCGGCCGCGTCTACGCACGGCATGAGCCGATGCCGCAGCAACTCGCCGGGAAACTGCGCGAACAAGCCGCGAACGGCGGGTAGCACACGGTGATTCGGCCGCTGTCCGGCTCAACTCCCTTGGGCTGGACGGCGGCTGTACGCTGTTTTCCGGCGCTTGAGTCACCGGCTCAGCAGGTGTGCCGCGAGCGGTAGTCGGGAAAGAGCCGCATCATCGGATGCGTGCGGTGATGGGGGCGGTAGTGGCAGACGGCTTTGACTTCAGTCCCGGGGCGCAGGTGCCGCTTTCGGGAGGCGCCGGGCAGACGGCGGCGACCCAGGCCCTGGCCTCGGCCGCGTACCGCGACAGTCCGCTCGCCGACATCGCCAAGGCCGATTCCGACTCCGGCACCTCCGAGATCAAGAAGCCCAAGCTGTCGCTGTTCGAGCCCAATCTCGGCGAGGCGTTCTCCCGCGCCGTGCAGGTCCGGATGCTCGGCGGCGGCCGCAAGGCGCTCATCCAGTCCTTCGGGATCGAGCCCCAGACCATCGTCGAGCACTGCCTGTCCGCCACCCGCGTCCGCAAGCAGCGGGACGCGAAGCTGACGTTGCTGATGGTGCTCTTCGGTCTGCTGTTCCTGCCCGGTGTCCTGGTGTGGCTGGGCGTCTTCCAGCTCAAGAAGCTGCTCTCCAAGGACGGCGCGGGCAGCGGCGTCTCGGCGCTCGGCGGCGTCCTGCTCTTCCTGCTCGGCGGCCTCGCCGTGTTCTTCATGATCAAGTTGCCGCTCGACGGCTTCTGGCCGATGTACGTCCGGGCCATGATCATCGCTCCGGTGATCGGCTGGTGGTGGGCCAAACAGATCTGCGAGAAGACCGCCGTGACCATGCGGGGGGCATGGAAGAGCCTCCTCGAAGGCGGCGGCGTGGCGGCGAAGATCCCCGAGGCGGTGCCCCAGGACCCGAACGAGATCGCCGCCGAGACCCTCCGGAAGAATCTCGCCAAAGTCTCCGCCGAGCAGCGCTCCAACGTCGTCTTCTACGCCGGCCCCAAGGGGATACTCGGCATGGGCACCCGCTGGGGAAGCTGGCAGCTCGCCGAGGAGCTCAAGCCGGCGCGGGAAGGCACCGACATCCACCCGTTCCGTAGCTGGGACGTCATCCGGGTCATCCACGACCGGCTGCGGCTGCTGGAGCGCAGCCCGCTGCACACCGGCGGCTTCCAGCAGCCGCCGTCGGTCCGCCACTGGATCGTCTCGCCGGTCGGCGAGAAGGCCAAGGAAGTCGCCCATCCCGAGGGCACGAACGTGGACGCGTATCAGATCCGCGGCCACGAAATAGAGCGCATCTGCAACGAGCAGCAGTTCGGCAGCGGCAACCGCCACTACCTCGGCGTGCAGTTCGTGCTGTGGGACGGCCAGCTCGTGATCACCTTGATGATCACCGTCACCGTGCTGCACGAGACCCTGCGCGTGGAGGTCACCGGCCACGCCCTGGGACCGGTCAACCCGCTGTTCACCACCAAGCCCGAGCCCAAGACCAAGGACGTCGCCAAGGTCGTCAAGTTCTGGGAGACCAAGACCCAGACGCTGCCGCTGATCGAGCCCGGCGAGGTCGTCCGGCTGGCCGCCCGCGCCCCCCTGACGTGGTTCCCGCCGATCCTGGACTTCCTCGGCGGCAAGCTCGTGCTGCCCGAGCCGTTCGGACTGCGGCACGTCTGGGCCGACAAGCCCTGGCGCCACCGCTTCATGGCCGACGACGCCCTGCGCGCCGCCACCCCGGTGCTGCGCACGGTGCACGCCGCCGCCATGAGCGTCCTCAAGGAGAACGGCGTGGACACCGAGCGCTTCGACAACCGGTCCCTGGTCCTGAGCGGCATGATCCAGAGCGCCGAGCCGCAGAAGGCGGACGAGTACAACGCCTAGGTCTCCGCTCGGAGGACCCGGGCGGCTGTCGCCGTAGGTCCTGTCGTCCTGTCGTCACCCTCCCGTCCGCCCCGTGAGTGTGACGACAGGGCCTAGCGGAAGATCCCGGTGTGCCCGAGCGAGTACCGCCCCGGTTGCGGGTAGACCGCCAGGCCGTGCGGACCCTCGCCGACCGGGATCTTCGCCAGTGTCTTCCCGGTGCGGGTGTCCATGGCGTAGACCTCGGAGTTGTAACGCCCGGACAGCCACAGCACCTTGCCGTCCGCGGAGACCCCGCCCATGTCGGGGCTGCCGCCACCGGGGATGTGCCACTTGTCGACGAGTCGGCCGGAGCGGAAGTCCAGAAGGGAGACGGAGCCCTCGCCGCGGTTGGAGATGTACAGGTGCCGCGAGTCGCGGCTGACGTAGAGGCCGTGGGTGCCCTTGCCGGTCGGCATCAGTTGCGGGCGGGCGAAGGTGTCGCCGTTGAGGACCCACAGGCCGTCGGCCATCATGTCGGCGACGTACCAGGTCCTGCCGTCCGGGGAGATCTTCACGTCCTGCGGCATCGCCCCCTCGAACGGCAGCTTCTGCTTGCCGATGACCTCCATCTTCTCGGTGTCGACCTTGAGCAGCTCGCCGGAGAACTCGCAGGAGACGATGAAGTACCGGCCGTCCGGCGAGAAGTCGGCGTGGTTGACGCCCGCGCAGTCGACCGGCACGGTCTTGCGGATCTCCATGGAGTGCGGGTCGCGGAAGACGAGTTGACGGTCCATCGAGGCCATCACGACCGCGTATCTGCCGTTGGGCGTGAAGTAGAGGTTGTAGGGGTCGTGGACCCGGACCCGCCCGCCCGCCTTGCCGGTGGCCGGGTCGATCGGGGTGAGGTCGTGCCCCCGGTTGTTGTTGACCCACAGCGTCTTCAGATCCCACGACGGCACGACGTGCTGCGGCTGCACGCCCACCGGAATCGTCTCGATGACCTTGTACGTCTTCGGATCGATGACGCTGACCGTGTCGGAGCCGGTGTTGGGCACGTAGATGCGCGGGGGAAAGTCCTTGACCTGCGGCGCGAGTTTGCCGGGCCGGTCCGCCGCGTAGAGGTCGTTCGCCTCCAGCGGCGGCGGCATGCCGGGCAGTCCGGGCTTCACGGCCTTGGCGGGCGAGGGCTTGGCGGGCAGCGGGCTGCGCTCGGCGGCCTGCTCCCGGCCGCCGCCACCGCAGGCCGCGGCCACCAGCGCGCAGGCCACGGCGAGCAGCGCGGCCCGGCGCCCGGCGCGGACCGCCGGGAAGCGGGTCTTTCTCTCGTGGGCGGGGGTCCGCTCAGCCATCAGGTCACCAGCTCCGTTGTCGTCACCGCGCGCAGGCCGCGCCGGCGGAGGCCGTCGAGGATCGGGGGCAGTGCGGCCACCGTGCCGGCGTGCCCGAGGTGGAGGCTCACGACCGAGCCGGCGGTGACGCCGTCCAGGACCGTGCGCCGGACGGCCGGGGCACCGGGGTCGGTGGCGTCGAGGGAGTCCAGGTCGTAGGACAGGACGTGCGGATAGCCGGCCTGCCGGGCCAGCCGGGTCACCAGCCCGGTGGCCCGCCGGGTCCGCGAGGGGCGGAACCAACTGCCGATGCTGCCGGTGAGCCGGCGCAGCCGGTCGGCGCAGGCGGTGATCTCCGCGGCGGCCTCGTCGGCCGGCAGCGCGCAGATGTCGCGGTGGTGCATGGTGTGGTTGCCGAGCTCGTGGCCGCCGTCGAGGATCCGGCGGGCCATGGCGGGGTGCGCGTCGAGCCAGTCGCCGACGGCGAGCACGGTGATCTTGGCGTCGGCCCGTTCCGCCTCGCCCAGCAGGGCGGTCGCGAGCCTGGGGTCGCCCTGGCCGTGGAAGGTCAGCGCGACGGCGCGGCCGTCGCGGGGACCGTGGTCGATCTGTACGGGCAGGCCGGGTGCCCGGGTGGGTGGCCGGGCGGCGTGCGCCCGGCCGGCGGAGGGAGAGCCGGGCGCACTGGGGTGCGGGGGGTCGGTGACGCGTACGGCGGAGGAGTCCGTGGCGGCCCGGCCGCAGCCCGACGCGAGGGCACCGGCGGCCGCGGCCGAGGCGGCCGCGCGCAGCACGGAGCGACGATCTAGGGAAGTCACCCGACTATTAGTAAGGCAACTATTCAGAAAATAGGCGAACCGTCCACTTCGCCCGGTTTCGTGTCGCTCTACCCGCTCCGTCCGGACCGGGAGCCCGCACTACACCGGCCAGGCGTCCGCGAGCATCGCCCGGGTGTCGGCCAGCAGTTGCGGCAGCACCTTGGTGTGCCCGACCACCGGCATGAAATTGGTGTCGCCGCCCCAGCGCGGTACGACGTGCTGGTGCAGATGCGCGGCGATCCCGGCGCCGGCGACCGTGCCCTGGTTCATCCCGATGTTGAAACCGTGCGCCCCGGACGCGGTCCGCAGCGCGATCATCGCCCGCTTCGTCAGCTCGGCCAGCTCCGCCGTCTCCGGCCTGTCCAGCCCGGTGTAGTCGGCGACGTGCCGGAAGGGGACGACCATGAGGTGGCCGCCGTTGTACGGATAAAGGTTCAGTACCGCGTAGACATGCTCACCGCGCGCGATCACCAGACCGTCCTCGTCGGACTTCCCGGGAATCGAGCAGAACGGGCAGCCGTCGTCGGCCCCCGGGCCGCTCGGCTTGTTCTCCCCCTGGATGTAAGCCATCCGGTGGGGCGTCCACAGGCGCTGGAAGGCGTCCTGCGTCCCGACTCCGATCTGGTGCTCCGGCTCGCTTGTCATACGGGCCAGCATATGGCTTCGCCCGTCAGCGGCGTGTCGTAGGGGCGGGACCGGCTGTGCCCCGCGGAGCTGCTCGCTCCACGGGGCACGGCCGGACTTTCCCACGGGTCACACCTGGACGCGGCGCTCCACCACATCCACGATCTCGGCAATCGCTTCGTCCAGCGGAATGCCGTTCTTCTGCGAGCCGTCGCGGTAGCGGAAGCTGACCGCGCCGTTGGCGACGTCCTCGTCACCGGCGATGACCATGAACGGCACCTTGCTCTTCTGCGCGTTCCTGATCTTCTTCTGCATCCGGTCGGACGAGGCGTCGACCTCCACCCGCAGGCCCTTCGCCTTCGCCTTGGCGGCGAACTCGGCGAGATGCGGCACATGCGCGTCGCCGATCGGGATGCCGATCGCCTGGACCGGCGCGAGCCACGCCGGGAACGCGCCCGCGTAGTGCTCCAGCAGGACCGCGAAGAACCGCTCGATGGAACCGAACAGCGCGCGGTGGATCATGACCGGCTGCTGCTTGGAACCGTCCGCTGCGGTGTACTCCAGGCCGAACCGCTTCGGCTGCTGGAAGTCGACCTGGATCGTCGACATCTGCCAGGACCGGCCGATCGCGTCCTTGGCCTGCACGGAGATCTTCGGGCCGTAGTACGCGGCGCCGCCCGGGTCCGGGACCAGCGGGAGGCCCTGCTTCTCGGCCGCCTGGCGCAGCGCGTCGGTGGCCTCCTCCCACTCGGCGTCCTCACCGATGAACTTCGGGGAGTCGTCGCGGGTGGACAGCTCCAGCTCGAAGTCGTGCAGGCCGTAGTCGCGCAGCAGGTCCAGGACGAAGGTGAGCAGGGAGTCCAGCTCGCCCGCCATCTGCTCCTTGGTGCAGTAGATGTGCGAGTCGTCCTGTGTGAAGCCGCGGGCGCGGGTCAGGCCGTGGACGACACCCGACTTCTCGTAGCGGTAGACCGTGCCGAACTCGAACATCCGCAGGGGCAGTTCGCGGTAGGAGCGGCCGCGTGCCTTGAAGACGAGGTTGTGCATGGGGCAGTTCATCGCCTTCAGGCGGTAGTTCTGCCCGTCGAACTCCAGCGGCGGGAACATCGCGTCCCCGTAGTTCGGCAGGTGCCCCGAGGTGACGAAGAGCTCTTCCTTCGAGATGTGCGGGGTGTTGACGAACACGTAGTCCGCGTCCTCGTGGCGCTTGCGCGAGTAGGTCTCCATCTCCCGGCGGACGATGCCGCCCTTGGGGTGGAAGACCGCGAGACCGGAACCCAGCTCCTCCGGGATGGAGAAGAGGTCGAGCTCCGAGCCCAGCTTGCGGTGGTCGCGCTTCTCGGCCTCGGCCAGGAACTCGACGTACGCCTTCAGCTCGTCCTTGGTCGGCCAGGCGGTGCCGTAGATCCGCTGGAGCTGCTTGTTCTTCTCGCTGCCCCGCCAGTACGCCGCGGCCGAGCGCATGAGCTTGAAGGCCGGGATGTTCCGGGTGGTGGGCAGGTGCGGACCCCGGCAGAGGTCCTTCCAGCACAGCTCGCCGGTCTTGGCGTCGAGGTTGTCGTAGATGGTCAGCTCGCCGGCGCCGACCTCGGCGGACGCGCCCTCGGCGGCCTCGGCGGCCGAGCCCTTGAGGCCGATGAGCTCCAGCTTGTACGGCTCGTCGGCGAGCTCCTCGCGGGCGTCCTCGTCGGTGGTGACCCGGCGCGCGAACTTCTGCCCGCGCTTTTGGATCTCCTGCATCTTCTTCTCGATGCGCTTGAGGTCGTCCGGGTGGAACGGGGTCTCGACATCGAAGTCGTAGTAGAAGCCGTCCTTGATCGGCGGGCCGATGCCGAGCTTGGCCTCCGGGAACAGCTCCTGCACGGCCTGCGCCATGACGTGGGCGGTGGAGTGGCGCAGGATGTTCAGGCCGTCCTCGGAGGTGATGTCGACGGGCTCGACCACCTCGCCGTCGGCGACCTCGTACGCCAGGTCCTTCAGCTCCCCGGCCACCCGCGCGGCGACGACGCTCCGCTCGCCCTGGAAGAGGTCGGCGGCCGTAGTCCCCGTGGTCACCACGCGTTCTTCCCGCTCGGAATCGCGTTGGACGGTCACACGGACGTCTGACACCGGTCTCTCCAAACTCATGTCTCTTCACGCCGGCGATTGCCGCGCAGGCGAATCGTACCGAGCCACCGGTACTCACCGCGAAACGGTTTGCCCGCGGCCGGCTCAGTCACCGGCCAGCGGGCCGCCGCACGCCTCCCCGAAGAAGTCGAGATTCTCCTGGAGCGCCTTCATCAGCGCCTCCCGGCCGGCCTCGTCGACCGCTACGGGCGCCACGTCGCAGGCCCCGGTGACGCGGCGGAAGCCGCCCCGGCTCTCCAGCCGCCCGGTGAGCCGCACCGGCAGCCCCACCAGGTGCGCGTGCGCCGCGATCCGGTAGTCCTCCTCCCCCAGCGCGACCCGCACCTGCGTCACATCGGCCCCGTGCACCACCCGCAGGCGTACCGTCCCCGGCCCGCCCGGCCGCTCCCGGCGCAGCCGTACGACCGCGCCGGTCAGCCGCACCGGCAGCGACGGCTCGTCGCGTACGTAGCGGCGGGCGGCGTGCTGCAACGCGGGCAGGTCGCCGGGCGAGAACTCCACCGGCTCGGGGCGGGCCGCGCAGTTGGCCGGGGTGCCGGCCGCCGGCGACCACGCCACCGTGATCCGCGCGCCCTCCGCGTCCCGCACCAGCGCGATCAGCGCCTGCGCCAGCTCGTGGCAGGCGCCCAGTCCGACGGCGGCGTCGAAGGCGTCCATCCCGCCGGTGGCCCGCTGGTAGTCGGTCGCGTCGCGCAGCGCGTGCAGCGCCCGCTGGAGTCCGGCGACGGCGCCCCGCCCGGCCCGTACGGGCACGAACGCGGTCAGCCGGCGGCCGGCCGGCGCCGGGCCGAGCAGCACCTCGCCCATGAACGCCTCGGCCCGCCGCTTGTGCCGGGCACCGTAGTAGCCGGCCCGCGCGCAGGTGCCCAGCACCCCGGCGGTCAGCAT
This sequence comes from Streptomyces sp. NPDC031210, assembly GCF_055570395.1. Lineage (NCBI taxonomy): Bacteria > Bacillati > Actinomycetota > Actinomycetes > Kitasatosporales > Streptomycetaceae > Streptomyces > Streptomyces sp. NPDC031210. Next base: position 312,840 of record NZ_JBVIHH010000007.1, read on the forward strand.
CGCCCGGGCGGCACCGCGCAGCCGCTCCTGCGCGACCCACGAGGCGGCCCCCGACCCGTCTTCGGGGCCCTCGCGCTCCCAGCACACCTCGTCGCTGGGCACCGCGAGGCCCACCAGCACCTCGCGGGCGGACGGCACGGCGCTCCGGGCGAGCGCCGCCAGCGCCTCGGTCAGCAGCTCGCCGGAGTCGGGGAAGCGGCGGTCGTGGGGCACCAGGAGGCTGGTGCCGTCCGCCCCGCCGGGCGGCGTCCACCGGGCGTAGTGGCCGCCGGCGCCGCCCCTGCGCCGCCAGCCGTGCCGGGCCAGCAGGGCGCCCAGCACCGCGGGGTCGAGGCGCTCGGGATCCAGGAGCGTCGCGTCGTATTCGTCGGTCGGCCGGTACATCAGGGTCTCCCTCCCGCCCCGACCCGCGTCATGATCTCGCAGAGCGCGCGGTCGTCGAAGATCCGCGTGGTCGGGATCCGCACAGTGGTCCTGCGCCGGCCGGTCACCTTGTGGCCGGCCAGGTTGGTCCAGTAGCAGCAGTGCCGCAGCTCCAGCCGGTCGTGGCCGGCGCGCAGCCAGTCCTCCGGATCACGCGGCACGAGCATCACCACCAGGATCTTGTGGACCGCCACGGGCGTACGGGCCAGCTTCACCAGGTGCGCGTTGTCGAGCGTGAAGGCGAACGTCGGCCCCGGCGGGCGCGGGGCGGTCTGGTAGGTGCATTTGAGCTGCACCTTGATGGTGACCTCGTCGTCGACGGTGTGGCCGGGCGCGCCATGGCTGACGTGCCAGTCGATTCCGTTGTCCGGGAAGGGCTGCGACAGAGAGCATCCGGAGGCGGCGGCGATCGCGTGGAGATAGCCCACCTGGAGAGTCTCCATGCAGGCCGTGGTGGCGAGTCCGCCCCGCCGCGGGGCGATCCGCTGGGGCAGGGGGTGCCTCCCGTTCGCGGGGGACAGCCCTCCCGGTTCGGGCTGCGCGAGCGTCATCGCTCAAGTGCCTTCCGGGCTGTGACGATCGGTGCGTCTGGACGACGGGAGACAGCCCGTCCCCTTTGTTGTCTCCGCGTCAAGTGCTCCGCAAACAAGGACGGTTCGACAGCGGCGCGGCTCGGGTATCACCAGCTCGGGTGGCACACCATGTCATCCACCGTGCGACCGCGAGGAGTTGGGATGATGCCGTGCTGGTATGAGGGTCCGCTCGCTTCCTTCGACACCGAGACGACGGGGATCGACGTCGAACGGGACCGGATCGTCTCCGCGGCCCTCGTGGTCCAGGAGACGCCCCGTTCCGCGCCGCGCGTCACCCGCTGGCTGATCAACCCCGGGGTGGACATACCCGAGGCGGCGACCGCGGTGCACGGCCTGACCGGTGACCATCTCGCCCTGCACGGCCGCTGGCCGGCGCCCGCGCTGGAGGAGATCGCCCGGGCGCTGGCCGCCCAGTCGGTGACCGGCCGCCCGCTGGTCGTGATGAACGCCCCCTTCGATCTGACGCTCCTGGACCGCGAGTTGAAGCGGCACCGCGCCACCTCCCTCGACGCCTACCTGGGCGCCCATCCGCTCTGCGTGCTCGACCCGCGGGTCCTGGACAAGCACCTCGACCGCTACCGCAAGGGCCGTCGTACGCTCACCGACCTGTGCGCGCAGTACGAGGTCGAACTGACCGACGCCCATGAGGCGGCCGCCGACGCGCTGGCCGCGCTGCGTGTGGTCCGCGCCCTGGGGCACCGCTTCGCCGCCCGGCTCGAAGGGCTGCATCCCAGCGAGCTGCACACCCGGCAGGCCCTCTGGCACGCCGCCCAGGCCCGGGGCCTTCAGGCGTGGTTCGACCACAGCGGGAATCCCGAGGCGGTGGATCCTCATTGGCCGCTGCGGCCCGAACTCCCCGCCGCGGCGTGAAACCCCATCAGTAATTCCGGAATTCGGCGCGCGCTCACCCTCAACGAAAAGGACCGGGCCGCCAATTGGCGGCCCGGTCCTTGATCCCGGTGGGCGATACTGGGTTCGAACCAGTGACCTCTTCGGTGTGAACGAAGCGCTCTCCCACTGAGCTAATCGCCCGGGATGTCGGCGGGGTTTCCCTCGCGAACGACCTGAACAATACAGGTCGCCACGGCCTTCCATCAAATTCCGGTCCCGTACCGCGGCCACCCGCCCCCGCGGCTCGTTCAGCCCCGGGCCAGCCAGGCCGCCAGCCCCCGCCGGCCGGCCCGCATCATCAGCGCGTGATTGAGGACGAACAGGGGCCGCGCCAGGGCGGCGGCCCTGCGCAGCAGCGGCTTGCAGACCTCGACCTCCTGCTCGTAGACGGCGCGGGTCCCGCCGGCGCCCGGGGCTATGGTCCAGCGCGCCCAGCCGGCCATGTCCCCGCGCAGCGCGATCCCCAGCACTCCGGCGCCCGGGTCCCGGACGTCCTCGCTCGCCACGATCTTCAGGTCGTACGGCAGGACCGAACGGACCCGGGCGGTGCCGCTGCGGTCGTCGATGGGGGTCACCTCGCGCACCTGCGGCCACCACCGGGGATACGCCTCGATGCGTTCGAGGACGGCGTAGACGACTCCGGGCGGCGCGTCCAGCAGCCATACGCTGCGGAAACGGTAGCGATGCAGACGGCGTGACCAGTCGGGCATGGTCCCAGTGTGCGCCCCGGCGCGAGAGGCGGCCCCAACAACCGCGACGGCCCGGAGACTTCGAGTCTCCGGGCCGTCGGCCGGGGTGGGCGATACTGGGTTCGAACCAGTGACCTCTTCGGTGTGAACGAAGCGCTCTCCCACTGAGCTAATCGCCCGGCGCACCGCCAACATTACCCCACGCCGGCGAGCGCTCCAGACCATTTCCGGCTCACTCGCCGACGTTCCACGGCAGCACGAAGCCGACCTTCCACACGTACACCGCGAGCAGCGCCGCGACGATCACCAAACCGACGGTCGTCAGAATGATGTTGCGGCGCCGCACCTTCGGGTCGAGCGCTTTGCGGGCCGCCTCGGTCACTTTGCGCTTGGTCCAGCGCAGCACCAACTGCGCCCAGACGAATTCCGTCGCCCACAGCGCCATACCGCCGAAGATCACCAGCCAGCCGGGGCCCGGCAGGGGCAGCAGGATCACGCCGCCGGCCACGATCGCGAGGCCGACGACGAACACTCCGACCTGCCAGCTCAGGTGCAGCGGCCGGGAGCGTTTGATGAAGTGCGGCGCTCTCGATCCGAGCGGATGCCGGTGTTCCGGGTGGCTTTCCCCGACGGCGTCCGGCCCGTCACTCTCCGTATTCATAAGGCTCAACTTACCGGACGGGATCACTCCGGCGGAATTACCGCCGAGGACGATCACGCAATCCGCCGTAAGAGGTACCTGAAGCCACCCAAAACCGTCAGAGGGGTTTACAACGGCACCGTAGGTGGCATGTCGATTTCGCCGACGTGCGAATCCCCGAGCGCACACTGAGCGAAAGGCCCTGGCGCTTATGAACACCACGGTCAGCTGCGAGCTGCACCTGCGCCTCGTTGTGTCGAGCGAGTCCTCACTGCCTGTACCCGCGGGCCTGCGGTATGACACGGCCGATCCCTATGCCGTGCATGCCACCTTCCACACCGGAGCCGAGGAGACCGTCGAGTGGGTTTTCGCCCGCGACCTCCTCGCCGAGGGCCTGCACCGGCCCACCGGCACCGGAGACGTCCGCGTCTGGCCGTCCCGGAGCCACGGACAGGGCGTGGTCTGCATCGCCCTGAGCTCCCCGGAAGGCGAAGCCCTCCTGGAGGCTCCCGCGCGGGCTCTCGAATCGTTCCTCAAAAGGACCGATGCCGCCGTGCCGCCCGGCACGGAACACCGGCATTTCGATCTCGACACCGAGCTTTCCCACATCCTCGCGGAGAGCTGAGACGCACCACAGCCACCCACGCACCCACCCGCTCATCACTTGCGACCGTCCGACTCGGGGAGACGGCGCAGGCCGACAAGTTCCTACGGCACACTTCGGCGCCGTCGCCGCGGACCCACCGCGGAGACGGCGCCGAGGCTTGTTCCAGACGCTAGAGTCGGCGACCATTCGGCAACGAACCGGGGGCGGCACCCGTCCGCCCCCACCCGGCCAGGGAGCGGAACCGTGATGATCACCCATGACACCCGGTGCGCGCTCGACGCCGTCGTCGACCTGCTCAACACCGCCCCGGAGGGCGACGCGCCCGGAGCGCCGGACAGCCTGACCGACCTCGCGGGGCTCGAGGAATTCGTCAAGCGCAACGACGTCAGCGATGTGGGCGCGCTCACCGAGAGCGATCTGGCGGCCGTACGGCAGGTACGGGCGCGTCTCGCGCAGGTCTTCGCCGCCGACGACGACCGCACCGCCGCCGAGCTGTTGAATTTCCTGGTCGCCTCGGCGGGCACCACACCGCGGCTGACCGACCACGACGACTACGACTGGCACATCCACTACTTCGCGCCGGGCGCCTCGGTCGCCGAGCACCTGGCCGCCGACGGCGGGATGGCGCTGGCCTTCCTCGTCGTGGCCGGGGAGCGCGAGCGGCTGCGGCACTGCGAGGCGCCGGACTGCCGGCACGCCTTCGTCGACCTCTCCCGCAATCGTTCCCGGCGCTACTGCGACAGCCGGACCTGCGGCAACCGGCTGCATGTCGCGGCGTACCGGGCGCGGCGGCGGGAGGCGGCGGGCTGAGCGGCCCGTGCCGCGCCGCCGCCCCGGGAGGCGACGGCCGCACCGGATGCCTCACAGGACGTAGAGGTCGTGAAGGGCGCCGAGGAGGAGCAGAAAGCCGATGATGCCGAGGAAGAGCATCAGCGGCGGCTGGGACAGCGCGAAAAGGCAGCCGCGCGGTTCGGTGGCCGGGGCATCGTCCCGGGCGAGGGCGCACTCATCGTTCATCTCGCGCGCATCATGGCGCAGATGATCGTCGGGCGGCGCCCAATATCCCCCTCAGCAGCGGGAGTTCATCAGATCCCGTGCTTTTTCAGGATCGCTTCGATGTCCGAGAAGTCATCCTTGGGTGCACCGCCCTTGCCCCGGCCCCCGGCCTTGGCGGACGGCTGGGCGGCGGTACGGCCGGCGCCGAGGGCGGCCGCCGAGGCGGTCGGCGCCACCGCGGCCTCGCGCTCCTTGCGACTGCCTATCGCGCCCCTGCGGCGCTCCACAAGCCTGCTGATCATGAACAGCGAGGCCGACACCGCCAGCACGCCGAAGCCGGCCCAGACCGTCGGCTTGAAGACGAGACCGGTGACCCAGTCGATGACACCGGTCATCACCAGACCGATGGGGATGAGGGAGAAAGCGGCGACGCGGGTCGCGGCCAGAAACCGCTTGCGGTACGCCGTCAGCGCGGCGATGCCCAGGCCCGCCGCCGACACCGCGGCACAGACGGTCGAGGTCAGCATCCGGTCCTCCTGCGGTGGATGAGCGAGCGGGCAGTCCGCTCCCTGTCCATCCTGCCCTCTGAGGCGCTCGTCGTGCCATGTTCCGGTCGACCTCAGGGACATCTCCGGGTCCCCCTACGCCCCAGGTCGCAGTGCGGGCCGCCGCCGGCTGCTGGAAGACTGGGCCCATGAACGACGCCACCACCGCCGGCCCCGCCCGTCCCGATCGCCCCGTCCTCGACGTGTGGTGCGAATTGCAGTGCCCGGACTGCCACGCCGCCCTCACGGACCTGCGGGCGCTGCGCGAGCGCTACGGCGACCGGCTGGAGATCCGGCTGCGCCACTTCCCCCTGGAGAAGCACAAGCACGCCTACGCCGCCGCCCAGGCCGCCGAGGAGGCCACCGAGCAGGGCCAGGGCTGGCCGTACGCCGAGGCGGTGCTGGCGCGTACCGGGGAACTCGCCGCCGGGGGCGAGAAGCTGCTGCTGGAGGTGGCCGGGGAGCTGGGGCTGGACGCCGAGGAGATGGACACCGCGCTGATCGACGGGCGGCATCTGCTGATCGTCGACGCGGACCAGGCCGAGGGCAAGGCGATCGGCGTCACCGGCACGCCCACGTACGTGATCGGCGGTGAGCGGCTGGACGGCGGCAAGAGCCAGGAGGGCCTGCGCGCCCGGATCGAGGAGATCGCCGACCGGCTGCTGGCCGCACGGGACTGACGAAGACGTCGCGAGGGCGCGAGAGGGCACGGGGGCCGCTCCGGCGCCCTCAGGCCCTCCCCACCGCCCGCTCCCCGGCCGGCCCACGCCTCACAGCAGCGGCTTCCACAACTGGTACGCGGCGGTCCGGTAGCCCAGCGTGTCGTAGAGTCCGCGCGCCGGCGCGTTGTCGGCGTAGACGTGGAGCGCCAGGAGCGTGTGCCCGGCGGCCAGGCTCTCGCGCTCGGCGACGAGCATCAGGGTGCGGCCGTGGCCCCGGCCGCGCCGCTCGGGCGCCACCCGCACATCGACGACGTAGCCGCCGGGCTCCCCCGGCATCCGCAGCGCCACCCAGACGGTGCCGACCTCCACGCCGTCGTGGACCAGTACCCGCAGCGCCTGGCCGGGGGTGCCCGCGCCGTCGGGCAGGAGGGCCCGGTGCCCGGCCGCGGTGCTCTCCTCGGCCCGCTCGGGGGTCATGCCCTGGGCGAGCTGGACGCGGAGGCGCTCCGCGAGGGCGGCGTCGCGCCAGGCGGGGTACTCGGCGTCGCTCAGCGGCCGGTCCACGCTGCCCTCGGGGAGCGCGGGCGGCTCGGTGAGGGGCTTGGTCATGCGGCGGCCGCGCTCGGTGTAGCCCAGGGCCGCGGCGAGCCGTACGGCGGCCGCCGCGTCCGCCGGGACGGTCAGCTCGATCTGCCGGCAGCCCCAGCCGCGCAGCACTTCCTCGGCGGCCAGCGCGGCGACCGTGGCGCGGCCGCGGTGCCGGTCGGGCGGGTCGATGTCCAGGGCCTCGACACGGCCGGCGGCCGGGCCGAAGCAGGCGTCGGTGGCGAGCCGGATCCCGCCGACCCGGCGGCTGTTGACGCAGACGTCGAAGGGCCGGGCCCGGCCGCCCTCCGCGCGAGGTTCTTCCGGTCCGGCGGGCCGCAGCGTTGTGGTCACGAGGACTTTCTACTCGCTCGCGGGCGGGCCCGTCATCACCGCGGATCGAACTCGGCGGCCGCCCGCTCGTCGAAGATCCGCATGGCTTCGGCGGTCACCGGCCCCGGCACGTCGGCCAGTTGGCGCCCGTCGATCCGCGTGACGGCCTGCACATCGCGCAGGGTGGAGGTCAGGAAGATCTCCTCGGCGCGCTCCAGGACGTCCAGCGGGAGGTCGGTCTCCTTGGCGCCCACCCAGGCGACGGTCAGGGCGCGGGTGATGCCCGCCAGGCAGCCGGAGGCCAGCGGCGGGGTGTGCAGTTCGCCGTCGAGGACGACGAAGACGTTGGAGCCGGTGCCCTCGCAGAGCGCGCCGACCGTGTTGGCGAACAGGGCCTCGGAGGCGCCCTGTTCGCGGGCGCGGGCGAGCGCGACGACGTTCTCGCCGTAGGAGGTGGTCTTCAGCCCGGTGAGCGCGCCGCGTTCGTTACGGGTCCAGGGGACGGTGACGGCGGCGGTGGCGTCGGGGCGGCGGTGGGTGTCGGAGAGCGCGATGACCAGCGTCGTCCCGCTCTCGCCGCGGTCCGAGCCGAGCGGCGAGACGCCGCCGGTATAGGTGATCCGCAGCCGTCCGAGGGGCATCGGGTTGGCTTCCAGGACCGCCGCGCAGCCGCGCCGCACCTCGTCGAGGTCGGGGTCGGGCAGGCCCAGGCCCCGGGCGGAGGTGGTCAGACGCTCCAGGTGCCGGGTGAGGGCGAAGGCGCGCCCGTGGTCGGCCTTGAGGGTCTCGAAGACGCCGTCGCCGACCGTCAGGCCGTGGTCGAAGACCGAGACACCGGCGCCTTCGGCCTCCCGCAGTTCCCCGTCGAGCCAGATCTTCATCGCCGTTCTCCTCCACTCGCCTGGTGCGTGCCCGACGCTACCGCGAGCAGTCTGCGCGCCTTCAATTCGGTCTCGGCCCATTCCCGCTCGGGATCGGAATCCCAGATGATCCCCGCCCCGGCGCCGAACCGGAGCACCGGCCCGCCCGGTGCGGCGCGGTCGATCCAGAACGTACGGATGCCGACGTTCAGCTCGCCGGTGCGACGGTCTGCGTCCACCCAGCCGATGCCGCCGCAGTACGGGCCGCGGGGAGCGGTCTCCAGCTCGTCGATGATCCGCAGGGCGCTGGACTTGGGGGCGCCGGTCACGGAGCCGGGCGGGAAGGTCGCGTCGAGCAGGTCCGCCCAGGCGGTCTTCTCGTGGGCCTCGGCCAGTTCGCCGCGCACGGTGGAGACGAGGTGGACCAGGCCCGGGTGGGGTTCGACGGCGCACAGTGCGGGGACGGTCACCGAACCGGTGGCGCAGACCCGGCCGAGGTCGTTGCGGACCAGGTCCACGATCATGACGTTCTCCGCCCGGTCCTTGTCCGAGAGGTCCGCCGCGGTGCGGCCGGTGCCCTTGATCGGCCCGGATTCGACGGTGCGGCCGTCGCGCCGCAGATACAGCTCGGGGGAGGCACCGGCGACCTCCACGCCGTGGGTCGGCAGCCGTACGGTGCACGCGTAGGGGGCGGGGTTGCCCAGGGCCAGCACCGCGGACAGCGCGTCCACGTCGGCGCGGCCGGGGTCGGGCAGCGGCGCGGTCAGCACCCGGCAGAGGTTGACCTGGTAGACCTCGCCGGACGCGATGTACTCCCGGACCCGCCGTACGCCGGCGGTGTAGGCGTCGCGGTCCAGGGAGCTGCGCCAGTCGCCGGGCGTGGGGCCGCGCCAGTCGCCGGGGGCGGGATCGTCCGCCGCGGTGGCCTGGCGGACGTCGCCGAAGCGCGCGCAGACCACACCCCCCTCGAAGTCGGCGGTCACCGCCCACCAGCCGGTGGAGTCCAGGGCCGCGGGATCGCTGGTGACATCGCGCAGGTCGGTGGCTATGAGACCGCCGAAGCGGGCCATGGGAGGGAAGTCGTGCACGTCAGTGAGTCTATGGCGGGGGCGCGAGCGCCGCCCGGGGCGATCGAGCAGCGCAGCACGCTGCACAAACGCGTTTTTGTACTGGCCCCGGAATCCGCTAGAGTTCAACACGTCGCCGGGACGCGGAAGCGCCCCGGGGGCCGAGTAGCTCCCGGACGTAGTCTGGGAGAGACACCTGCGGACGTAGCTCAGTTGGTAGAGCACCACCTTGCCAAGGTGGATGTCGCGAGTTCGAGTCTCGTCGTCCGCTCGATGTGGGGGATCTTCCCGAACCCCTTCACTCCTGGTGGAGTGGCCGAGAGGCGAGGCAACGGCCTGCAAAGCCGTCTACACGGGTTCAAATCCCGTCTCCACCTCCAAGGACGATTAGCTCAGCGGGAGAGCGCTTCCCTGACACGGAAGAGGTCACTGGTTCAATCCCAGTATCGTCCACTGGTCCGGCTTTTTACGGGCCCCCGCGCGATTAGCTCAGCGGGAGAGCGCTTCCCTGACACGGAAGAGGTCACTGGTTCAATCCCAGTATCGCGCACGCAGCAGCCGCGGAGATCATCGAGATCCGTGGTCCCGAGGACGATTAGCTCAGCGGGAGAGCGCTTCCCTGACACGGAAGAGGTCACTGGTTCAATCCCAGTATCGTCCACACGTCACCTGAGGGCCGGAGCATTCGCTCCGGCCCTCGGTCGTTGTCAGGACGAGAAGAGCATCCGGCCGAAGCCGCGGTGACCGTGGTGGCCGTGATGCCCGTGGTGGCCCTGGTGCGGGGCGCCCCAGGCGGGGGCGGCCGGGTATGCCTGCGGGGCCGCCGGCGGGGGCGGGGCCTGCTGGGCCCACTGCGCCTCCAGGCGGGTCAGCGACTCCAGCTCGCCGTAGTCCAGGAAGATCCCCCGGCAGCCGGCGCACTGCTCGATCTGGACGCCATTGCGGTTGTACGTGTGCATCGGTGCGTGGCACTTGGGGCACTGCATCGTCGGCTCAACTCCTGTGTTCCGTCGCTCGCTCGCGGCCGCGTCGCCGGAACGGTCCGCCGGCGACGAGGTGTTCACCCTACGACGGGTCCGGGCGGCGCGGACCGCCGCGGTAGGGGAGCCATCCGGGCGCAGGCGTCGACGACCAGCGCCTCGATCTCGTCCAGCGGGCGGGCGGCTTCGGCGGCCTTGGCGACGGCGAGCGCGGCGGTCTGCACGGTCAGCGCGCGGGCGGGAACCTCCAGGTCGGGCCAGGGATCGCCGTCGGCGGGCACGGCCCGGCCGCCGGTCGCGCGGTAGGCGGCCAGGAAGCGGGCCCAGACGTCCGGCGCGAGCAGGCCGGTGGCGAACCAGGCGGCGGGGCGGGCCAGGTCCCAGGCCGGGTCGCCCAGGCCCAGGTCGTCGACGTCTATCAGCAGCCAGGGGCCGTCGCCGGCCGGGTGCCGTACGAGCTGGCCGAGGTGGAGGTCGCCGTGGCACAGGTGGGCGGTGCGCGGCGGCGGGGCGGCGTCGCGGGCCCAGGGCGGCAGGAGGGCCCAGGCCGCCTCGACGGTCCGGGCCGCGGCGGCCAGGTCGGCCGCGGGCCCGCGCCGCGGCGGTCCTGCCGCCTCCGGAGCGGGTCCCAGGGCGGTGTGCAGACGGGTCAGGGCGCGGGCGGCCTTGGCGGGGCCGCGCATCGGCGGGAGGGGGCCGGGCAGTTGGGCGGGGTCGACGGCGTGCAGGCGGGCCAGCAGGCGGGCGGTGTCCTCCCACGGGGCGGCGTCGGGGTCGTCGGGCGGGACGGGGCTGCCGTACGGCCAGCGGGTCAGCGGGCGGCCGTCGTCGGCCGGGGCGAGGAAGCCGTCGGGGGCGGTGACCGGGAGCGGGGGCAGCAGGATGCCGTGCAGCAGGGGGTGGGCGGCGACGCGGAGCCGGGCGGCGAGGGCACGCGGATCGCTGTCGGGCGCGTGGGTCTTGGCGACCGTGCGGCCGCTGCGGACGACCCTGCCGTCGGGGCGGTCGGCGAGCACCTCGGGGCCGGCCGGCGGCTCGGGGGCGGCGTCCCGGGCGGGCGCCGCCGTGCGCGCGGCGGGCCGGCCGGGAGGTGGTGTGGTCATCGTTCCCCCGAGTCCTGCGGGCCGTGCGGTGGCGGCCGCCACGGGAAGCGGGCGGCCCGGCCCTGGGATCGTACGCGCCCCGGTGGGCCCGGCCACCCGGGGCACCGGGCACGCGCGACGGCCGGACATCTCCCCAGATGCCCGGCCGTTCGTGCCGCCCGCCGCACCCCCGTCCCCACGGGGCTATCGGTCGGAAGTCCCCGTCCCGGGCCGCTCTCCCGGGACCGGGGCGCCGGTCAGCGCCCCAGCATTCCGACCACGGACGACGCCTGTGTCAGCACGGCTTCCCAGCCGCCGAAGACCACGGCCAGGAGGACCGCCAGCGGCAGCGCCATGGCCACCGCGACGAGCGGATGGCGGGTGCCGGAGGACTGCTGGCCGCCGAGCGCCGCGGCGACCCGGCGACCCTGCGCCCGCAGGGCCGCTCGTCCTGGGCTGTCCGCCATCGCCGCAACTCCTGTCGTGGTGGGGAGCGGCGGGCGTTTGACCTCGGGGGACGAGTGCTACGCCCGCCGCTTGAGGACAAGATTAGGCAGGCGGCGGCCTTCTGGGCGTCATGCCGTCGTATCGCTTGCCGGGCCTCCGGGAGGATGACGGCGGATGCCTGGCGTACTCCCCTGGGTGGAGAGATCGGCCCGGGAGTTGGGGACTTCCCCGAGGGGACGGGTAGGCGTGAGCGGCGGACCGGGCGGGGCGGCGGGGGTTTCGGCGGCCGGGGAGCGGGCCGCGCGCACCCCCGTTCACGTGGTGTTTCCCGGCGGCCGACCCTCAGGGGTGAGTTCCCTCACCTCCTGCGCGTCCGCGTCCGCCGCCGTCCGGACCCCGCCGCCGGCTCCGCCCCGGGCGCCGTCCGCCGCCGGCCCTCGCGCGCGGCCACCCGTCCGCTGGAGCGTCAACCCCCTTTGCCCGTAAGAAGCTTGAGGTTCGCCGCCGGAACCGGGGGTGGTGCGGCGGTCGGTTGCCCGCGCGCTCGGATGTTCCCACCCGCCACGGACAATCCGCTTGCCGACGCATGCGCGGCCTCTCAGCACAGCGAGCCGGCAATCCGTAAGCTGTGGCACGTCAGACGGTTGGCAGCGGAGTGGGGCCTCCCCACCGCAGGTAGGGGACGGACATGGCGATGATGCGGCTCCGACGCGAGGACCCGCGTGTCGTCGGGACGTTCCGGCTGCACCGCCGGCTCGGCGCGGGCGGCATGGGCGTGGTGTATCTGGGCTCGGACAAGCGCGGCCAGCGGGTGGCGCTGAAGGTGATCCGGCCCGATCTGGCGGAGGATCAGGAATTCCGCTCGCGGTTCGCGCGCGAGGTCTCGGCGGCCCGGCGGATCCGCGGCGGCTGTACGGCCCGGCTGGTCGCGGCCGATCTGGACGCCGACCGCCCGTGGTTCGCCACCCAGTACGTCCCCGGTCCCTCGCTGCACGACAAGGTCAACGAGGAGGGGCCGCTGTCCCCGGCGCAGGTCGCCTCGATCGGTGCCGCGCTGTCCGAGGGGCTGCTCGCGGTGCACGACGCGGGCGTGGTGCACCGGGATCTGAAGCCGTCCAACATCCTGCTGTCCCCCAAGGGGCCGCGGATCATCGATTTCGGCATCGCCTGGGCCACCGGCGCCAGCACGCTGACCCATGTCGGCACGGCCGTCGGCTCGCCGGGGTTCCTCGCGCCGGAGCAGGTGCGCGGGGCGGCCGTGACACCGGCGACGGACATCTTCGCGCTGGGCGCCACGCTCGCCTACGCCTGCACCGCCGACTCCCCCTTCGGGCAGGGCAGTTCGGAGGTCATGCTCTACCGCGTGGTCCACGAGGAGGCGCACCTGGCCGGGGTGCCCGACGCGCTGGCGCCGCTGCTCGCCGCGTGCCTGGCCAAGGACCCGGCGGACCGCCCCAGCACCTTGTCGCTGTCGCTGCGGCTGAAGGAGATCGCGGCCCGGGAGGCGCACGGTCTCTCCGGCGGTCCCGTGGACGGCGAGGCGGGTGCGGTGGGTTGGGGCCGGGCGGAGCGGCGCCCTTCGGACCGGCCGACCGGGCAGCGGGCCGAGGAGTACGCGCGTCAGCGCACCGAGCGGCGAACGACCGGCACTCCCCCGCCGCGCCACCAGACGGGCCGGCCCGTGCCGCCTCGGGAGGCGTCCTTCCGTAAGGGCGGGCCGGCCTCGGCGGCGGGTTCGCGCCCGAGGCCGGCCGGCCGGGCTCCGGGACGGGTGCCGGCCGCGCGGCGCACCGGCTCGCGGGCGCCGGTGCGGACGACGTCGGGCGGGCGTCGCCCCGGTCCTGACCGCCGGCTGCTGCGGCAGCGGATCATCGTGTTCGTGACGGTGACGGTGCTGGTGGCGCTCGGTATCGCGGCGGCGCAGGGCTGCCAGGGGCCGGCGCACGGGCTGGGCGAGCGGCGGCCGGTACCGGTTTCCGGGCAGGCGGAACAGCGGACGGGGACGCAGTCACCGGCGCGGAGCGTGGCCGGGGACTCCTTCTGAGCGGCGCCCTTGTGAGCGGCGTCCGGGGCAGCGGCGTCCGGGCCCGGGGTGGTCAGACCCCCGGGCGGCCGGTCGCGACGGCGTAGAAGGCGACCGCGGCGGCCGCTCCCACGTTGAGGGAGTCCACGCCGTGCGCCATCGGGATGCGCACCCACTCGTCGGCGGCCCGCAGGGCTCCGGTGGTCAGGCCGTCGCCCTCCGCACCGAGCATCAGCGCGGCGCGCTCCAGGGTGTGCGGGGCCGCCTCGTCGATGGCGGTGGCCTGCTCGGCCGGGGTCAGCGCCAGCAGCTTGAATCCCGCCTCCCGTACGGTCGCCAGGTCCCGGGGCCAGCTCTCCAGGCGGGCGTAGGGCACGGAGAAGACCGCGCCCATGGAGACCTTCACCGAGCGGCGGTAGAGCGGATCGGCGCAGTCCGGGGAGAGCAGTACGGCGTCCATGCCCAGGGCGGCGGCGCTGCGGAAGATCGCGCCGATGTTGGTGTGGTCGTTGACGGCTTCCATGACGACGATGCGGCGGGCGGCGGCGAGCAGTTCGGTGGCGTCGGGCAGCGGCTTGCGCTGCATGGACGCCAGGGCGCCGCGGTGCACGTGGTAGCCGGTCACCCGCTCGGCGAGGGCGGGGCTGACGGCGTAGACGGGCGCCGGGACCTCCTCGATGACGTCGCGCATCACGTCGACCCACTTGGCCGACAGGAGCATGGAGCGCATCTGGTAGCCGGCGTGCCGGGCGCGCCGGATGACCTTTTCGCCCTCGGCGATGAAGAGGCCCTCGGCGGGCTCGCGCCGGCGGCGCAGCTCGACATCGGTGAGGCCGGTGTAGTCGCTCAGGCGCGGGTCGTCCGGGTCATCGACGGTGATGATTTCTGCCACGGGGTGATAGTGCCTTGTCGGTGTCGAGGTGCCAATGCCGCGTACGGAATCGGGTTACTTGTCGGTACGGCCGGTGGTGATGCCGACGACGTCGCCGATGACGATGACCGCCGGGGGCCGTACGCCTTCGGCCCGCACGGTGTCGCCGAGGGTCTCCAGGGTGGCGTCGACGCGGCGCTGGGCGGCGGTGGTGCCTTCCTGGATGACGGCGGCGGGCGTGCCGGCGGGGCGGCCGTGCTCGATGAGCTTGGCGGCGATGGCGGCGCTGTTCTCCACGCCCATCAGGACGACGAGGGTGCCGCGCAGCTTGGCGAGGGAGGGCCAGTCGACCAGCGACCGCTCGTCCTCGGGGGCGACGTGGCCGCTCACGACGGTGAACTCGTGGGCGACACCGCGGTGGGTGACGGGGATGCCGGCGGCGCCGGGGACGGAGATGGTGCTGGAGATGCCCGGCACGACGGTGCAGGGGATGCCCGCCTCGGCGAGCGCCTGGGCCTCTTCCATGCCGCGGCCGAAGACGAACGGATCGCCGCCCTTGAGCCGGACCACGGCCTTGCCGGCCTTGGCGTGCTCGATCAGGGCGTTGTTGATGGCCTCCTGGGCCATGAACCGGCCGTAGGGGATCTTGGCCGCGTCGATGATCTCGACGTGCGGCGGGAGCTCGGCGAGCAGGTCGCGGGGGCCGAGCCGGTCGGCGATGACCACGTCCGCCTCGGCGAGGAGGCGGCGGCCGCGCACCGTGATCAGGTCGGGGTCGCCGGGGCCGCCGCCGACCAGCGCGACGCCGGGGGTGTGCGGGCGGCGGTGGTGCGGGGCGGCGATGCTGCCGTCCCGCAGGCCCTCGACGATCGCGTCGCGGACGGCGGCCGAACGGCGCGGGTCGCGGCCGGTGAGCACCGCGACGGTGACGCCCTCGCTGTGGCCGGTCGCGGGGGTCCAGGCGGTGGCGGCCTCGGCGTCGTCGGAGCGTACGCACCACACGCGCCGGTCCTCGGCCTCCTGGGAGGCGGCGGCGTTGGCCTCGGGGTCGTCGGTGGAGATCAGCGCGTACCAGGCGCCGTCGAGGTCACCGGCCTGGTAGCGGCGGCGCTCCCAGCGGATCTCGCCGGTGTCGGCCATCGCCTCGACGGAGGGGGTGGCCGACGGGGAGATCAACAGGACGTCGGCGCCGGCGGCGATGAGCGAGGGGAGCCGGCGCTGGGCGACCTGGCCGGCGCCGAGGACGACCACGCGGCGGCCGGACAGCCGCAGTCCGACGGGGTAGGCGGCGTGTTCGGCGACGTGCTCAGCCATGGTGGTACGGCTCCTTGTGCGGGTGGTGCGAGTTCGGCGACGAGCTCAACCGCTGCGGCACTGGAGCGGCTGGTGGGGTGGTGCGGGTCCGTACGGCCCTGATGCGCCAGGCTACGGCCCCGGCCCACAGCCTATGGGGCTGCGGGCCGGGGGGCATGCCTGGGCGGGTGGCCGGTCAGCTCTTCTCCGTCACTCCGGCGGAGTCGAAGGTGGCGACCTCGTGCATGGCGCGGGCGGCGCTCTGCACGATGGGGAGGGCGAGGAGGGCGCCGGTGCCCTCTCCGAGACGCAGATCGAGGTCGACCAGCGGGCGCAGGCCGAGCTTGGTCAGCGCCGCGACATGGCCGGGCTCCGCGCTGCGGTGGCCGGCGATGCAGGCGGCCAGTGCCTCGGGGGCGATGGCACGTGCCACCAGAGCCGCGGCGCCCGCGCTGACGCCGTCCAGGATGACCGGCGTACGCAGCGAGGCTCCGCCGAGGATCAGGCCGACCAGGGCGGCGTGCTCCAGGCCGCCGACCGCGGCGAGGACGCCGACGGGGTCGGCCGGGTCGGGCTGGTGGAGTTCCAGGGCCCGGCGGACGACGTCGACCTTGCGGGCGTGCGTCTCGTCGTTGATGCCGGTGCCGCGGCCGGTGACCTCGACCGGGTCGACGCCGGTGTAGACGGCGATCAGCGCGGCCGAGGTGGTGGTGTTGGCGATGCCCATTTCGCCGGTCAGCAGCGCTTTGTTGCCGGCCGCGACGAGGTCGCGGGCGGTCTCGATGCCGACCTCGATGGCCTTCAGCACGTCTTCGTGGCTCATCGCCGGGCCGGTGGTGAAGTCGGCGGTGCCGGGACGGACCTTGCGGGGCAGCAGGCCGGGGGTGGCGGGCAGGTCGCCGGCCACGCCGACGTCGACGACGCAGACCTCGGCGCCGACCTGGTTGGCGAAGGCGTTGCAGACCGCGCCGCCGCCGAGGAAGTTCGCGACCATCTGGCCGGTGACCTCCTGGGGCCACGGGGTCACGCCCTGGGCGTGCACGCCGTGGTCGCCGGCGAAGATCGCCACGGCGGCGGGCTCCGGGATCGGCGGCGGGCACTTGCGCGACAGCCCCGAAAGCTGGGCGGAGATGATCTCCAGCATGCCCAGCGCCCCGGCGGGCTTGGTCATCCGCTTCTGGCGCTCCCACGCCTCGCCGAGCGCCTTGGCGTCCAGCGGGCGGATGCCCCGCAGCGTCTCCTGGAGGAGGTCGTGCGGGTCCTCGCCGGGCAGCGCGCGGCGGCCGTACGTCTCCTCGTGGACGACCCAGGACAGCGGGCGGCGCTTGGCCCAGCCGGCCTGCATCAGCTCGGGCTCGTCGGGGAACTCGTCGACGTAGCCGACGCAGAGGTAGGCGACGACTTCGAGGTGGTCGGGCAGGCCCAGCTCGCGGACCATCTCCCGCTCGTCGAAGAAGCTGACCCAGCCGACGCCCAGGCCCTCGGCGCGGGCGGCGAGCCAGAGGTTCTCGACGGCGAGCGCGGAGGAGTACGGGGCCATCTGCGGCTGCGTGTGGCGGCCGAGGGTGTGGCGGCCGCCACGGGTGGAGTCGGCGGTGACGACGATGTTCACCGGCGTTTCGAGGATCGCCTCGATCTTCAGCTCGCGGAACTGCTTGGCGCGGGCCTTGGGCAGCGACTTGGCGTACGCCTCGCGCTGCGCCATCGCGAGCTGGTGCATCTTCTCGCGGGTCTCGGCCGAGCGGATGACGACGAAGTCCCAGGGCTGGGAGTGGCCCACGCTGGGGGCGGTGTGCGCCGCCTCCAGGACGCGCAGCAGCACGTCGTTGGGGATCGGGTCGCCGCGGAAGCCGTTGCGGATGTCGCGGCGCTCGCGCATCACGCGGTGCACGGCGGCGCGCTCGGAGTCGTCGTACGCGGCGGCCGGGGCCGGGATCGGGACACGGCTGGAATCCGTGACGTCGTTCACGAGCGGGCCGTCCTGGTGCTGGGGCTGGGTGGGGAGCAGGGCCTGGACGGCGGCGCCGGGGGCGCCGTCCGCGTCGGCGGGGGCGGCGGGGCCGGACGCCGCGCCACCGGACTCGTCGGAGACCACCGTGGGCTGCTGTCCGGCGTCCTCCGGCCGGGCGTCGCCGGCCGGGCCGTCGGTGCCGCTCTGGGCTTCTTCGGAGCCCTGGATGTCCTCGGAGTCCTGGGTGTCCTCGCCGAGCTGGACCAGCGCGGCGGCGTCCTGTTGGGCGGGGGCCGCGTCGGGGGCGGGGTCGGAGGCGGCGTCGGTGGGCTGTTCGGCGGCCGGGGGGGCGTCCGCCGGGGCCTCGGCGGCGGGCTGCTCGCCCGCGGCCGGTTCGGCGTCCGCGGCCGGGGGCGCGTCGGGGACGGCCGGGGTCGGCTGCTCGCCGGCCAACTGGGCGGGGATGTGTACGGCCATCGGCTGCGGCTCGGTGGGGGGCTCGGTGGGCTCGGCCGAGCCGGTGGGCTCCGCGTCGGGCGTGGGGGCGGTCGGCTCGGGGGCGGATGCGGCGGGAGCGGGGGCCTCGGGGGCGGGAGCGCCGGTCGGGGCGTCAGCGGCCGGTTCCGTGGTCTCGGAGGCTTCGGTCTGGGCGTCGGCGGCCGGTTCCGTGGTCTCGGGAGCCTCGGTCGGGGCGTCGGTCTCCGCGGCCGGGGCGTCCTGGTCGGGCACCGCTGACCCCGGTGCGGCGGCGGGCTCCGTGCTCTGCGGCGCGGCGGGGGCTTCCCCGGCCGGGATCGGCTGCCCTGCGGCGTCCACGGCGCCGGGCTGCGGGGCACCCGCGTCCGGCCCGTGGGCCTCGGGCCGCTGTATGACGGGCTGCGCGGCGGGCGCGGCCACGGGCATCGAGACGGGCCCCTGGGGCGCGACGGGCATCGGCGCGGCCTCGGCCGCACCGTCAACGGGCGGCGCACCGGCCTCGGGAGCGGTCGGCGTGTCGTCGGATACGGCCGGGAGCTGCTGCGCTTCGGCGGGCATGGCCGGCTCGGCGGCCGGATCGGCGGGAGCGCCCGGCTCAGCGGCCGGCTCGGCCGGGACGCCGGCCTCGGCGGCCGGGGCGGCTTCGGCGGGGACGGGCCCGGACGGGTCGGCGACGGCCGCCTCATCGGCGGCAACCGACTCCTGCGGGGCCTCGACGCCCGCGTCCGCGTCGGCCTGCGCTTCAGGGGCGACGGCTTCCGGCGTTTCGGAGACGGCCTCCGGGACGGCGACCGGCTGTTCCGGGTCCGCCGGGGCGGCCTGGTCGACCGGCTCCGCCGCGGGCTGCGCCGGGGCGGTCGCGGCCGCTTCCGGGCCCGCGTCCGCAGCCTCGGGGCTCTGCTCGGCGGCCGACTCCGCGACCTCGGCGGGAGCCTCGGCACCCTCGGAGTCCGTGGCGGCAGCGTCCGTCTCGGGCGCCGTGGCCGGGTCGGACGGAGCGTCAGAAGTCATCGCGTCAGAGGCCGGGGCCTCCGCCGCGTCCGGCAGCGCGGTGGACACGTCCTGGGCCTGCGCCGCCACCTCGGCCGGTGCCTGCGGGGCCGCGGCGGCGGCGCTCTCGCCGGGAACCGCGTCCGCGACGGCCGCCTCGGCCGGCGTCTCGGCGCCCACGGCGCCCTGGTCCGGCAACGGCATCGGCTGTGCCGGCTGCGGCTGCTCCTGCTCGGCGGCCGGTTGTTCCTGCTCGATGGTCGGCGTGACGGGCTCGGCCGCCTCGGCCGTGGGCAGGGCGGCTTCCCCGGTGGGCGATTCCGCCCCCAGGTCCGTCGCTTCGGCGGCCGACGCCTGCGCCGCGTCGTCACTCCTCGGCGTCGCCTGCGAGGGGATCTCGCCGAGCTGCGGACCGGGCAGCGGGCCCTGGCCGGGCGCGCCGTAGGCCCGCTCGGCGTACGACTGGCCGCCGTACGGCTGCTCGCCGTAGGGCAGCGTGGGAGAGGGCTGCTCGCCGGGTGCCACCTCGGCGGGCGCGCTCTCCGCTACGGACGCCTCGGCGACCGGCGGCTCGGCGACGGGCTGTTCGGCGTACGGCTGCTGACCGGCGGCCACCTGCGCCGCCGGCTGCTCGGCGCCCAGCGGCGCGGCTCCGGCCGGCTGCTGCGGTACGGCCGCCGGGGCCTCGGCCGGGACATCGAGGTATTCGGGGCCGGCGGTCGGCGGTCCGGCATGCCGGCCGGGGCTCTGCTGCGGGGCGCCGGCGGGGCCGCGGTCGGCGAGCGAGCGGACGACGCCGCCGGTGTTCTCGGGGACGGGCGGGCCCATGTGCAGGGGCCGGCGGGCGGGCGCGGCCTGCGCGGCGGCCGTGGCGCGGTCCTGCCGGCGCGGGGTCGCGGGCTGCGGGATGCGGACGGCACTGAGGTCGACGGAACCGGAATCCCGGCCGCCGCTCTCGTGGTCGCCCACCTGGGCGGGCATCGGCTCGAAGCCGGTGGCCGGCTGGTCGGTGGGGTCATAGGGCGCGCCCTGCCCCGGTACGGCGTACTGCGGCTGCTGCTGCGGGGCGGTGCGGGCCATGCCCTGGTGGGTCTCCTGGGGCTGCGGGAGCGGTTGTTGCGTCTGCTGCTCGCTCCAGGCGCCCTGGGCACCCGGCATCAGCAGCAGGTCGTCGTCCTCGGGAACGCCGTCGGCCGGGTCGAGGTAGGGGTAGGTGTCCGGCGTAGGGAGCACGCCGGGCTGCTGGGTCGGTCCGGCGTCGGCAGGGGAGGGGACGGCCGCCGGCTGCGGCTGCCCGGGATGTCCGCCCGCGTTCTCCGGCTGTCCCTCGCCCGGGACCTGGCCGGTGTCGGTCATGCGTACCCCTCGCCCATTGGTAGTGCTCCTTCCAACCGCTCGTGCGACGCGCTCGACCGGGACGCGCCGACGCCCCAATAGCTAGAACGAGCGAGCACGCCTCGCGGCACGTCCGCCCTCTAGAGCTTCATTTTCGGCCAAAACCACGGCATTTTCCGGATATTGGCGTACGAAGCCGAACGCGGAACGGCGGCGCAACGATCCGCCAGCCTACCCTCCGCAGGTCACCGTCCCCGTCAAGGGTGAGGAACGCGATATCCGCTCAGCAGGAAGACGACGGAGCGTTCGCGTTCGACCCAGACGGAGGTGTCCAGGTCCACGGACTGCAGCAGCGCGCACTCGACTTCGTAGCCGCCGTCGGCCAGCGCCCTGCCGACCGCCTCGGCTTCGTCGCGGGTGGCGGCGTGGGTGACGATCCGTTCGGGACGGCGGGACGCGCAGGCGGTGACGACCGCCACTCCCCCGCCGCCGACCCGTACCACGTCCGGCTCGGGCAGGTCTTCGAGGATCTGGGGCGCGCGCCCGCGCACGACCTGGAGTTGGACACCGTGGCGGCGGGCGACCGCGGCGGTGCGCTCGCAGGCGTCCGGGTCGGCGTCCACGGCGATGACGGCGGCGCCGAAGCGCGCGGCCTCCACGGCGGCGGCGCCGCTGCCGGCGCCGATGTCCCAGACCAGGTCGCCCACCCGCGGCCCGAGCCGGGCGAGTTGGGCGGTGCGCAGTTGCACCGACTCGCCCTCGCCGAGTGCGCCGCCGTAGGCGCGGGCGGGAAGTCCCCAGCCGCGCGGGCCCGTCGGGTAGCCGACCTCGTGGGCGGCGATCCAGCCGGTGCCCTGGGCCGCGGCGCCGCCGGGCGCGCCGCCGACGACGATGACGACGTTGGGGTCGCGCCAGACGTGGTCGGCGACCTTGTCGGAGGTGAGAACAGTCACCTGTTCCCGGTCGGTGCCCAACTCCTCGCAGATGACGAAGGTGCGGTGGACGCCGCCCAGCAGCAGGGCGAGTTCGGCGGGTCCGGCGCCGGGTGAGGTGAGCACCGCGACCTTGGTGTGCGCGCGGCAGACGTTGACGGCGCGGCGCAGTTCACGGCTGTGGGCGACGACGATCTGGGCGTCGTCCCAGGGCATGCCGGCCCGGGCGAAGGCGGTGGCGACGGAGGAGACGGCCGGTACGACCTCGACCTCCAGGCCGTGCTCGGGGGCGCGCAGGGTGCGTACGACGCCGAAGAAGCCGGGGTCGCCGTCGGCCAGGACGACGGCGGTGCCGCGGTGCTGGGCGATGCGCCGGGCGGCCAGGGTCACGCTGCCGAGCCGGATGCGTTCGGCGTGCGGCGGGACTTCGGGCAGTGCGAGGTGGTGGGCGGCTCCGGCCACGAGCGTCGCGGCGCCGAGGGCGGAGCGGGCGGCGGCGGTCAGCGGGGAGCCGTCCCATCCGATCACCGTGACCCGGTCGGCCATGCTCGTCAGTCTCCTGGGGCTGCTGGGGTTACGCGGGCGGGGGCGGCAGGTCCGTGGTGCGGCGGCGTCGGGCCGCGGGCCCGCGGCCGGCGGGAAGGCGCGGCACGCCGAGACTACCTCGCGTGGTCCGGACCTGGGCGAGCGAGTGGGGTCAGTTCCACTCGGGGTAGGCGAAACCGTTCGCGTCGGCCCGTCGGCCGGGGGCTCCTTCGAGGTCCTCGGGCAGCAGGCTCCAGACGATCTGGTCGGTGCGGATGTCGGTCCAGCCGCCGTCCTCCGTCCGGCTGCGGACTATGCAGGCGTTGCGCAGCACTCCCTCGCTGATGCAGCCGATCTTCTGGGCGACCTGCTGGGAGGCGGTGTTGTCGGCGGCGGTGCGCAGCTCGATGCGTTCGAACTTCTGGTCGTGGAAGAGCCACTGCGCGAGGGCGAGCACGGACTCGGAGGCGTAGCCCTCGCCGCGCGCCCAGGGGGCGGTGACGTAGGCGATCTCGGTGCTGAGCACCCGCCAGTCGGTGTGGTCGACGTGGACGGTGCCGACCAGGCGCTGGGTGAGGAACTCGGTGACGGCCAGGGCGATGCCGCGGCCTTCGGTGCGGACGGCGGCGGCTTTGCCGGTGGCCCAGGCGCGGGCTTCGGCGGTGGTGTACGGGTGCGGGAGCGCGGTCCAGGCGGTGACGAGTTCGTCGGACATCATCTCGGCGAGGGCGGGTACGTCGGCCTCTTCGAAGGGGCGCAGCACCAACCGGTCCGTGCTGATGGAGATGTCCGGAAAGGTGGGTGTCATGCCGCTGCTCCAACGCCGTTGACTGTTGCTCCGGGACGTCGCGGGACGTCGTTCCGTGAGGTCACGGGCCGTCCTGACCGTCTTGAATGCACCAGCATGCAGCATCTTCGCGCGGATGTGCCACGTGCGCCGGCCCCGGTCGCGCGTGCTGCGCGGCCGGGGCCGGTACCCCTTGGGGGTGTGTCAGCTCTGCGCGGGGCCGAAGGCCGGGATGACGGAGCCGTCCTTGTACGTGTCCTGGAGGAACTTCTTGACCTCGGGGGAGTTCAGGAGCTTGGCGAGCTTCTTGATCCGCGGGTCGTCCTCGTTGCCCTTCTTCACGGCCAGGAAGTTGGCGTAGGGGTTGTCCTCCGCGTTCTCCAGGGCCAGGGAGTCGGTGGAGGGCTTGAGGTGGGCGCCGATGGCGAAGTTGCCGTTGATGACCGCGGCGTCGACGTCGTCGATGCGCGGGGCGGTCTGCGCGGCCTCCAGCTCGGTGATCTTGATGCCCTTGTCGTCCTTGACGTCGGTGAGCTTGGCATCCGCGCCGACGCCGGGCTTGAGGGTGATCACGCCGTTGTCGGCGAGCAGCTTCAGCGCCCGGCCCTCGTTGGAGGGGTCGTTGGGCACCGAGACGGTGCTGCCGGCCTTGAGGTCGGAGAGCTTGTCGAGCTTCTTGGAGTAGACGCCGAGCGGCTCGATGAGGACGTTCACGACGGGCACGATGTGCGTGCCGTTCTCCTTGTTGAAGGTGTCGAGGAACGGCTTGTGCTGGAAGAAGTTGGCGTCGACCTGGCCGTCGTCGGTGGCCTTGTTGGGCATCTTGTAGTCGCTGAACTGCTTGACGACCAGCTTCAGGCCCGCCTTGTCCGCCAGCTCCTTCTTGACGAAGTCGAGGATGGTGCCGTGCGGGGTGGGGCTGGCGGCGACGACCAGGGCGGCGTTCTTGTCGTTCTTGTCACCGGCGGTGGTGTCGGAGGGGGCGGAGCAGGCGCTCGCACCCAGGGCGACGGCGGTGGCGGCGGCCACGGCCACGGAGATCTTGACGGTGTTGCGCACGAAGAGTGCCTCTTTCTTGTTTCACACGAGCGGACGCGCTCGCGACGGTACGCCCGGCAAAGGGTCCGGGCTCGTAGGTGAAGCGGGTGGCGGGGGTGAAGCCGGTGGCGCGGAGGTCAGGCGGCCTCGGTGGTGGCGACGGCCGGCTCCTCGGCGGGGGCCGGCGCGCGGCGCGGGCCGACGCGCGGGGAGGAGGCGCGGGTGCCGCGGCCGGCGAGCCGGCGCACGACGAGGTCACCGAGCAACTGGACGAGGGTGACCAGGAGGATCAGCTCCACGACGGTGGTGATCATCAGGGCGGTCTCGTACTGCAGGTAGCCGTAGGTGTAGGCCAGGTATCCCAGGCCGCCGCCGCCGACCGCGCCGGCGATCGCGGAGTAGCCGATCAGGGTGATGACGGTGGTGGTGACGGCCGCGACCAGGGCGGGCAGCGCCTGCGGGAGCAGCACCTTGAACACGATGGTCCAGGTGCCGCCGCCCATGGCCTGGGCGGCTTCGACCAGGCCGTGGTCGACCTCGCGCAGCGCCGACTCGACCAGCCGGGCGAAGAACGGGATGGCGGCGATGGCCAGCGGGACGACCGCGCCGGTGGGGCCTATGGAGACGCCGACGAGGAGCCGGGTGAAGGGGATCAGCACGACGATGAGGATCAGGAACGGGAAGGACCGCCCGATGTTCACGATCGCGCCGAGGACCTTGTTGACCACGCCGTTCTGGAGCGTCGCGCCGCGGTCGGTCAGGTGCAGCAGGACGCCGACCGGGATGCCGATCAGCACCGCGTAGAACGTCGCCCACCACACCATGAAGAGGGTGTCGAGCGTGTTGTCGTACAGCAGCGGCCGCATGTCGTTCCAGCTCACTTGGCACCTTCCTTCAGCAGCGCCGCGGTGGGGGCCTCGGTCGCCGGATTGTTGGCGGCGGCCGCGGCGGGGGCGTCGGCCAGCTCTACTTGCAGGCCCTGCTCGCGCAGGAAGCCGATGGGCACGACGTTCTCCTCGAAGCGGCCGGGCAGCTCGATGCGCATCCGGCCGATCTGGTTGCCGCCCACGGTGTCCATGGCGGCTCCGAGGATGGAGATGTCGACGTTGTAGGTGCGCGACAGCTCGGATATCACCGGGCGGGTGGCGGCCGCGCCGTGGAAGGTGATGTCGACGACCGTGCGGTCGGCGGCCGAGGGCTCGCCGCCGACGGGGAACAGCTCCCGGGCCAGCTCGGAGCCGGGGGTGGCCAGGAGGCCGGAGACGGTGCCCTGTTCGATGACGCGGCCGCCCCGCATCAGCGCGGCCGAGTCGCAGATGGTCTTGACGACGTCCATCTCGTGCGTGATGAGCAGCACGGTCAGGCCGAGCTGGCGGTTGAGGTCCCGCAGCAGTTGGAGGATGGAGCGGGTGGTCTCCGGGTCCAGGGCGCTGGTCGCCTCGTCGGAGAGCAGCACCTTGGGGTCGCCGGCCAGCGCGCGGGCGATGCCGACGCGCTGCTTCTGGCCGCCGGAGAGCTGGGCGGGGTACGCCTTGGCCTTGTCGGCGAGGCCGACCAGGTCCAGCAGTTCCAGGGCCTTGCGGGACCGTTCGCGGCGGTCGACCCGCAGGATTTCCAGCGGCAGTTCGACGTTGTCCTGGACGGTGCGCGAGGACAGCAGGTTGAAGTGCTGGAAGACCATGCCGATATGGCTGCGGGCGGCGCGCAGGGCGGCGCCCGCGCGCTGGTGGCCGCCGGCGAGCGCGGTGAGGTCCTGGCCGGCGACGGTGACCGTGCCGGAGGTGGGGCGCTCCAGGAGGTTGACGCAGCGGATGAGGGTGGATTTGCCGGCGCCGCTCTGGCCGATGACGCCGTACACCTCGCCCTCGCGGACGTGCAGATCGACGCCGTCAAGGGCGGTGACTTCGCGGTCTCCTGAGCGGTAGACCTTGGTCAGGCCCGTTGTGGTGATCACAGGGAATTCCGTCACTGTCGAGTGCTCGGTGGCTCGCCCACCGGGCAGGGGGCATTCTTGCGAGTGCGGCAGGGGGAACGCGGGAAGCGGCGGGCCGTGGGGCCCGGTTCCGGGTTCCGGTGACGCGGGGCGGCCGGGCCCGGCGGAGGACGGGCGTACGGCACGGGAAGGCGGCGGGTCTCGCTTCGGGGCGCGAGGCTCAGGCGGGGGCCCTCAGCGGTCACACATTCGACACACGCAACGAGCACCG
Source organism: Streptomyces sp. NPDC031210 (assembly GCF_055570395.1). Taxonomy (NCBI): domain Bacteria; kingdom Bacillati; phylum Actinomycetota; class Actinomycetes; order Kitasatosporales; family Streptomycetaceae; genus Streptomyces; species Streptomyces sp. NPDC031210. The sequence continues at coordinate 338,666 of NZ_JBVIHH010000007.1, forward strand.
GGCGTCGTGTTCGCCTCGGTCGCAGGGGTGCGGCTGCTCGTCGTGGTCATGGCGGCAAGTAAACCAGACACGGATGCGAACCGATCAACTCTGTCCGGATAGCGGACTCGATTGACCGGCCTATGGACGGTTCTGCACGTCCCGGCGGTGCGGCGCACGCCCGGTCGCGGGGTCGGACGCGGCCGCCGGCCGGGCGGCCATTACAGTCGCGGTATGTCCCATACGCCCTCGGCGCGCAGCCGCGCCGCGCGGAGGTCCCGGTGATCGACGCGCTGACGATCGCGGTCGCCGTGACCGCTCTCGCCCTCGCCGCCTGGTGCGGCTTCGCCGCGTACCGCGACCAGCCGACGAAGGACTGGCACTTCATCGGCATGGCCGTCGTGTCGCTGCTCGGTCTCGTCCAACTGGTCGTCGCCGTGGTGCAGTTGGCGCGCGGCCAGTCACCCGACAAGGGCACCGCGCTGTTCGTGGCGTATCTGCTCGGGGCGGTGGCGTGCGTGCCGGCGACCGGGTTCATGTCGCTTTCGGAGCGCACCCGGTGGGGATCGGCCACCGTCGCGGCGGGTGCCGTGGTACTGGCGGTGCTGGAAGTGCGGCTGTTCGACATCTGGGGAGGCGGCAGTGCCTGAGACGACGGCGGCGACCACGGCGGACGGCGCCGCCGGGCGACCCGGGGCGAGGCGCTCGCTGGGCACCGGGCCCGGGCGGTTGCTGGTCGCCCTCTACGGCGTCTTCACCGTCGCGGCGGCCTCCCGCTCGCTCTTCCAACTGATCGCCCACTTCGACCTGGCGCCGCTGGCCTACAGCCTCTCGGCGCTCTCCGCGGTCGTCTACGGCTTCATCACGCTCTCGCTGGTACGCGGCGGCGAAGGGGCCCGCAAGGCGGCGTTCGCGTGCTGCGCGCTGGAGCTCCTGGGGGTGCTGGGCATCGGCACCTGGACGCTCGTCGACCCGTCGGACTTCCCCGACGCCACCGTCTGGTCCGACTACGGCATGGGCTATCTCTTCATCCCGATCATCCTGCCCGTCACCGGGCTGCTCTGGCTGCGCCGGGCCGCGACCGACTGAGCCGGGAGGTGACGGGCCCCGCCCGCCGCGGGCGAGCCGTGTACGCGGGCCCGTCACCTCCCGCCGGTCACGCCCCGGCCACGTACTCCCCCGGTCCGTGTCCGGCGGCCGCCCCCACGCCGGCCGCGACCGCCGCCGGCTCGTGCCGCTCCTTCTCCAGCGTGATCATGCTCAGCCGGCGGGAGATCTGCTCGGTGCCGACGGGCGCGTAGCCGTGACCGCGGTACAGGCGCAGACCGCCCTCGCTGCGGTGACCGGCGAAGAGGCGGTAGCGCTTGGCCGCGCGTTCGGCCGCCAGCCGCTCCTCGACCGCGGCGAGCAGCCGGCCGCCCAGTCCGTGCCGCTGGAGCCGGGGATGGACGACGAGGGTGGCGATCTTCGCGGTGCCGTCCGCGTCGACGGTGCCGCGGACCGATCCGACGACCTCGGCGCCGAGCCTGGCCACCACCACGCAGGCGTCGGCCAGTTCGGCGCGCAGGGCGTCCAGGCTCTGGGTCAGCGGCTCGATGCCGTAGTCGTCGTACAGCGCGGCTTCCCGCTGGTAGCAGAGGTACTGGAGTTTGAGGATCTGCTCGGCGTCCTGGTCGGTCGCCGCAGAGATGGTCACGCTCGTGCCCATGCGCGTATGCCTCCCCTATCGGGTTCGCTGGTCCGGGCGCGTGAGGGTGTCGGAGGGGTGTGCGCCCGGCGCGGTGCGCCCTGGCCGACGGCGCCGTGGGGTGTACGCCGCCGCCGTGGCAGGGCTGCCACCGCTTCTCCCGGAAGTCCCCGGATTTCGCCGGTGGCAACCGCCGGTGCGGGTATTCCGCGCGGGCATAGCGGACATCGGGTACGGACCGGCCCCAAGCTCCCCTGTGACATTGACAACTCGCCGGAGCGGGCGGGGCGTCGGGGCCGGTCCGGGGCGCGGTGGCGCGGTCCGGCGGGCGGTCAGCGCCCGCGGAACTCCGCGGCGGCCAGCAGCGCGGTGTCGGGATTGTCGGAGAACAGGCCGTCGATACCGGTGGCGAGGTAGGCCCGGAACGCGCCGAGGGCGTCGCCGTAGGCGTTCGGGTCGGTGCCGCGGCGGTAGTCGGCCGGCAGGAAGGTGTTCTCGTTACGGCCGGTGTACGGGTGCAGGACCAGGCCCGCGGCGTGCGCGTCCTTCACCAGGGTGGTGGGCCGGCCCAGCTTGTCCGCCGCGTCCCGGGGGATGATCTCGTTCAGCGACGGCCCGATGCCCTGGGCGAAGCCGGTGATCCACTCCAGGCCCGCGGGCTTGATGAGGTCGGCGACGGTGCGCGGGTCGCCGGCCTCGACGAAGTCCCAGGGCCGGGTGGCGGGGGCGTCGAGCAGGACGACCTTCGGGCAGGCGACGAGCTTGCCGAGCCGCTGGATGCTGCCGGGCTCGAAGGACTGCAGGAAGTTCGGGGAGTTCTTCCGGTGCCTGCCGTGGGCGCGCAGCAGCTTGGCGAGGCGCTCCTCCAGGCCGAGGCCGAGCTTGCGGAAGTAGGTGGGGTGCTTGGTCTCGATGTGCAGCCACACGCGGCGGCCGCGCCGGCGGCCTTCCCGCTCGGCCCACTGGAGGACCTCTTCGAAGGTGGGCACCTCCCACACCCCGTCGTAGAGGGTGTTGTGCTGCCGGGTGCCCGGAATGCGCTCTTTGGCGCGCAGCGTCTTGAGCTCGGCGAGGGTGAAGTCCTCGGAGAACCAGCCGGTGAGCTTGACGCCGTCCACGGTCTTGGTGGTCTTGCGGTCCGCGAACTCGGGGTGCGCGGAGACGTCGGTGGTGGCGGTGATGTCGTTCTCGTGACGGCAGACCAGGTGCCCGTCCTTGGTGGGGACGAGGTCCTGTTCGATGACGTCGGCGCCCATGTCGAGGGCGAGTTGGTAGGAGCCGAGGGTGTGCTCGGGACGGTAGCCGCTGGCTCCTCGGTGGCCGACGACCAGCGGCACCGGCAGCTCACGGCCCGCGCCGTCGCGCCCGCCGGCGCTCGCCTGACGTGCGCTCGCCTGGCCGGCCGCGCCGAGTACCGCCGCGCCCGCCCCGAGGGCGGCGGCGCCCAGCACCATGCGCCGTCCTGGCTGCTGCCGCTTGTGCATACGTGCTCCTTGCTCTGGGGTATCCGGGGAGAACCCGGTGGATTTCGCGCATACGGGACGCGCGATCGAGATGTCCCGTTCCTGTCAACGGGATGGAATGATCGTAAGCACGGCTGGGCGTGGCCGGGGAGACGCCGGGCGGCTTCGGGGGGAATATGGAGGTAACACACGTCAACTCTGCGTATCGGTCGTGTGAACCCGGTGTGCGAGCGGCGGTGACCCGCGAGTATCGTCCTGGGCTGCGGAGTTCCGCGTTGCCGTGACGTGACCAGCCCTGGCCCGACCTGAGCGGCCATGATTGCGACCAGCCACGACCTGACCAGCCACGACCCGGAGGGCCCGTTGTCCCGCATTGTGCTGAAGGCGATTCTCGGATTCGTCATGCGTGTGGTGTTCCGCCCCACGGTGGAGGGCATGGAACGCATTCCGGGCAGCGGGCCGGTGATCCTGGCCGGCAATCACGTCACCTTCATCGACTCGCTGTTCCTGAGCCTGGTCGTCAAGCGCCCGGTGTACTTCATCGGCAAGGACGAGTACGTCACCGGCAAGGGCCTCAAGGGCCGGCTGATGGCCTGGTTCTTCACCAGCTCCGGCATGATCCCGGTGGACCGGGACGGCGGCCGCGGCGGCGTCGCGGCCCTGATGACCGGCCGGCGTGTCCTGGAGGAGGGCGGCGTCTTCGGCATCTACCCCGAGGGCACCCGCTCCCCCGACGGCCGCCTCTATCGCGGCCGTACGGGCATCGCCCGGCTCGCGCTGATGACCGGCGCGCCCGTCGTCCCGTTCGCGATGATCGGCACGGACAAGGTGCAGCCGGGCGGCAAGGGCCGGCCGCGTGTCGCCCCGGTGACGGTGCGCTTCGGTGAGCCGCTGGACTTCTCGCGCTACGAGGGCATGGACCGTGACCGCTATGTCCTGCGGGCCGTCACCGACGAGGTGATGAGCGACGTGATGCAGCTCTCCGGCCAGGAGTACGTCGACATGTACGCCACGAAGGCCAGGGCAGCCGCCTGACCGCTCCCGCGCCCCCAGGGGCCCTCTCCGTTCGCCGGAGGGGGCCCCTTTCGTTGTCCCGGCGCCTGTTCCACCGCCTGTCCCGCCGCGCGTCCGGGCGGGCGCGCCGGTCAGCAGGGCACCCGGAAGGCCCCGTAGGCGCGCTGTCCCTGGGGACCCGCGGCGGACGCCAGGCGCAGTGCCGCCTCCGGGCGCGGCACCGCCGTCCCGTCGGGCTGGCGCAACTGCGGGCGTGCCATGACGGTGCCGATCCTGGCGCCGGGGGCGTCCGCGTTCTTGACCGCGACCCGGTCCAAGGGGGCGGGCACCAGCCGGCGCCGGGTGCGCACGAAGTCGACGAAGCTCTCGAAGTCCCGGGTGTGCCGGACGGGCGCGGTGAAGCCGGTGAAGGCGGCGAAGCCGTCCTGGTTGATGAGGGTGTACGAGGGTGCGGCGAGGCGGTAGCCGCGGGCCGGGTCCAGTGGCCGGCCGTCGATGAACACCTCGGCGGGGTCGACGCGGTGGCCGGCCGGGCCCGCCGCGTCGAAGGTGTAGCGGACGTTGGCGGAGACGGCCAGGGGCGAGAATCCCAGGCCGCCGCCGGCCGGTGCCCACTGCTGCTCCAGCGCCTCGTGGATCTGGGCGCCGGTGACGGTGACGGTCAGGATCGGGTCGCCGAAGCCGACGGCGTTCCACGCCTGGCCGAAGGTGACCGTGCCCCCTGACGCGGCGTCGAGGACGAGGTCACCGGCGATGACGGCCTGGCCGACGCGCGGCGCGACCGCGATGACGGCGAGTTCGGCCGGGGTGTCGGGGTGGCTGCCGGGGTCGTCCATCGGGCCGTGCGGCTGCCGGCCCGCCCACAGCGCCCAGTCGGCCACGAGGTCGCCCATGGTGCTCTCGCCCGCGGCGTTGCGCCTGCGGGTGAAGGAGGCGGTCTGGCTGCCGATCGGGGTACGGGCGCGCCGGGTGCCGTAGCCCGCCCAGTAGTCCGCGATCTCGCGCAGGTCCGGGTCGGGTGGCACATCGCGGGTGTTGGGGTGGTTGACGGAGGTGGTCAGCGGCCGGATCACGGCGCCGGTGTCGGGGTCGAGGCGCAGGTTGATCTCGTTGATGATCTGGCCGTAGCAGCCCGCCTCCACGAACGGGCGGGGGTTGCCCTTGGGGTCCGGCACCATCATGGTGAAGGCCTTGTGCCAGTGGCCGGTGACGATGGCGTCGATGTCCGGGGAGGCGCGCAGGGCCAGTTCGTAGGCGGGGCCCGAGGGGTTGCTGCCGCTGGAGAAGTCGCTGCCGGCGACCGCGCCGTCGTGCATGCTCAGCACGATCGCGTTGACGCCGCGTGCCTTGAGGGCCGCGGCGCAGCGGTTGGCGGTCCCCAGTTCGTCCAGGGTGCGCAGGCCCGGTTGGTAGGAGCCGGGGAAGACCTCGGTGCCGATGGCGGTCAGGTGGATGAAGCCGATCGGCAGCCGGCGGCCGTCGTCGGCTTCGACGTACTCGATGTTGTACGGCGGCAGTACGGGCTTGCCGGTCGCGCGCCAGACGGTGTTGGCGCTGTAGTAGGGGAAGTCGGCGCCCTCGAAGCGGCGTCCGGTGGAGTCCTCGAAGGCGTCGTCCCGGCCGATCCGCGGGAAGGGGACGCCTTCGCTCATGTGCGAGGTCAAGAACGTCGCCGACTTGTCGAACTCGTGGTTGCCGGCCGACGCGAAGTCCAGGCCCATGGCGTTGAGGGCCTCGATGGTGGGCTCGTCGGCGAAGGCGGAGGCGTCGAACTCCCAGCCGGAGAAGAGGTCTCCGGGGGCGAAGAAGAGGGAGTTGCGGCGGCCGTCCCGCAGGCGTTCCAGGTGGGCGGCCATGTAGGCCACGCCGCCCACGGTGTATTTCCGGCCGCCGGCGCCGGTGATGACGGCGTTGGCGCCGGGGGCGCCTTGGAGGTAGCCGTGCAGATCGGTGATGTTGAGCAGTTGCACGTCGACGTATTCGTCGGCGGTGGCCGCGTCGCGGGCGTCCGCGGTGGCGTAGGCGTCGCTTCCGATGGCGCTGGAGGTGGCGAGGGCGCCCGCCGCGGTGAGGAAGAACCGTCGTCCGATGTCGCGCACTGCGTCACTCTCCTGAGCGGGCCGACGTTGGGGGACGACGGGAGAGTCAAGCAGGCCGCGCGGGCCGGCCGGTCGCCGGGACGCGTACCGGGCGTGAACGGGCGAGGGACAGTCGCCCCCCGGGGGCGTGTCGTGTGGATCATTACGGGTGCGCGACACGTGTTCCACGGGACACGCCCGGGCGGGCCGCCCCGCCCGCCGCAGTCCCTCGTTCGTACGCGGGAGGGCCGGCCCGCCCTGGTCGCCGGGCCGCCGGACGGCCCGACCGGGTCCGGGCCGCCGGCCGCCGCGCCCCTACCCGGCCGCGGAGTCCGGCTCCGGCTCCACCTCGGCCTTGGCCACCGCCGGGCTGGTCCCCAGCTCCTGGCCGCGCAGCAGGAACCACGCGGCCACCGCGGCGGACAGCAGCACCACCGCGGCCACGCCGGCCGCGATGTCCATGCCCTGGACGAACGAGTCCTGAGCGGCCTTGATCAGCGCCGCGCCCTGCCCGGCGGGGAGTTCGCCGGCCGCCTCGAAGGCGCCGCCCAGCGATTCGCGGGCGGTGGCGGCGACGGCGTCCGGCACTCCGGCGGGGGCGGTGAAGCCGCGGTAGATGCCGGTGACGATGGAGCCGAGCAGGGCGATGCCGAGCGCGGCGCCCAGTTCGTAGGCCGTCTCGGAGACGGCGGAGGCGGCGCCCGCCTCCTCCTTGGGCACGCTGGAGAGGATCACGTCCGCGGTGACGGTGAAGGCGAAGCCCGCGCCGACGCCGACGACGAAGAGGATCGTGCCGAGCGCGAAGGTGCCGGTGTCGGCGTGCAGGGTCATGCAGCCGGCGAGGGAGAGGCCGACCACCGCCAGGCCGCCGGCCACGACGATCCGTACGGACAGCCGGCGGGCGACGTATCCGGCGGCCAGGCCCGCGCCCACCGCGCCGACGGCGGCCGGGAGTTCGGTGAGCCCGGCGTTCAGCGGCGCGCGCAGTTGCACCATCTGGAGGAACTGGGAGAGGAAGAAGACCAGGCCGGACAGGCCCAGGATGGTCAGCAGGTCGGCCAGCACGGCACCGGAGAAGCCCCGGTGGTGGAAGAGCTTCATGTCCAGCAGCGGCGAGTCCAGGGTGAGCTGGCGGCGGACGAACACCCAGAGCGTGAGCGCGCCGATCACGGCGGCCAGTGCGATGTCCCAGCGGTAGCCGTGCACCGAGGCTTCCTTGACGGCGTAGACCACGGCGACGATGCCGACCAGGGACAGCCCGACGCTGGGGATGTCCCACGGACCGGGGTCGGGATTGCGGGACTCGGGAATGACCTTGGCACCGACGACGACCAGCAGCGCCATCACCGGCAGGTTGATCAGGAAGACCGAGCCCCACCAGAAGTGGCCCAGCAGGAACCCGCCCAGGACCGGGCCGACGGCGGTGCCCGCCGAGGCCATCGCGCCCCAGATCCCCACGGCCAGACTGCGTTCCTTGGGATCGTGGAAGAGGTTGCGGATCAGCGCCAGGGTGGAGGGCATCAGCGTCGCGCCGGCCACGCCCAGCAGGGCGCGGGCGGCGATCATCATCTCCGGGCTGGTGGCGTAGGCCGTCAGCACCGACAGCCCGCCGAACGCGGCGGAGCCGATCAGCAGCAGCTTCTTGCGGCCGATCCGGTCGCCGAGGCTGCCCATGGAGACCAGCAGACCGGCGATGACGAAGGAGTAGATGTCGCCGATCCACAGCAACTGCGTCCCCGACGGGCGCAGGTCCTCGCTGAGGAAGGGGGTGGCGAGGCCGAGGACGGTGACGTCGACGCCGACGAGCAGGACGGCGAGTACGAGGACGGCGAGCGCGAGCCAGCGGCCCGGGCGGGGCTGGTCGTCCACATGGGCCGAACCGGCCGGTGCTGACGCTATGGGCTCGCTCATTTCTCCATGCTCCGTCGGATGCCGCCGAGCAGCAGCTCGGCGATCGAGTGGTTGAGGTCGTTGCGGGCGACGCGGCCTTCGTGGACGGCCCAGGCGCCGGCGCCGATGAGGCCGTAGAACGCCTCGGTGAGCCAGGCGGAGCTGAGGTCGATCCGGAAATCGCCCTCCTCCTGGCCGCGGCGGAAGAGGGCGGTGATCCGGGCGTCCAGACGGGCCCAGCCGGCGTGCACCTCGCCGCCTTCGAAGAGCTGGTTCTCGGTGAAGAGGAAGGCCAGTACGCCGGCGACCGGCTCGGCTTCGGCGATCAGCCGCCGCAGCGCGTCGGCGGCGCTGCCCTCGTCGGGCCGGGCGGCGTCGATCGCCTGGGTGAACCGCTCGATGCCCAGTTCCTCCAGGGCGCGGATCAGGGCGTCCCGGCCGGCGAAGTGCCGGTGCAGGGTCGCGCGGCTGATGCCGGCGGCCCGGGCGATCTCGTCCATCGAGGTGGTCGCTCTGCGGGTGAGCAGCGCGGCGGCCTCCTTGAGCACCTGTTCTCGAACCACGGCCATGAGACACAGACTATCCGGATGAGACGTGGATGTCTCATCCGGAGGGTGAAAAACGGCGGCCCCCTCGAAGGGGGCCGCCGCCGTGCGAGTGTCCGCCCCGCCTTACTGCTTCGCCGTCGCCCAGGCCCGCTGGGCCGCCAGGTCGGCCTTCACCTCGGCGAGCTGCACCGCCACCGCCGAGGGGGCGGTGCCGCCGCGGCCGCTGCGCGAGGCGAGCGCGCCGGGGACGTTGAGGACCGTACGGACCTCCGGCGTCAGGTGCGCGGAGATCTTGGCGAACTGGTCATCGGTGAGCTGGTCCAGCTCGATCCCCAGCGCCTCGCACTCCTTGACGCACTCCCCCGCGACCTCGTGCGCCACCCGGAACGGCACGCCCTGCTTGACCAGCCACTCCGCGATGTCGGTGGCCAGCGAGAAGCCGGCCGGGGCCAGCTCTTCCATGCGCGCGCGGTTGACGGTGAGGGTGGCCATCATGCCGGTGAAGGCCGGCAGCAGGACCTCCAGTTGGTCGCAGGAGTCGAAGACCGGCTCCTTGTCCTCCTGGAGGTCGCGGTTGTAGGCGAGCGGCAGCGCCTTGAGCGTCGCCATCAGGCCGGTCAGGTTGCCGATGAGCCGGCCCGACTTGCCCCGCGCCAGCTCGGCGATGTCCGGGTTCTTCTTCTGCGGCATGATCGACGAGCCGGTGGAGAAGGCGTCGTGCAGCGTCACGAAGGAGAACTCCTTCGTGTTCCAGATGATGATCTCCTCGGCGATGCGGGAGAGGTTCACGCCGATCATCGCGGTGATGAAGGCGAACTCGGCGACGAAGTCACGGGAGGCCGTGCCGTCGATGGAGTTGCCGACCGAGCCGTGCTCGAAGCCGAGGTCAGCGGCGACCGCCTCCGGGTCGAGGCCGAGCGAGGAGCCGGCCAGCGCGCCCGAGCCGTACGGCGAGACGGCGGTGCGCTCGTCCCACTGGCGCAGCCGCTCGGCGTCCCGCGACAGCGACTGCGCGTGGGCGAGGACGTGGTGGGCGAAGAGCACCGGCTGGGCGTGCTGGAGGTGGGTGCGGCCGGGCATGGCGACGTCCGGGTGGGCCTCGGCCAGGCCGACCAGCGCGTCCTGGAGGTCGGCGATCAGCCCGCCGATGATCCGGGCGTGGTCGCGCAGGTACATCCGGAAGAGCGTGGCGACCTGGTCGTTACGGGACCGGCCGGCCCGCAGCTTGCCGCCGAGGTCGGCGCCCAGCTTCTCCAGCAGCCCGCGCTCCAGCGCGGTGTGGACGTCCTCGTCGGCGACGGTGCCGGTGAACGAGCCGTCCGCCACGTCGGCTTCCAGCCGGTCCAGGCCGGCCAGCATCCGCTCCAGCTCGTCGGCCGTGAGCAGCCCGGCCTTGTGCAGGACGCGGGCGTGCGCGCGGGACCCGGCGATGTCGTACGGTGCCAGCCGCCAGTCGAAGTGGACGGACGCCGACAACTGGGCCAGCGCCGCGGCCGGTCCGTCGGCGAAACGGCCGCCCCAGAGCCGGACGTCCCCGGTACCCTTTTCCGTCGACTCAGCGCCGTTGCTCAACTCTGCTCCTCAAAGACTGTGACTGGTCTGCCGGGGAAAGCCCGGCCCATCTGCCACCGCCTCCCCACCGTGCGTGGCGGGGAGGCGGCTGTCGTACGCGAGGGTATCGACCCCGGGCCTCTAGGCCTGGTCTCGCTTGGCCGCGATCTTGCTGGACATTCCGAAGAGCTCGATGAAGCCCTTGGAGAGCGACTGGTCGAAGGTGTCGCCGGTGTCGTAGGTCGCCAGGTTGAAGTCGTAGAGCGAGCTGTCGGACTTCCGGCCGGTGACGACCGCGCGGCCGCCGTGCAGCGTCATCCGGATGTCGCCGGTGACGTGCTGGTTGGCCTCGGCGATGAAGCCGTCCAGGGCCCGCTTGAGCGGCGAGAACCACAGGCCGTCGTAGACCAGCTCGCCCCAGCGCTGCTCGACCTGCCGCTTGTAGCGGGCCAGTTCGCGCTCGACGGTGACGTTCTCCAGCTCCTGGTGGGCGGTGATCAGCGCGATGGCACCGGGCGCCTCGTAGACCTCACGGGACTTGATGCCGACCAGGCGGTCCTCGACCATGTCGATCCGGCCGATGCCCTGGGCTCCGGCGCGCTCGTTGAGCTGCTGGATGGCCTGGAGGACGGTGACGGGCCTGCCGTCGAGGGCAACCGGAACGCCCTCCTTGAAGGAGATGACGACCTCGTCGGCCTCCCGGGGGGTGGCCGGGTTCTCGGTGTACTCGTACACGTCCTCGATCGGCGCGTTCCAGATGTCCTCCAGGAAGCCGGTCTCGACGGCCCGCCCGAAGACGTTCTGGTCGATGGAGTACGGCGACTTCTTGGTGGTCGCGATCGGGAGGTTCTTCTCCTCGCAGAAGGCGATGGCCTTGTCGCGGGTCATGGCGTAGTCCCGGACCGGGGCGATGCACCGGAGGTCGGGGGCGAGGGAGGAGATGCCGGCCTCGAAGCGGACCTGGTCGTTGCCCTTGCCGGTGCAGCCGTGGGCGACGGTGGAGGCGCCGTGCTTCTTGGCGGCGGCGACCAGGTGCTTGACGATGGCCGGCCGCGAGAGCGCGGAGACCAGCGGGTAGCGGTCCATGTAAAGGGCGTTGGCCTGGATCGCCGGGAGGCAGTACTCGTCGGCGAATTCGTCCTTGGCGTCCGCGACCTCGGCCTCGACGGCACCGCAGGCGAGCGCGCGCTTGCGGATGACATCCAGGTCCTCGCCGCCCTGGCCGACATCCACCGCGACGGCGATGACCTCGGCGCCCGTCTCCTCGGCGATCCAGCCGATGCAGACAGAGGTGTCCAGGCCGCCCGAGTAGGCGAGTACGACGCGCTCGGTCACGGGGTTCTCCTTACGATGCATACGCTGATAGGCATAAGTATGCACTCCACCGTATGTTTCGTCAACGCCCCGACGAAAGGGCAGGCCAGGGGGCTGTACCGGTGTGGATCAGGAGGCCGAAAAGCGCGTCAGGGCTTCTCGCCCAGCAGGTCGGCGAGCACGGCGGCATGGCTGTGCGCCACGTCCTTCGTCGAGGTGAGCAGCGTCAGCGGGCCGTCCGCCGCCAGCTCCCGCAGGCGCTCCAGCGCGCCCCGCGCCGGGTCCCGCGCCAGCTCCTCGCGGTACCGCTCGGCGAACGCCTCGTAGTGCTCGTCCTCATGCCCGTACCAGTGGCGCAGCTCCGTCGAGGGCGCGACGTCCTTGCACCACTCGGTCAGCGGCAGGTCCGCCTTGGCGATCCCGCGCGGCCACAGCCGGTCGATGAGGACCCGGGCGCCGTCGGAGGGGCCGGGGTCGTCGTAGACCCGGCGCACCCGGATACCGGCGGAGGAGGACTTGGCGGCCATACGTCCATCGAAGCATCCCCGCGCGCGTCGCGCCGCGTGACGAGGCGGCCGGGTGCCTGTGTTCGGCCCCTCGCGCGGCGGCCGGAGAGGGCCGGAGGGGACCCGCTTTGGATTCCGGGCCCGGGACAGGGTATTTTTCTTCTGCACGCCCCGGCCGGGAGTCTCCGGCCGGTTCGAGCACCGGGACGTGGCGCAGCTTGGTAGCGCACTTGACTGGGGGTCAAGGGGTCGCAGGTTCAAATCCTGTCGTCCCGACGGTGCGAAAAGCCCGCTGACCGGGAGAGGAATCTCCTGGTCAGCGGGCTTTTGCGTGGGCTTTCACACCGGAGGAAGCGGGCGGGGGGGGGGGGGGGGGGGGGGGGGGGGGGGGGGGGGGGGGGGGGGGGGGGGGGGGGGGGGGGGGGGGGGGGGGGGGGGGGGGGGGGGGGG